>NZ_JBMPPN010000014.1:0-116424 GCF_049340165.1 Undibacterium sp. Xuan67W
GCAGGAAAACCTAAGATGCTCGCTATCGTTGCTTGTATGCGAAAATTACTTTCTTTGGCTTTTACGATCCTTAAGTCTAAAACCCCTTTTAATCCAGAATTCGCTTGATCTGCAAGACAGTATCTACGGCCTGAGAGCTAGGAACCATCGTGTAATAACGTTACTTAATATCAAAAAGCGAGCAGTCTTCACTGAAAAATTGTTAAACATAGCCTTATTCAACTGTACGTTTTTTCTCATCACTCAATTCTCAATTCAATTTCAAATCCCAAAATGACAATAGACACAGACATCCAATTAAGCGGCCCGTTCAAAGCCACTGACTCCAGCGGCGCTAGCCACGACGTCAAAGCGATACGGATTTTTGATGAAGGCTACGGCATCATTGATGTCTACATCGACTTTGCCGCACCGATCGAAAATGGCTTGTACAACGATAAAGTGCTGCTCAGTCAGATCATGGCGAAGTTGCGTGAACTCGGTTATGTCGGGCCGGACTTTGGACATAGCGATCTGGGCCTGCAAGAAAGAAAGCTGATCGTGCTGGAAGCTCCGGAAGAATTCTGCACATTCGCTGCACGTCATGGCTGGAAAAATCTTGCCGAAGAATTTGACGACGAAGAGTGATCCTACAACCCATGTTCACGATTAAAAAATATCTCAGCGTATCGAATGCGCTGATCGCCATCAGTCTCTTGGTCGCGCTATTGTCTAAGCTAGGCGCAGTCGATGCCATACTAAGCCCGCTATGGATTGCCGATCCGGCCAGCCACGGCCTGGACAATATTATGCATGGTGAAGTCTGGCGTCTCATCACACCGATATTTATTCATTTTGGTGTCATGCATCTGGTGTTTAATATGATGGCGATGTGGGATCTGGGTAAGCTGATTGAGAGCAGGCGAAGTACGGCGTTTTATTTGCTGTTTATTGTCGTGCTTGGTATCGGATCAAATCTCGTGCAATTTTTGCTGACGCAATCGCCATTCTTTGGCGGCATGTCGGGTGTGCTGTATGGCTTGTTTGGTTACATCTGGATGCAAGGACGCACCAACCCGCGATTTGGCATCATCCTGACGCAACAGACGATTGTAATGATGCTCGGCTGGTTTGTTTTATGTTGGGTTGGCGTACTGGGTTCGATCGCGAACTGGGCACATACCGGTGGCCTGCTCATAGGCGTTGCCTGGGGTTATCTGGATAAACGGTAGGCATGACGTACTGGCCGGTTGATGCATTACATGGAAGCGATCTATCTTAAAAGTACATCGCATTAGCTTGATTGAATTCATTGAGATAACACATTAGCTCACGTCATCATTATGAAAACCATTCCATCACGCATCTTATTGTCGGCAAGCTTGCTACTGACATCCTTGAGTTACGCAGCGGACAAGGAGCCCGGTGCGCTGCTTAAAGTCGGTGAGTGGCGTCAAGATGTTGGTAGTTATGGTGTGCCAAAACAATTTGAACATCTGGTGCCGGCAAAATGGCCAAGGGATCAATGGTATAGCCTGATCATCGAAGAGAACGTCTTGCATATCGAGGCGCAATCCCCAGCCGACAAAAACCCGGAATGGTTGAACAAAATCGTTCGCCAGATACCGGAAGAAAACGCTCCTCCGGCAAGTTCATCTGCTGAATTCACAGAGCAGGAAAGTGATGGCATCTTGCATCTGCGCGTGCCCGGATCACCGATCAAAGCGGGTAAGCATCCTCTGTACGTGTTTAAAAACGGTGGACATATTCTCAACCCCGAACTCGATTATCAATATCGCTTAAAACTGAACGAGGTGCCGTTTGGCATGCGGATTCAAAATGGACTGAAGGGAAAAAACGGTGCGCCCTACGGTGAAGGTGCAACGTACTTTATTGAATACGATGGTAAGCAGTTTGAGTACGCGCTTGGCTATTATGGCTGGGCCTCACGCATCGTCGGGATTACGGATATGGACGGCGATGGTTTCCCGGATTTCATTATTGAAATAGACGGCCCAAACAGTACGGCTGTGATTGTTCTGATGTCATCCACAGCAAAACCCGGCAAGAATACGCCTACGGCGAGCTTGCATTCCTGGGGTTGCTAAAGGCTTGCTAAGGGATTGCTCAGAGATCGTAAAAGCGTTGCGGGTGGCGAGATTCTACCAGCGCGTCATCAGCGCAATATCTGTCTACCCAGATGATAAAAAATCCGCGCTGCGACTGCTGCGCGGATTTGATCAGAGCATATCTAACTCAGTGAATTGAATTCATAAAACTCTGTAGCTTGTCATTAAAGATGGCAGGTTGATCGAGCATGACAAAGTGCCTCGCATTGCTTATTGAGATCATCTGCAAGTTCTTCACTCCGGATAGCAGCGATGCGTAATAAGCTGTTTTTTGATCCTCTGACATAGGCATCGATACAAAATCTTTTTCGTAATACGGCGATACAACGGCTAAGGGAACAGTGATCGAAGGCAGATCTTTGCGCATGTCGGTAGCAAACAATTCAGCCATGTAGTCAACAAATGCGGTGCGGTCACTGGTCGCACTGCGGATGGCCAGTTTTTTTGCAAGTTCCTGGTCAATGACGCCGATCACTTGCATATATTTCAGTTGCTGATCGGCGAAAACTTCTTGGGTGACGCCGGACATTTGCGTTTTCATTCCCTGGCTCATGGCTTGTCTCTGTTCGGCAGTCATATTTTCGGATCGTGGCATTACAGGCAAGCCGTCAACAGCAAAAACACCACTAATCAGATTGGAATAATCCTCCGCAAACCAAATCGATAGAGCCCCGCCTAAACTGTGACCAACCAATACCGGCTTTTGGATGTTCTTTGTTCGTATTAACTCCGCCAGTGATTCTTTGGCTTTAAGCAATTTGGCGCCGGGCATCGCGGGTTTTCCATTAAAGCCTGCGAGGGTGATCACATAAATACTGTGCTTATTTTGTAGCGCTTTGACCGTGTCATCCCAAACGTAAGCACCGCTGGATAAGCCGGGGATTAGGATGACAGGTGCGCCTTTTGCATTCGGGTTGAGGTACTGTTCGACATACATACTACCGATCTGATAGTCCGTCGCCGTACTGGGTCTGGACACTTCATTAGCAACAGCGGACGTGTCAGTCGATGCAATAGCAGATGCGTCAGCCGCTTTACTGCTGCTGGACGAAATCGCCGTAACGATGGCGACAATGATTGCGAAATAGGATATTTTGTTTTGGCAAAAAGATGGGAAGCTCATGGTAATTCCTCTATCAATTATTAACAGTTTATTAGTCGTTGTTACTGAACTGAATTTCTAAAATCAACTGAGTTCATCTCTGAGTACATTCTTTATCGGCTTAGCGGATTATCTGGCTCAATCGACGAAGAAAATTTTTTCAATCGGCAATCCAAATAATTTGCTGATCGTAAAAGCTAGTGGCAAGCTAGGGTCATAACGCTCGGTTTCAATCGCGTTCACCGTCTGTCGCGAGACATCCAGCAAGTCGGCGAGCGCGGCTTGACTTAAGTCTCTCTGGGTTCGTAATTCTTTGACGATGTTTTTCATTTTTCACGCTCCAGAATTTTGCGAATACCGATAATCAGGCACCAGCACCCCATAAAAATGCCGTAGGTGACAAACCCGCTCAAACGAGGAAAACCTATCCCCTCCAGAAACCCGTAACTGAAGCTAAAAAACGCGGTGATGGCACCGGAAATCGCCACCACCTCGAGCAGCCAGACGCGGACATAATCATCCATGCGCTTGAAATTACGTACGATCGCCCACAGTGCCCCAAACGCGGGAATCACTGGCGTCATGACGATCAAAGTACGGAGCACACTGTCCGCCATCGGCTTTGCATAACTAATTGAAACGAGCAAAACAATCACGTACAGCACAACCGACAAGCCTAGTTCCTTGCGGTATTTCCTTGCTATTTCTTTGTCTCTTTTTGAATACGCTGCTTCATTCATTTGGGTCTCCTTAAACAAAATGTAAAGCCTGCTTGACACTGATGCCGTTAAAAAAAGCAGGGTGAATGGTCACCTTGCTGACTTTGGTTTTTTTCTGCGCGATTACTTCGGTTTTTACTGCGTTTTTTTCTATGGTGATGACTAGATTTTCGTTCGCTTGCTCAAAGTTTTAACGAGTCTGCGTTCCACTGCACCAAGTCAAGGAAACTTGACACGGCTCTGCAAAAAATAAGCAGCGATTCAAACTATTTTTCGCTGCCCAACTTTTTTACCTCGATTACGATGTAAAGCATGTTTTACATATTAGTTATCAACAAACCAGATGTCAAGCATGCTTTACAAATTATTTGAATAGTCAGTGGTTTTTATAGGCAATTGAAGTGAGCTCGTATTACCTGAGCGCGACGACAAACTCCTTGTACCACTAGGTACCGCGCGAATCTGGTGACACCAGATATGGTGCCATCACCTCCGCGATCCAGTTCATCAGACGCTGTGTGCGTTTGGGCAGGTGTCGCCGGTTGGCGTATAACAAAGAAACGGGCATGGCTTGTGCGGTGTAAGCGGGCAAAATCTCGACCAGCCGTCCCGCAGCAATCAGCTCGCGCTGCATGCCGGTCACCGGCACCTGGATAATGCCAAAGCCCGCCAGACAGGCGGCCTGATAAGCATCGCTATTATTGACGGTGATGCTGCCAGTCATCTTCAGGGTTTTATTTTGTCCGTTGTCGACATATTCAAACCCCACCGGCTTGCCGCCAAAGTTGGCGGTGTAGTGAATCAGGCGATGCTGGCGCAAGTCGTCCAGCGACTGTGGTGTGCCAAAGCGTGCAAGATAATCGGGGCTGACACAATTAATTTGCCGCAGCTCGCCTAGCTGTCTGGCAATCAGTGCGCTCTCACCCAAGCTGCTGAGCGCACCGATACGCATCACGCAATCAAAGCCTTCTCTGACCAGATCGACCCGGCGATCGGTGCTGCTGATTTCAACTTCTAGCTTAGGCAAACCCTGTAGGAATTCCGGCAAACGGGGAATCAGAATATAACGCGCGACACCAATCGGTAAATCAATGCGCAAACGCCCGCTAATCTCGCCCTCACCTTGCTGAAACATCGTCTGCAACTCATCCATGTCGGCGAGCATGTCTTTGCTGCGCTCATAGAACAAGACGCCGTCCTGCGTCATCTGCACCGTGCGCGTGGTGCGGTTAAGCAGCCGCGTGCCGAGCAAGCTTTCTAGCTGTTTGATGGCGGTAGAGATGCTGGCCTTGGGCAGACCAAGACTGTCTGCCGCCTGCGTAAAGCTGGCAAGCTCGGCAACCCGCACATAGATTTGCATGGCTTCCAGTCGATTCATGGTAAGGCTCCGTCTGTTATTTATTGTTCGCTATTTATTATTCGTTATTTATTGTTCGTTATTGACGAACAGTGCAATCATTTTAACTATCTTTATACCAGTTAAATCAAGTTATACACTGCCTCCATCCCAAACAATTTGGGCAATACACATTTAATCTACATTAACCAGGAGCAGCAAAATGACTCAAAAAATCGCAATCATTACCGGTGGTAGTCGTGGTCTGGGCAAAAACGCCGCACTGAAACTCGCGGCCCAAGGCGTCGATATCATTCTGACCTATCAAAGCAAGCAATCAGATGCACTGGCCGTCGTTGCCGAGATCGAAGCGCTGGGCCGTAAAGCGGTTGCGCTGCAACTCGATGTTGGCAAGGTAAGCAGCTTCGCCGAGTTCAGCAATCAGGTACACGCGGCATTGAACCAGACCTGGCAACGTCAGCATTTTGATTTTTTGGTGAACAACGCGGGGATCGGTATTCATGCGACGTTTGCCGAGACCAGTGAAGCGCAGTTTGATCAGTTAGTGAATATTCAGTTCAAGGGTGTATTTTTCCTGACGCAGGCCTTGCTGCCACTGATCGCGGATCATGGACGTATTTTGAATGTCTCAACTGGACTGACTCGCTTTGCCTTGCCTGGCTATGTCGCGTATGCGTCGATGAAAGGCGCGATCGAAGTCTTGACAAAATACCTGGCTAAAGAACTCGGACCACGCGGCATCTCCGTGAATGTCATCGCACCAGGCGCGATTGAGACGGACTTTGGCGGCGGCGCTGTCAGAGACAACCAGCAGCTGAATCAGTTTGTCGCGAGCCAGACAGCATTAGGCCGCGTCGGTTTGCCGGATGATATCGGCGGAGTAATCGCATCTTTGTTGTCGGATGGCAGCGGCTGGATCAATGCGCAGCGTGTCGAGGCATCCGGTGGGATGTTCCTGTGATCGTTTAAGACTTATGTCGTAATGCTGTAACTATCAGATCATTTTTAAAAAAGAATCCGCAAGCGGGATGCGCCTTCTGGCATGAAATGCCTCTGAAAGCCGCATGCAGCTTGCAGGTTCGTTTCTGGAGTGACGAAAATCTCAGAATCGATTGCACCAAGTCGTCATAAAACTTGGCACTACCAAGGTAATGCTTAGTGAAAGCTGGCAACTCGACCAGGAGACGACTCAACTCAATACTTCACCAGGCTACGGTAAGTCAGCTTAGTGTTCCCCTCGGCTGGCACGGTGATTTTCCATACCGCCGTGTTGCTGGCGCTTTTGGTGAACGGGTGGCTGGTGTTCAGTACTTGCCAGTCTCCTGGCATAGGTTCTTGCACAGTCACGACAACAGCTTCTTTTTTTGCATTTTTTAACACTAGCTCATAGGCGCTTTCAAATACATAGTTGTACTTGCCGGAGCCTGCGAGTTTTTTGAAGTCAGTCTGTTTCTTATCGGCGGTCACGTCAAAAGCATCACCTAGTTTAAGTCGGACTTTTTCATTTTTCGGTGTGTGATCGATACTGTCCTCACCGATGAACTGTGCATTGCCTTTACCGTCTTTTTTGTAAACACGTACGACACCTTTGGGTAAAGGCATACCCAATTGGGATGCCTCTTTATTGTCGAACTCAACGAAGACACCTATCTTCATTTTTTGACCGAGATCACCGTAACTGCTCTGGTAATAATAGTCATTGCCAGTCAAGAGCAATTCCTTACGCGCCAAGACACCGGAAGCGGCCAGCAATGCCACTTGCTTGGTCTGATTTTCTGCAATGGTGGTTGGCCTGTCCAGTGTGTACAAATGATATTCAAACAAAGACTCTTCGGCCATGGCCGGAGCTGCCACCATCGCTAGTCGAGTATCCGATTTCGCTCTTGAACTGCCGGTAACCTCAACTCTTTGCGTGACCTGATGCACGTCACCAGCCACCAGTTGCAGCTTGGCATTGCGATACGTAGCACCGCTGGTATTACCCAGTGTGACCCAACCCGAAATATCAAGTTTATCGTCAGTGGCATTCAGTTCGATGACATAATCAGCCTTCCATGACAAACCGCCCGTCAGGTAACTAAGTTCGACATCTTGTTGCTGCGCGCCGTTGTTATCGAGTGCCATCACAAGGGTAGGACGGTCACGCAAATTCGCAGGGACATCAGGGTAAATAATGCGGCCAGGCAAACCAGTTTCTATGCGATCACCGATCTTCAACACCACGCCATTATTGGCAGACAACACTTGAGCCGACTCGGTCGTTTCCGCTCCGGTTGCCGTATTGGTGCGAATAATATTGACGTTACGACCCACATATTTTTCCAATAGTTTTTGTGGTGTCAGCAAATCAAAATTAAAATTCTGCTCAACGACAGACAAACTACCCGGTGCTGTCACGCTACGCAACAAGGCCGTCTCTGGCCGCATTCTGGCACTGACATCGCGAAAAGCAAGCGCCGATGCGCCACGCTTCAATTGCAACTTCCGCTGATCTTTTATCAGCGCAAGATTCTCGTTGTAAATCGTCACAGCAACTTCCTGCTGATCACTCAGAGTGCTGCGCTGCTCATCATTTTGCACGACTTGTGCGTAAGCGCTTCCGGCAAGGGAGAGTAGTAATAGACTGGCTGAAATGGGTCTGTGCATGAGAAGCCTCTCTTGGTAACTAGGATGACTAGGTGAACGATCAAAACAGCATAAGGTAATAACATGATGCAACATCACGGTAATACAAGATTGAAAATTAGAAGCAGAATATTAAGTAAAGTTCAGATATTCAGGGCTGTATGTTGTAAGCATTTATGACCGAAGCCGGAAATCGGCGAATGCAGGTCGCCCCGGCAAACTCAAACTCGCCAACGCAGCAGGGCTTTGGCTGATTACCTTGCCACGCCGTATCACACAGCGGCGCGGCGCGCGCAGGCGGATTGCTTCGATGGTGCTGCCTGCATCGAGAATCACGAGGTCGGCGTTGGCACCCGCGTAGATACCGTAATTCTCCAAGCCTAGAATTTGCGCCGGCATCTCCGTCACCGCTGCGTAGCATTGCTGCATTGCCTGCTGACCGGTCATTTGCGCGACATGTAGTCCCATGTGGGCGACTTCCAGCATGTCTCCTGATCCCAGGCTGTACCAGGGATCCATTGTGCAATCCTGACCAAAGGCAACGGTGATTCCGGCTGCTAGCATCTCAGGCACACGGGTCATGCCGCGGCGCTTCGGATAGCTGTCGTGACGGCCTTGTAATGTGATATTGATGAGCGGGTTTGCGATTGCGGCTACGCCGGCTTCGCGGATCAGCGGCAATAATTTACTGACATAGTAATTGTCCATTGAATGCATTGATGTCAGATGCGAGCCGGTGACCCTGCCTTGCATGCCTAGCCTCTGTGTGTGATAGGCGAGTGTCTCGATATGGCGCGACATGGGATCATCGGACTCGTCACAGTGCATGTCGACGCGATAGCCCTTTTGCGCGGCAAACTCACATAGCAGTCTGACCGATTCTGCGCCGTCCGCCATGGTACGCTCGAAGTGCGGAATTCCTCCGACCACATCAACACCCATCAACATGGCGCGCTGTAAATTATCGAATGCCGTTGCACTACGCAAAATACCGTCTTGTGGAAAAGCGACCAATTGCAGATCGATATACGGTGCTACACGTTTTTTCACTTCGAGCAAAGCCTCGACTGCCAGTAAACGATCGTCACAAATATCCACATGTGAACGGATCGCGAGCAGGCCGCGACCCACCGCCCAATCACAATACTGCATTGCCCGCTCAACCAAGGCTTCTTGTGTGAGTAAAGGCTTGAGCTCACCCCACAGAGCAATACCTTCCAATAAAGTACCTGACTGATTAACACGCGGTTGCCCATAGCTCAGCGTTGCATCCATATGAAAATGTGCATCAACAAAAGGAGGAGACGCCAGATCGCCAGCAGCATCGATCTCCTCACTGGCTTGCATAGGAAGCGCGTGATCGACAGCCATAATACGTCCGCCCTGTATCGCGATATCAATATCGCGGCGACCATCTGGCAAATTGGCATGTCGTATGATCAGATCCATGGATGTCCCTGTGATGTAAAGTGAAAAAGCGAATAAAAATAAAGACGATGCTGCATGCAGTAATTAGTGCAGCATGCTGATCGCAGGATGCAAGAGATTCATTTTTTCTTCCAGACCCATACCAACAAAAAAAGAGCAGAGCGCAACCCATTCTGCACACTGCTCTATTGCGACACCTCAGCAAAATAAGCGATAGTCATTCTTGCTTACATCGTTTACTTCACCGCATCACTGCATTCATCACTGCACTACTGCACTACTGCACTACTGCATTAATTACTTCTCAGGATACATCACGAGTTGCACATAATTGTTCGTATTAAAGTAGAGCTTAGCCGCTTCTTTCACATCATAGACGGTAACGTCCTCAAGTCGTTTTTCGTAACTCAGCATTTCTGCCATATCGGTTCCATATAACACTGAATCCTGCAAATTACCCAGCCAATATCCGTTAGTGCGCATCTGGGTCTGGCGTTCTTTAAGCCAGTTCTGTTTGACCTTATTGAGATCAGATGGCAATGGTCCTACTATTTTCATTTTTTCAATTTCTGCAAACATCGTTGCAATCACTTTGTCTACGTTGTCAGGGCCGCATGGCAGCATGACACCGATGCGGTAAGTTTGCGTCGGTGTGCGGCTAAGCGCACCGCTCATACCGCCACCATAAATCAAGGCCATTTTTTCGCGCAAAATATCTGTAATACGCAAATTCATGACTTCAATCATCGCGTGGAAACGTAAGTTTTCTTCTTTGGAATAACGAGCATCGCCGTTGAACGTAATAGAAACCCGGCTCTTTTGTTCACTGCCGACTCTTACCTCTTTCTTGATAACGCCCGATACGGCATGCAATCCTAGGTCCTTGTATTTAACGGGGAGCTCCGACGTCGGCAAATTTGCCAGATAGCTAGTGATCAGCGGTTTCATTTTATCGACATCGAAGCTGCCAACGATGATAAAGGTCAATCCTTTTGCGCTGCTAAAACGTTCATTAAAAATCGTCATTGATCTGTCGAGATCGATTTTGCTAAAGTCTTCTGGCTTTGCAGTATGTACCAGACGAGGATGGTCATTGAAGAGTGTCGATATCAGCGTGTCGTTAAATATCGATTCAGGATTGGCCATGGTATTTTTTGTGGCGTCCTGACTTTTACTAACGAATGCTTTAAATAATTCCTCATCTTTACGAGGACTTGTCATTCTTAAATACAGTAACTGGAATAAGGCTTCTACATCGGCGGTGCCGGCATTGCCGCTAAAGCTCTCGGTATAAAAACCGCTGCTGGTCTGCAAATTGGCTGACTTTCCTGCCAGTACCTTAGGAATATCCGTCGGCGAAAACGTCTTTAAGCCCATATTCCAGACAACCGCGTTAGCATAACGGGCATTGAAATTATCCTTGTCACCATACAGAGACTGACCTCCGAAACGAGTGGCACTGATCAGGACCTGATCGTTTTTAAAATCGGTGGTCTTGAGAATCACCTTTACGCCGTTTGATAATTCAAGCTCAAGAAGATCGAGGTCTTTATTGGGTTTTTCTGACACGATGCTACCCGGTTTTACCGGACGCTCCATCAGGCTAGCGGCGACCTTTTTTTGTTCGTTCGCCACAACAGGCATTTTTTCCGCGGCATTGACCAATTGCAGTAATGCGCTCTCTGTCGGCGCAGGTACCTCAGTCTTATCCGAGCCCATATAGACTACTAATTTTTGTGTTGCGACGGGAATAGAACGACGCACATAATCGTTCACCTCAGCCAGATTAATTCCAGGCAAAAGCTCATTGAAATAAGCGAATTCATTGACGATGCCGGGGATGGTTTCCTGCGTCAGGAAATGACGAATATATTCGGAAGCATAAGTAACGGAATTAGTTTTATCACGTTCGTTATAGGCACTTTCTATATTTCGTAGCTGCATTTTTTTAGCGCGTTCCAGTTCCTCGTTACTAAAGCCATATTGACGCGCTTTTTCATTCTCTTGAACCACCGCACGGACTGCCGGCTCAACGCCACCGCGTCCCAGCACGGCATAGGATGAATATGACTCATAGCCGCGAACGATCATTCCCAGTGAATTCGACGCACCCAAAAACGGCGGCGTTGCCTGTAGTGTCAGTTCTTGCAAACGCTGCGCCATCATATTAGCGACAAGTCTTTTTATCATGTTCTGACGATAATCCGCCATGGTCTTTTCCTGAGCGGATGTGCGAACAGGATAACGGATCAGGACAACATTATTAGTCGCCTCTTTATCCGTGACTACCAGGCTTTTTGATTCAGGACGGTCGGGAATTTTTGCATAGTCGCGGACACGCTCTTTCGCCGGATTTTGTAAGCCTGAAAAATGTGCAACGATCATTTTTTCAGCCTGAACCGGATCAACATCACCGATCACAACAACTGCCATTAAATCAGGGCGATACCAGTCAGCGTAGAACCGTCTGATGGCCTCATATTTAAAGTTTTTGATGATGTCTTCTTTACCAATCGGCAAACGCTCGGCATATTTTGATCCGTTAAATACCTCCGGTAATACCAGTTTATTCATACGGTCAGTCGCGCCTTTGCCGAGACGTGCTTCTTCCAGAATAATGTCGCGCTCTTTGTCAATATCAGCGTCATTCATCGAGATGCCTTGCGCCCAGTCCTCAAGAACCAGGAATCCCGTTTCTAAATTATCTTTTTTGTCTGTCGGGATGGGCAAGATATACACCGTCTCGTCAAAACTGGTATAGGCATTCAGATCAGCACCAAATTTCACGCCAATCGACTGCAAATAAGAAATCAGTTCATGTTTTTTAAAATGGCGAGAACCGTTGAACGCCATGTGCTCGGTGAAGTGAGCGAGACCTTGCTGATCTTCGTCTTCTAAAATAGAGCCCGCTTTGACCACAAGCCTGAGCTCGACACGCTGCTCGGGTTTGGTATTTTTTTGGATATAGTAGGTCAGGCCGTTAGCGAGTTTACCGATTTTCACTTGCGGCCCGACAGGAACTGGGTCAGACAGAGTGATCGCCGCTTGTGCGGACCAGCTTAGTGCAAGCAGAAACACGGAAGAAAATACGCGCTGCATCGTTGTAGTGATCATCATCTGCTCAAATCAAAGAAAGAGTGGCAATAATACAATAACAATGCTTTTGAAATGTGTGCTTTAGCAGAAGGAGAAAAACTAATTACGCCTCCCGATCCGGTTGACATTCGCACTAGCGGTTCGAATATCAACCAGTAACAGGAATTGAATCTACATTCATGGCAAGCTTGGGTGGTGAAACTAAGTACTAAATACTAAGCACTAAGCCCTGCGCATCTAACACTAAGCATTCACCTCAGCTGGATTACGCGACGACTTTAGCTCGCTCCAGCATTGCCAGCAGCAAGACATTGCAGCCTGCCTCAAGATGCTCTGACTTTGCGTCTTCAATTTCGTTGTGGCTGATCCCGTCTTTGCACGGGACAAAAATCATACCGGACGGTGCCAGGCGCGCTGTATAAATCGCATCATGCCCTGCTCCGGATACAACATCCATCGTTGAATAACCGAGTTTATCTGTAGCGCTGCGCACCGCATCAACACAGTCGGGATGGAATGGGCAAGGCGGGTAGTAGGACACTCTGTCAATCGTGATATTCAGGCCACTGTCACTCGCTGTCTTACCGACAAATGTCAGAATCTCTTCATGCATGGTATTTAGCAAGGCATCATTGACGTTGCGTAAATCGATACTGAATTTGACCTCACCGGGAATCACATTACGACTATTCGGAAAAACCTGCACCATGCCGACCGTGCCGCGTCCGTACGGCGGATAACGATTACCGATGTTGACCACTTCCTGCATGATTCTGGTGGCAATTTGCAGAGCGTCTTTACGCAGATGCATTGGCGTCGGACCTGCGTGTGCTTCCATGCCGGTAACGACACAGTCATACCAGGACAAGCCCATCACGGCAGGAACAACACCAATCACTTTGTCGGCATCTTCGAGTACCGGGCCTTGTTCAATGTGGGTCTCAAAATACGCACCGATGGGATGATCACCGGGTGTTTGCTGACCCAGATAGCCGATCCTTTCAAGCTCATCTTTGACGGTCTTGCCATCGACATCCTTAGCCGCGTACGCATGCTCTAGCGAAAATGCGCCGCAGAACACACCAGAACCCATCATGACAGGAACAAAGCGCGAACCCTCTTCATTAGTCCAGAATGCGACCTCAATCGGCGCTTCCGTTTTGATCTGATGATCGTTCAGGGTTCGCACTACTTCAAGCGCAGCCAGCACACCGTAATTGCCATCAAACTTGCCGCCGGTTGGCTGGGTGTCGATATGGCTTCCAGATACAATTGGTGGCAAGGCATTGTTAGTGCCATCGCGACGCATAAATACATTACCGATCTGGTCTACTGTGACCGACATACCTGCCTCTCTGGCCCAACCAGTTACCAGATCGCGACCTTGTTTATCGAGATCCGTCAGAGCGAGGCGCTTCACGCCACCTTTAGCGGTGGCGCCGATCTGCGCCAGCTCCATCAGCGAGTTCCACAGACGATCACCGTTAATTCTTACGCCATCCGTATTCATGCTTATTCCTTTTCTTTACTACAGATTAGAACTTAGTTTTGAAGCTTGTTGTTAGTCCGGTTTTAAAGTCTCTTTTTACAGTCTGTTTTTAAGGCAGAATTACTGCCTGAATATCGGCATTAGCGCTGCACAGCAAGAGGTGCAGCATGCTGGGCCATGCGTCCCAGGGCATCAAACATTGGTGAGAACGCCGGTCTGTCCACATGTTGTCCCGCGCCCTCTACCGCGAACAATTCACCCTGTTTAAATACCAGCTTGCCGCCGCTGACTGTATGACTAGGAATGCCGCGCACAGTACGTCCTTCAAATACATTAAAGCCGCCTTTCGCAAATTGTGTCTTGGCCGAAATCGTCCTTGATCCCTGCGGATCCCAGATGACGATATCGGCATCAGCACCAACCGCAACCACGCCTTTACGCGGATAGATATTAAAAATCTGCGCCGCATTGGTTGAGGTCACCTTGACGAATTCAGAGGGTGTCAGTTTGCCGCTGTTGACACCGGCATCCCAGATGACGGCCATACGATCTTCTACACCACCACAGCCATTCGGGATTTTGGTAAAGTCATTTTTCCCCGCCGCTTTTTGGCTGTCGCAAAAGGTGCAATGATCGGTCGCCGTTGTATGCAGGTTGCCGCCTTGCAGCCCTTGCCACAATGCCGCCTGGTGTTCTTTAGACCGAAATGGTGGGCTCATCACATGACCAGCAGCATATTCAAAATCAGGATGGCGATAGACACTATCGTCAATCGTCAAATGCCCGGCCAATACTTCACCGAATACGCGCTGACCTTTGCTACGGGCACGGGTAATCGCTTCCAGTGATTCAATGCAAGAGACATGGACGATATAGATTGGCGTATTCAGGACATTCGCAATGGCAATCGCGCGATTCGCCGCCTCGCCCTCGACCATAGGCGGGCGTGATAACGGATGCGCCTCCGGACCGGTAAACCCTTTTTTCAATAACTCTTGCTGAAGTAAAAAAACCAACTCGCCGTTTTCAGCATGTACCGTCGGCATTGCGCCCAACTCTAAAGCACGCTTGAAGCTTTTTACCAGGACCTCATCATCGGCCATGATGGCGTTTTTATAGGCCATAAAATGCTTGAAACTATTCACGCCGTAGTCACGTACCAGCGTTCCCATATCGGCATGTACGCTATCGTCCCACCATGTCACGGCTACATGAAAACTGTAGTCGCCGGCTGATTTTTTCGCCCAGCCGCGCCAGGTCTGATAGGCCTCCGTCAGCGACTGCTGTGGATTCGGGATCACAAAATCGATAATGGTCGTCGTACCACCAGCCAGACCAGCAGCAGTGCCGGTAAAGAAATCATCTGCCGTAACCGTACCCATGAAAGGCAGATTCATATGTGTGTGAGGATCGATCCCGCCTGGCATGACATATTGTCCGCCTGCATCAACGACCTGAGCACCGGCAGGCGCAGGTAAATTCTCGCCGATAGCGACGATTTTTCCATCAGCGCACAAGACATCTGCCTTGAATTCACGGTCTGCGTTCACGACGGTACCGCCGCGTATCAATATGCTCATACTGGTCTCCTGATAGTTCTGGAATAGCGTAACGATGATTCAATCAATAATCATGCTTTATTGCGGTTGCGGTACGACTAGGAGTTGATCCGGCTTGCCCTTCATCAGGACCAGATACACGAATCCCGACAACACCAGGCCGACAAACCAAGCGTAGGTATAGATCGTTTTAAACAGATCGGAGGTATCAGGGAATGAGGTAGGGAAAGCCGCGTTCAAGAAACCGGGAATATTCGGCACCACACCGATGACGAAGGCGGCGATGGCCGCCATATTCCAGCCATTTCCATAAGAATATTTGCCATTCTCCTGATACAACTGATCAACGTCGAGCGTGGTTTTACGGATGAAGTAATAATCAATAATCAGTATCCCGGCAATCGGCCCCAGCAAAGCAGAATAGCCGATCAGCCAGGTAAAAATATATCCCTGCGTTGATTCCAGTATTTTCCATGGCATCAACGCAATCGCGATAAACGCTGTGATGTAGCCACCGGTTTTATAACTGATCAGTTTGGGACTGAGTGCAGAAAAATCATAGGCAGGTCCTACCAGGTTCGCAGCCAGATTTACGCTGACGGTATCAATCAGCAAAATCAGCAACGCAATCAGCACCGCTACTCCCGTCATGCGGCTCGCCAGATCGACCGGATCCCAGATCGCCTTGCCATATAACACTACGGTTGCCGAAGTCACGATCACTGCCAGCATCGCCAGCAAACCCATGGGTACCGGCAAACCGACACTTTGTCCCAGCACCTGATCGCGCTGTGATTTAGCAAAGCGTGTGAAGTCAGGAATATTCAATGCCAGCGTCGCCCAAAAACCGATCATTGCTGTCAGTGAAGGCCAGAATGTTGTCCAGAACTGCCCTGCTTTTTTACCGCCTTCGACAAACTGCGATGGCTGATCAAGAATCGGGCCAAAACCGCCTGCCTTGTGATATACCCAGCCCAACAAGACAAAACAAATCACGATTTTTAAGGGCGCCGTGTAGGTTTCTAATTTACGGATGGAATCCATACCGTGAAAGATGTACCAGAACTGGATAGCCCAGAAAGCGAGGAAGCAAGCGAACTGCGCGCCATTGATGCCGAGACCGGCGATCTTGTCGCCACCGAGAGAGTGGCCGAGCAACACACCTGCCAGCGTATAAATCATCATACCGCCAAACCAGGTCTGGATACCGTACCAGCCACAGGCAACAATCGCCCGCATCAAGGCTGGCAGGCGTGCGCCTTTGGTGCCGAAGGAACTACGCGCCAATACAGCATAAGGAATACCGTATTTAGTACCAGCGTGACCAATCAACAGCATCGGCACCAGCACGATCGCATTCGCAAGGAAAACCGTCACCACGGCTTCTGATGCAGACATACCGCCTTCGATCAGGCTTGCCGCCAGAGTATAGGCAGGAATACACATCACCATACCCACCCACAGAGCCGCAAAATGATACCAGCGCCAGGTGCGCTGCGCCTCGCTGGTCGGTGCCAGATCTTCGTTCCAGAGTTCGCTGCTTGCCGCTGATTTGTTCACGTTTGCCTCTCCTTCGGTGGTTTATCTGTGCTGTCC
Source organism: Undibacterium sp. Xuan67W (assembly GCF_049340165.1). Lineage (NCBI taxonomy): Bacteria > Pseudomonadati > Pseudomonadota > Betaproteobacteria > Burkholderiales > Oxalobacteraceae > Undibacterium > Undibacterium sp. Xuan67W. Next base: position 17,080 of record NZ_JBMPPN010000014.1, read on the forward strand.
GTAATGCCAGTGTTATCGGTATTATCGGTTTAGCTACGCTAGCGATGCTGCCTATGAATGCAAAAGGATTGCGCTCTGGATCGAGCGCAATCCGTAGATTGATGGAGGCACTTTTATGCTTTGATCAAATTTTCTGCTCGTGGATTACGCGGATCCTGGGTCCAGTTCATATACGGTTTGCCTGTGTCTTCTGCGACCATCGTAATACAGTTTTCAACCGGGCACGTGATTTGACAGAGGTTGCAGCCTACACATTCTTCTTTAATTACTTCGTATGTGCGCTGACCATTTTCAGCGATCAGCTGAGCGATCGATTGATGCGATGTGTCTTCGCAGGCGATATAGCAACGGCCGCATTGAATACAATTATCCTGATTGATCTGCGCGATGGATTTGAAGTTCGTATTCAGATATTTCCAGTCGGTCGTGTTAGCAACCGCCTTGCCACGAAAATCCTCAATCGTGGTGTAGCCTTTTTCATCCATCCAGCGTGACAGACCATCTTTCATGTCTTCGACGATGCGAAAACCATGCAACATCGCTGCTGTACACACCTGCACCGAACCCGCACCGAGAGCTATGAATTCTGCCGCGTCACGCCAGTTACCGATGCCCCCAATACCGGAAATCGGCAAGCCCTGCGTCGCAGGATCCCGGGCGATTTCTGCCACCATATTTAAAGCAATTGGCTTCACGGCAGAACCGCAATAACCGCCATGCGTGCTCTTACCGCCGACGATAGGACGCGCTACCATGCTATCAAGGTCAATCGAGGTAATTGAGTTGATGGTATTGATCAGCGAGACTGCATCGGCGCCACCATTATGCGCAGCGCGTGCTGGCATACGGACGTCAGTGATATTGGGAGTGAGTTTAACGATCACTGGCAAAGAGCAATATTGCTTGCACCAGCGCGTGACCATTTCTACATATTCCGGCACCTGCCCTACCGCCGCCCCCATACCGCGTTCTGGCATGCCGTGCGGGCAACCGAAATTCAGTTCAATCGCGTCCGCGCCGGTTGCTTCCACCAGTGGCAATACGGATTTCCAGATTGACTCCTCGCATGGATACATCATGGAAACGATCATAGCGCGATCCGGCCAGTCTTTTTTTACCTGCGTGATTTCACGCAGATTAATCTCCAGGCTGCGGTCGGTGATCAGCTCAATATTATTGAAACCGATGACTTCACGATTTTTGCCAAAGTGCGCGGAATAGCGTGAAGACACATTCACGGGTGCCGGATCTTCGCCCAAAGTTTTCCAGACAACACCACCCCAACCGGCTTCAAAGGCTCGGATCACGTTATAGGCTTTGTCTGTCGGTGGTGCGGACGCGAGCCAGAATGGATTCGGTGCTTTAATACCGGCGAAATTAATGCTGAGATCGGCCATTATGCAACCTCCCTTTTTGTCGTTGAGCTGGATGATGGAGCGGGCGATGTTGTGGACAATGCTGCAGACATCAGGTTCTGATGAATCGCTGCAGCGGCAAGTTTGCCGTGCTGAACTGCCTGCACTGTCAGATCCTGCCCGGGAGCCACGCAATCGCCTCCCGCATAGACGCCAATAAGTGAGGTACGGAACTGATCATCGACCGCAATTTTATCGCCGTCTTTTGACAGGTCATGGGCTAGAGGATCGCTGAGTGAGACTGCATCCAAAGACTGACCGATGGCTTTAAAAATCGCCTGTGCAGGCAGTTCAAATGTCTCACCAGTACCCATCAGACGATTGCCTTCCATACGCGTTTTCTCAAAGAGCATACCACGTACCTTACCGGCATCATCCAGCAATACCTGCTGAGGCTGAGCCCAGGTTTTTAATCTGACCTGATGCGCCTTAGCGATCTCCTGCTCATGCCCGGTGGCTGACATCGCCTCTGTGCCACGGCGATACACTACGGTGACATCCTCCGCGCCAAGTTTGGCGATCTGTACTGCCATATCAATGGCGGTATTCCCTGCGCCGATCACAAGGCATGTTGATGGGAGCGGTAATTTACTCAGATCATTAGCCTGACGCAATTCGGCAATGTAATCGACTGCTGCCAGCAAACCGGGAGCATCTTCTCCTGTCAGGCCAAGTTGACGGCTAGCGCCAAGACCGATACCGAGAAACACCGCATCATATTTTTCACGTAACTCGCTGAGCTGTAAATTACCGCCCAAGGTATGTTCGTACTGAATCGTGATGCCGCCTATTTCAAGCAAGAACTGCACTTCACGCTGAGCAAAATCCTCAGTCAGCTTGTATTTGGCAATCCCATACTCGTTCAGGCCACCCGGTTTCGCGTGGGATTCAAAAATAACGACGTCATTGCCCAGCATCGCCAGGCGATGCGCGCAGGACAGGCCAGCGGGTCCCGCGCCAACCACCGCGACCGTGCGCCCAGTCGCGGCAGCACGCTGAAATGGATGAGATTGAAAATCCATATGATCAATCGCATGACGCTGCAACAGCCCGATCTTGACCGGCTGAGCTTCAGCATCATGATTGCGCACGCAAGCTTGTTCACACAGGATTTCAGTCGGGCATACACGAGAACAACTGCCACCTAGAATATTCTCTTGCAGAATAGTCTTGGCAGCGCCATTGATATTCTCATTGGCGATATTACGGATAAAACTGGCAACATCAATATCAGATGGGCAAATACGGGTGCAAGGCGCATCGTAACAATACAGGCAACGCTGGCTTTCTATCAGTGCCTGACGCATGCTCAGGGCGGGAGCCAGGTCAGTAAAACGCGCCGCGAGTGCTTCGTTGCTCGCATCTGGCTGAGCGAGATGTGCTAGCTGAGACAATGGCGAACACTGTGTCAGCGGAGAGGAAGATTCAATCATCATGCATTCCTACTTATTATCTTGACTGGGAAAACAGCGGACATTCTCATTCCGCTATCCGTGGCTATTTTGAGTATCTGTGACGACTAACAATGCTGCTGGCACCCATTCGGTATTCCCTGAAACAGCTAGCAAACCTCGTGCCAATATTTACCACTTGGTAAAAACAAAAATTACCACTTTTACGCTGCTATTTGGCACATTTCTGATTTGCACTGCACCATTCCAGAACATTTCTGCCTATTATTTCATTTGCGGAAAGGCAAATTCTGCACCGGCACTGCCATGGCCTTTTGCAGAATCAGGCCAGCGCTGCATGACCGCCTTGGTGCGGGTATAAAAACGTACCCCCTCAGGGCCATAGACATGATGATCGCCAAACAGACTACGCTTCCAGCCACCAAAACTATGGAAGGCCATCGGCACAGGCAAAGGCACATTGACACCAACCATACCGACTTGTATTTGTCGGACAAACTCACGCGCCACACCACCATCGCGGGTAAAAATCGCGACGCCGTTGCCATATTCATGTTGATTGATCAGTTGAACCGCACTCGCAATATCAGGCACACGTACCACGCACAATACGGGTCCAAAAATCTCTTCCTGATAAATCGTCATTTCTGGCGTTACGCGATCAAATAAAGTGCCCCCTATAAAGAAACCATTCTCACGCCCGGCCACTTTGTGTCCGCGCCCGTCAACCACCAGATCAGCGCCCTGCTCTACGCCTTGACCGATCAGTTTTTCTATACGCTGCTTGGCCGCGAGACTGACGACCGGCCCCATTTCGGCTCCGGCAGCCATGCCGTCATTGATTTTCAATGCTCGTGTTTTTTCTGCGAGGGCGGCAACCAGTTCATCGGCCGCACCACCCACAGCAACTGCGACAGAAATTGCCATGCAACGTTCACCCGCTGAACCATATGCCGCGCCGATCAGGGCATCGACTGCCATTTCCATCTCGGCATCCGGCATCACGACCATATGATTTTTTGCACCGCCCAATGCCTGTACGCGCTTGCCATTGGCGCTGCCACGGGTATAAATATATTCGGCGATCGGGGTGGAGCCGACGAAGCTGATTGCCTGTACCTGCGGGTGATCTAGCAAGGCATCAACCGCGGTCTTGTCACCTTGTACGACATTGAACACACCATCCGGCAAGCCAGCCTGCTTCAGCAATTCGGCATGCAGAATCGATGGCGAAGGATCACGCTCCGACGGCTTCAGTACAAAAGTATTACCGCAGGCAAGCGCTACCGGAAACATCCACATCGGTACCATCGCCGGAAAATTGAATGGTGTAATCCCTGCGACCACGCCAAGTGGCTGACGGAATGAGCAGGCATCAATACTACGCGCGATCTGGTCGCTGAATTCCCCTTTCAGGAGGTGAGGAATACCGCAGGCAAATTCGACGACTTCGATACCGCGGGCAACCTCACCCTGGGCATCGGCAAAGGTTTTACCATGCTCCCGCGTCAGCATTTCGGCAAAACGATCTGCATGTTCTTGCAGCAGTTGCAGATACCTGAACAACACGCGCGCACGCGTCAGTGGCGGCGTATTTGCCCAGGACGGGAACGCGTTGGCAGCGGCGGCAACGGCCTGGTCGACCTCTTCAACCGATGCCAGTGCAACACGGGCAACCGGCACGCCCAGCGCCGGGTTGTAGACGTCGGCATAACGCCCGCTGCTGGTATCCTGCTTCTCACCCGCGATGAAGTGGGGAATGGTATCTCGGTTCATCAATGCACTCATAATGGGTTTCTCATTTCGTTCTTACTTATTTAGTTAGTTAGTTAATTAGTTCATAGGAATAACGCAAAAACCAAGACCGCTCATCACAAAAAAACGGAAACGCTGATACATAGAAAAAATAGGAATAAGCGTTTCCATGGGATATCGGTAAAGGGTTTTTAGAAATTCCCAAAACGACTCCGCAGGCTGCATGCGCCTGTTGGCACGAAATGCCTCCGCAAGCCGCATAGAACCTGCGGATTCCATATTGATTATGGTAAGCAGCTTGTCTTTTTGAGTAAGTCCTGGTTCATTATTTGTATAGTTAGTCGTCTGGCTTAGGTCTGATACACGCTCATAGTTATTGAGTTGAAGAGATCACTCAATCGAGCGTTTTTAAAATTTTTGCCAGCTTGCCGAAGAGTTCGTCGATATGTGATTTTTCTAATATCAGCGGTGGTGATAAAGCGATGATGTCGCCCGTGACACGGATCAGAATGCCATCGGCAAATGCGCGTTTGAATGCATCGAACGCTCTGGCGCCGGGCCTGCCTGGTATGGATGCCAGCTCAACCCCTGCAATCAGTCCCAGATTGCGGAGATCGATTACATGCGGCAAGCCTTTCAGCGAATGCACGGCATCGGCCCAATACTCTGTCATGCCACGCGCATGCTCAAGCACTTTTTGCTCTTCAAAAATATCCAGACTTGCTAGTGCAGCAGCGCAGGCCAATGGATGACCGGAATAGGTATAGCCGTGGAATAACTCAATACCGGCAGGACCCTGCATGAAGGCATCATAAATATGCTGTTTAGAAAAAACTGCCCCCATAGGAACCACGCCATTCGTCAAGCCTTTGGCCACCGTCACCAGATCCGGTTCAACATCAAAATAATCAAAAGCGAACGGTGTCGTCAGGCGACCGAAGCCCGTAATCACTTCATCAAAAATCAGCAAGATGCCATGCTTGGTGCAAAGCTCCCGCAGCCGTTTCAGATATCCTTTGGGCGGTACTAAGACACCGGTAGAGCCTGCCAGTGGCTCTACGATGACAGCCGCAATCGTCGAGGCATCATGCAAAGCGACCAGACGCTCCAGCTCATCCGCGAGATGCGCACCATACTCTGGCTCGCCGCGGGTGAATGCGTTTTTTTCCAGATTATGGGTATGCGGTAAATGATCGACGCCTGGTAGCAAGCTGCCAAAAGTTTTGCGATTATTCGCGATACCACCGACAGACATACCCCCGAAGCCCACGCCGTGATAACCGCGCTCGCGACCGATCAGGCGGTTACGCGTTGCATCGCCGCGTGCACGGTGATATGCCAGTGCCATCTTGAGTGCGGTATCGACCGCCTCTGATCCTGAATTGGTATAAAAAACCTGGCCAAAGCGATGATTGGTATAACTCATCAGGCGATCAGCGAGTTCAAAAGCGGAAGGATGCCCCATCTGGAAAGTCGGCGCAAAATCCAGTTGCGCCACCATGTCCTGCACTGCTTTCACCAATTTCGGCTGTGCATGTCCCAGCGGTACACACCATAACCCTGCCGTACCATCGAGAATGGTATTGCCATCGACATCGCGGTAATGCATTCCCTCAGCGGAGACCAGCAGGCGCGGATTACTTTTGAAATCACGATTAGCAGTAAAAGGCATCCAGAACGGATTCATTTCTTCGGGACGGGATTCATACATGGGAAGCTCCTGTTATTGGAAAAACTATTTACCATCTGGTAAAACTATGTTGCAATAGTAGGCAGCAGCATAAGGACGGCAGCATAGATGGCGACATAGACAGATACAGAAAAAACCAGCAACCGTATTGGTCAGCCAGGCACTACAGTTGGTAATCCAGCTGAATGCCGTCAGACACCGCCGGCTCGTGTTCAATGAAAGTCGGTTGATGCGCATCGCTATTGAGGCGCGTCATCACTCGTAATCAGATTGGGCAATATTGAATAAGGTAGAGGTGTATAGATGCAACAGGGAATAGAGAGTGGCCATGCTGTTGATAAATTGCCAGACAACCGGAACGGTGATGACAAGGAAGTGCGCTGGCCCGTACTGCAACTTGATCGCAGCAAGCGTGGCAGCCTGGTGGATCAAATTGTGCTGGCAATCACTGCCCTGGTGAATGCGGGTGACTTAGGTATAGGCACGAAGATGCCCTCGGTGCGGCAGTTTGCCAAATCGAATGGCGTCAGCACCTTTACTGTGGTCGAATCCTATGACCGTTTGCTGACAACGTGTCTGCTGTCGTCACGCCGTGGTTCGGGTTATTTTGTAGCGCGGTGCGAAAGTCCCTCTGCCCGTCCTGCACTGACTCAACAAGTGTTACCCCTCAGTATCGATGCGTTGAGTCCTGATTTATATACCGGTGTATCAGATGCACTGCCTGCGGGTTCTGGCTGGCTGCCGCCGGAATGGTATGGGGAATCAACAATTCTGGACGCGGTTCGACATGCGATGCGCATCCCGACCTGCCGCATGCGCGGCTATGGTAATCCACTGGGCTTCCCTAGTTTGCGGCAGCATCTGGCAAGCAGCCTGGGAGATGCGCTGTTTGCAGTTGAGCCGGATCAGATTGTGCTGACACATGGCGCTACCCATGGCTTTGATCTGATCTTGCGAACGCTGACAAAGCCGGGCGACTGTGTTTTTGTGGAAGATCCTGGCTATAGCAATCTGCTGTCGCTGATTCGCCATCATGGTTGCATCCCCGTTGGCATACCACGTGACGAACAAGGCCTGGATTTTGATGTTCTGCAAGAGAAAGCGACCATTCATCAGCCCAAGCTGATGTTTGTTAATACCGTGTTACACAATCCCCTCGGCACCTCACTCAGCCATGCGCAGGCGCACCGTCTGCTGAGCATGGCAGAACGTTTTGATTTCTGGATCGTTGAAGATGACATTTACCGGGACCTGAGCGCACGCAGCGATCCTTCTTTGGCCGCGATGGATGGATTACGTCGTGTGATACGGGTCGGTAGTTTTTCTAAAACACTATCACCGGCATTAAGAGTTGGTTCGATCACGGCATCAGCCTCCCTGGTGAGCGAATTAGTGCGGATCAAGATGCTGGCCGGACTGACTACCTCGGAGATTAATGAGCGCGCGGTGTTATATGCAATTACGGCCCGGCCTTATCGCCGGATGCTGGAACAACTTATCCACCAGCTAGATACTGCACGGGAAAGCAGCATGCACATGTTGCAGCAGGCTGGCATGAGGCCATTGGCAAAACCTCGTGGCGGCATGTTTATCAGCGCTGGCTGGCAAACCCCGTCTACGCCAGAATTCAACGCCAAACTGATTGCAGACCAGGCGTTAAAAGCAGGCATATTATTGTCCCCGGGCGATTTTTTTTCGATCGCCCCCGCCGGTACGGTCTGGTTCCGTTTCAATGTTGCCTATACCAATTCCGAACAACTGAGTCACTTCTTACGCACCTGTCATGACACTATTGGACATTGAAAAAAATCTCCCCGGTAAAGCGCCTTCAGCAAAATCAGCGACGATTAACCGGCGTCTGCAAAATCGCGATAAATTAGAAGCAGAAATTCTGGCACAAGCGGTACGCCTGTTTGCCGAATGCGGTTACGAGGGCACATCGGTTGCCACAATTGCGGAACAAGTTGGTTTGTCCAAACAGAACCTGCTGTATTACTTCCCAAGCAAACAAGCGCTCTATCAGCGCGTGCTGGATGATGTATTGCATGTCTGGCTGGAACGTATGAATAGTCTTGCTGACGACAGCCGTGAGCCGGAAGAATTGCTGCGTGATTACATCGTGGCAAAACTCCGCTTTTCACGTGACCAGCCCTGGGGTTCACGGGTCTATGCAATGGAAGTCATCGGCGGAGCCAAAGTGTATGGTGCCGATATCCGGAAAAAAGTTGTCCCTTTATTGCGCAAGGACATAGAAATTTTTGAAAAATGGATCACCGAAGGTAAGATCGCCGCCGTAAATCCTACCCATCTGCTATTCGCAATCTGGGCAATGACGCAATCCTATGCCGATTTCGCAACGCAAATGAACCTTGTCATGAATCGCAAACAATTGAGTAAAAAAGATTTTGACGACGCGGAAAAACTGATCGTCGATATGGTACTGGCGGGACTGGCAATAAAACCAGCCTGAGGCATCAAGAAAAGATCAAAACAACATTGTCAATTCTTTAAAAGTCACCTTTTTCTGTAATTCATGCGTCATAATTCATGCAGAGAGAGGATGAAATTTTATGGCAACAATGAAGCAGGTCGCTGAGAAAGCACGCGTGTCCACCACCACGGTTTCTCACGTCATCAACAATACCCGCGTCGTCAGCGAAGATGCTCGTGAACGCGTACTGTCCGTCATTCAGGAGCTGCGCTATATCCCCAGTGCCGTCGCTCGTAGCCTGAAGAATGACAAGACCCATACTCTGGGTATGATGATCCCGAATAATTCGAATCCTTATTTCGCTGAGGTGATACAGGGGATCGAAGATGAAAGCTTTCGGCTAGGCTATAACATTATCCTCTGCAATTCCTATGATGATCCCAAGAAGCAAGCGGCATACACCCGTGTGCTCATGGAAAAACGGATTGATGGCCTGATCCTGGTGTCGTCTGGGATTGATCTGGAGCTTACTCAATTATTGGCAGACGAAGCGATTCCCAAGGTCTTGGTCGATAGGGAAGTTCCCGGTGTCGCAGCTGATTTTATTGAAGCCGACCACGAACAAGGTGGCTATTTGGCGACCAAATATCTGCTGGATCTGGGACATCGCCGTATCGCCTGCGTATCAGGCCCGAAAACCTTATTGCCTAGTGGAGACCGGGTATCCGGTTATCTGCGTGCACTGAAAGAGGCGGGCATAGATTTCAACAGCGATTACCTTGCACACAGCGACTTTACCAGCCAGGGTGGCTTCAGCGCGTTTCAGCAGTTGTTGGCCCTGCCCGATCGCCCTACTGCCATTTTTGCGAGCAATGATCTGATGGCAATAGGGGGATTGTGTGCCGCCCAGCAAGCAGGTGTGCGGATTCCGGAAGAGTTATCAGTAATCGGCTACGATGATATCGCTCTGGCTTCGTTCAGCACACCTCCGCTGACCACCATTGCACAGCCTAAATACGAAATCGGGGTATTGACCGCACGTGTCCTCGTGAACCGTATCGTCAACGCAGAATTACCGCTGCGACGTGAAATGCTGGAGACCAAGCTGACCGTGCGTCAATCGACCGGACCAGCACCTGCTTAGGGTCTTGCTCACATCAACAACAGCCTTGGCAACAACTCAACTAAGAGACGATTAAATACCTGAAGCAAGATTAATGCAGCCATCGGTGAAAAGTCGATCCCTCCAAGCGGAGGCAGTAATTTTCTTATCGGTGACAAGATAGGATCATTCAGGGTGCGGATAAACGGTGCAAACGGCGCATGGGGATTGACCCAGCTAAATACCGCTTCCAGCACAAGTAATGCCATCAGACCATACAGGATACATTGCAGCAATTTAAATAATGCCAGCAATGCGATCACGGGCAAGGACACTTGGGATACCACCAGAAAATCGGCCAGCGTCGTTAGTAATGCGACGAAAAAAGCGGCAATCAGACTCGCCCAGTCGTAACCGGCAAATCCTGGAATGACGCGTCTGATCGGATGCACTAGCCAGTCTGTTAATTGAAAGATTGATTGGGCAAGTCCCATTGGAGGCCGGACACGTTGTACTTGCATCCAGAAACGGAGTAAGAGAAAGCCCGCAAACAGGCCAGCAATCGTATCAATAACAAAAGTAAAAATTCCGTGCAACACAGGACGACCCCTAAAAAAAACCCACTGAGTGAATATCACACAGTGGGTATTGTGCCTGAATAAGATCAGGCGTCCAAGCTATCTGAATTAAGCTGGACGTGTGCCTGTCGGGAAAGGCCAAGCTGCTGTTGGGCTCACCACGGTTTTGGCATCTGGCGTAGCTGGCTTAGCTGCTACTTTAGCTGCTGGCTTTGCTGCTGCTTTTTTTGCTGCTGGCTTCGCCGCAGGTTTAGCTGCTACTTTTGCCGCTGGCTTAGCTGCTGCTTTTTTCGCTGCTGGCTTTGCCGCTGGCTTAGCTGCTGCTTTTTTCGCTGCTGGCTTTGCCGCTGGTTTAGCTGCTGCTTTTTTCGCTGCTGGCTTTGCCGCTGGTTTAGCTGCTGCTTTTTTCGCTGCTGGCTTTGCCGCTGGTTTAGCTACTGCTTTTTTCGCTGCTGGCTTTGCCACTGGCTTAGCTACTGCTTTTTTCGCTGCTGGCTTTGCCGCTGGCTTAGCTGCTGCTTTTTTCGCTGCTGGCTTTGCCGCTGGCTTAGCTGCTGCTTTTTTCGCTGCTGGCTTTGCCGCTGGTTTAGCTGCTGCTTTTTTCGCTGCTGGCTTTGCCGCTGGTTTAGCTACTGCTTTTTTCGCTGCTGGCTTTGCCGCTGGCTTAGCTACTGCTTTTTTCGCTGCTGGCTTTGCCACTGGCTTAGCTGCTGCTTTTTTCGCTGCTGGCTTTGCCGCTGGTTTAGCTGCTGCTTTTTTCGCTGCTGGCTTTGCCGCTGGTTTAGCTACTGCTTTTTTCGCTGCTGGCTTTGCTGCTGCTTTTGCTACAGGTTTTTTCGCAGCGGCTTTCTTTGCCTCTGGTGGTTTTGGTGCTGTTGCCATTTTGTTTCTCCTTCATTTGATGGAAAAAATTGATCAATTAAAATCCGCTCAATGAAGCTCTGAAACGAGCGGATTATTCATGGGCGCAAACAAACTGTTGGTTGCGCTAATGAATTTGGCACCGGCTGAACTGCTCCATCTCCTCTTCTGATGCAGCACTTCAGCCATATGGCAGCTTGATCTCAAGCGTATCGACACAGAATGTATCTGCGTCGGATATAAGCTCATCCAGAATCAATCAGCCAAAAAAAACGCCCGCATTAAAAAATGCCGGCGTCGGTATCTTGTGTTTCGAGAGTTTTTCCAAAACCGAAAGCCGCGACACTTATGTGGTGTCGCGGCACAAACAGAGTAGATCGATTCGGTCTATGACTGTCCATTCAGTTTGGTGAGGCCTCTCGCGTTTTTCACATCATGTGAACTTGAGTAGACATCCAGATGCATCTGAATGCTGCTGCGTTTTATTCCCAATTCAGGGCGCCGCCAGTTTGGTACTCAATCACACGGGTTTCAAAAAAGTTGCGTTCTTTTTTCAGGTCGATCATTTCGCTCATCCACGGGAAAGGATTTTCTTCCTGCGGAAACAAAGTATCAAGTCCGATTTGTTGCGCACGGCGATTTGCGATGAATCGTAAATAACCTTTGAACATTGGCGCATTCAAACCTAGTACTCCACGCGGCATTGTATCCTCTGCGTAGCGATATTCCAACTCTACCGCACGCAAAAACAACGATTTAATTTCATCTCTAAATGTCGCGGTCCACAAATGCGGATTTTCCATCTTGATTGTGTTGATCAAATCGATTCCGAAATTGCAGTGCATCGATTCATCACGCAAAATATATTGATATTGTTCTGCCGCGCCCATCATTTTATTCTGACGACCAAGCGCCAGAATTTGTGTGAAGCCGACGTAGAAAAATAAACCTTCCATCAGACAGGCAAACACGATCAAGGACTTCAACAATGTCTGATCCGTCTCCATTGTGCCGGTCTTGAATTCTGGATCGGTCAAAGCATTAATGAACGGAATCAAGAACTGATCTTTATCACGAATCGACTCAACTTCATTGTAAGCATTGAAGATTTCAGCCTCATCTAGGCCCAGTGACTCAACAATATATTGATAGGCGTGCGTATGAATCGCTTCTTCAAAAGCCTGACGCAACAGGTACTGGCGGCATTCTGGCGCTGTAATGTGACGATAAGTTCCCAGCACAATATTATTTGCAGCAAGTGAATCTGCTGTCACAAAAAATCCCAGATTGCGCTTGACCAGGCGACGCTCATCTTCGGTCAGACCATTTGGGCTTTTCCAAAGTTCAATATCGCGTTGCATATTGATTTCTTGCGGCATCCAGTGATTGGCGCAACCTGCCAAATACTTATCCCAAGCCCATTTGTATTTAAACGGCACAAGTTGATTAACGTCAGTCTGACCGTTGATGATGCGTTTGTCAGCGGCATTAACGCGGCGGGCGATATCCTGCGGAGCTACTACGGCTGGTTTGGCGACCAGCGCGGGATTCAACGCAATCTCCTGAGTGCGCAAGCTCAGACCCGCTTGCACATGATCCGGTTGTTGAACAGATTTTGGTGATCCGGCTGGCGCAGCAGAGGCTGGTGCGACTTCATCATCCCAAGAAAGCATTTGGTATTCCTTACTTATTAAATAGATCGTTCTTTGCGACTGGCAGAAAGCGCCCGTCGTCAGACAGTGCTCTTTCTGCTCGACATGTTCCCAGCTAGCGCTGACTCGTCCAGCTTATTGGCAAGCTTCGCACTCTTCAAAACCTGCATCACCGGGACGCAGATAGCACGCAGCACCGTCCGCCTCAGGCGCTGCCGTTACCGGTGTATCAGAGCTTGCAGAATAACCACCGCTGCCGCCATCAACCGCCACTGCGTTCAGCGCACCCGTTTTGCTGGTGGATTTTTCAGTGTGGGTTGCACCTATCGTACGCAGGTAGTAAGTTGTTTTCAAACCACGCAACCAAGCCAGTTTGTAGGTTTCATCCAGTTTCTTACCGGACGCACCTGCCATATAGATATTCAGAGACTGCGCCTGATCTATCCATTTCTGACGACGGGATGCTGCTTCTACCAACCAGGATGGGCTGACTTCAAAAGCGGTTGCATACAGTTCGCGCAGATCTTCAGGAATGCGGTCAATCTTTGCCAGGCTGCCGTCAAAGTATTTAAGATCAGAGATCATGACTTCGTCCCACAAGCCACGTGCCTTCAGATCACGTACCAGATGTTCGTTGATCTCAGTAAATTCACCGGACAGATTCGACTTCACATACAGATTCTGGTAAGTCGGTTCAATACAGGCAGACACACCGATAATGTTAGAGATCGTTGCTGTCGGCGCGATCGCAACACAGTTCGAATTGCGCATACCGTATTGTTTGATACGGTCACGGATCACTGTCCAATCCATGGTTTCAGAAAAATCAGCTTCCAGATATCCGCCACGCTCTTCTGCCAGCAGCTTCAGAGAGTCTTGCGGCAGGATGCCACGATCCCACAGCGAACCACGATACGAGCTATAACGACCACGCTCTTCTGCTAATTCTGTCGACGCCAGGTAAGCGTAATAACACACGGCTTCCATCGATGTATCAGCAAACTGAACTGCGTCCATCGAAGCGTAAGGGATACGCATCATGTGCAGGCAATCCTGGAAACCCATGATACCGAGACCAACCGGACGATGACGCAGATTCGAGTCACGCGCTTTCTTGACTGCATAATAGTTGATGTCGATCACGTTATCCAGCATACGCATCGCTGTGCTGATAGTTTTTTGTAACTTGATGTGATCCAGCTTGCCATCTTTCATGTGTGCAGGCATGTTGACCGAACCCAGATTGCACACCGCGATCTCACTATCGTTGGTGTTCAAGGTAATTTCCGTACACAGATTCGACGAGTGAACTACGCCAACATGCTGTTGCGGTGAGCGGATGTTGCATGGGTCTTTGAAGGTAATCCAAGGATGGCCTGTTTCAAACAACATGGACAACATCTTGCGCCACAAGTCGAGTGCCGGGATTTTTTTCGACAGTTCGAGTTCGCCGCTGGCTGCTTTGGCTTCATACGCGGTGTAAGCAGTTTCGAAGGCTTTACCGAATTTGTCATGCAGATCAGGTACGTCGGATGGGGAGAATAGAGTCCAGTCGCCTTTTTCCATGACACGCTTCATGAACAGATCAGGAATCCAGTTAGCGGTATTCATGTCATGTGTACGGCGGCGATCATCACCCGTGTTTTTACGCAGGTCGAGGAACTCTTCGATATCCATGTGCCAGGTTTCGAGATAAGCGCAGACAGCACCTTTACGTTTGCCACCTTGATTGACCGCGACGGCTGTGTCGTTGACGACTTTCAGGAACGGCACTACACCCTGTGATTTACCATTCGTACCTTTGATGTGCGCACCAAGAGAACGCACTGGCGTCCAGTCATTACCGAGGCCACCGGCGTATTTCGCCAGCAAGGCATTTTCTTTGATCGCTTCGTAAATACCATCGAGATCATCGGCTACCGTAGTCAGATAGCATGAGGATAACTGTGAACGCTGTGTGCCGGAGTTAAACAAAGTCGGCGTCGAGCTCATGAAATCAAAGCTGGACAGGAGATTGTAGAACTCAATCGCACGGGCTTCACGATCGATTTCGCTGATCGCCAAACCCATCGCAACGCGCATGTAGAATGCTTGTGGCATTTCAATACGGGTGCCGCGCACATGCAGGAAGTAGCGATCATACAAAGTTTGCAAACCAATATAGCCAAATTGCAGATCACGATCGGCAACCAGCGCATCGGCAAGTTTTTTCAGATCAAACTGACCAAGCTTGGCATCCAGCAAATCAGCTTCAATACCTTTTTTGATAAATTTAGGGAAGTAATCCACATACTCGGCTGCCGCATCTTGCTGAGCAACTTCTTTACCGAACACTTCTTTACGGACTGTATGTAATAAGAGACGTGCCGTCACCTGGCTGTATGCAGGCTCTTTTTCCATTAGCGCACGCGCAGCCAGGATTGCTGATTTATGCAGTTCTTCCACCGGTACGCCGTCGTACAGATTTTTCAGGGTTTCGGACAAAATCGCTTCCGGATCAGCCAGCTTGTCCAGACCGACGCAGGCAGCTGTGATCAGCTTACGTACTTGTGCGATGTCGAGTGCGACGCGCTGTCCGTCAACAACGACGTGAATTTGCGGTGCGGCGATATCTGTTTTGGAGGATTGTTGTGACTCTAACTGAAGGCGACGTTCTTCCTGACGCTTAGCACGATACAAGACATAGGCACGGGCAACATCATGTTCACCAGAACGCATCAATGCCAGTTCAACCTGATCCTGAATATCTTCTATATGAAACGTGCCGCCGGTTGGCTGTCTGCGCACCAGAGCAGACACAACACTGGCGGTTAACTGCTCGACGAGCTCGCGGATACGTGCCGATGCTGCACCCTGGCCACCGTTAACGGCCAAAAAGGCTTTAGTCACAGCAATAGCAATTTTGGAAGGCTCAAACCCAACTACAGCACCATTACGACGGATGATACGGTACTCACCATAGGCAGGCGTTTGCGTCGCTGGCGCATGGTGGACTGATGACGACTGTAAAGCGGACAGATCAGCGGTACTTGGTGTTGATATTTCTAGAGAAGAGTGCATTTGGCCTCCGGGGTCAGCATTGGTTGAGACTTAATTGATTAACTTTAACGATGATATGAATGACGCAATCCTTGATGTACTCATTGATTGAGACATTGATTCAATCATCGATCTTTTACGTGATTTCTGGTGTTGCACACTGCATAGTTCAGATCTAAAACCTTAGCCAAGTCTCTGTTTTTTAAATCATTTATCTCATTAAAACAGAGTAAAACTTCATTACAGAGAATGGCCACAAACTGGAATCAAACCACTATATGTAGTGCGCAAGATTTGATTTGCACTAATTCTAGTGCCGCGCTGGCAGATACGCAATCGCTTTTTTTGTTAAAAAGAGAATATTTTTTATTGTTGCGGCTGGCTTTGCAGATTGACAAAGTCAAAGCATTAAAGGAAAGCTAGGCAGCGCATGAGTGGGTACTAACATGGATTCATGCTGAACAGCATGAACAAGCAATTTTTTATATTGTTTCCAATTAAAAAATGGCCCGGGGTCGGTCTTGCGGCCAGGAGCAATATCCTGATGGCCGACGATATGTCGTATCGGACAGGCTTGTATCAAGGCCAAAGTCAATTTCTGCAGTGACAGATATTGCGCCTCCTCGAATGCCTGATGATCACTCCCCTCCAACTCAATCCCGACTGAAAAATTATTACACGCTGACTGCCCCTGAAACGATGAGACTCCAGCATGCCAGGCACGCAAGTTGACAGGAACGAATTGCAGCACCTGGCCATCGCGCCGTATCAAAAAATGGGTAGAGACCCGGACGCCCTGTAACGAGGTAAAACTGGGATGTGCCATGACGTCGAGCTGATTCAAAAACAAATCAGTAATGGCGCTACCGCCGAACTGACCCGCTGGCAGGCTAATGTTGTGAATGACCAATAGTGAGATTTCAGCGCCGTCGGGACGATGATCACAATTCGGCGACGGCTTTTGTTCAGCTTGAGGACAACGCCCACCGGCATCGATCATCCATGCCGGTTGTGCAGGATGCAGAACGGGTTTATTCCGGCTCATGAATCTTCAGTTTTTGTATCTGGTAGCGCAGTTGCCGGAAACTGACCCCCAAGAGCTCAGCCGCTTGGGTACGGTTATTCCTGGTCTTGACCAAGGCACGGCGTATCACCTCTTTCTCAATACGCTCCAGATAATCGGGCAAAGAACAAGGTAATTCCGGCTCAGTAAAAATCGATATATCAGCATGAACACCCGGCAGTGTTGTCACCGGACTGGCGCTGACTGCGTCCTGTAACAACACTTTTTCTAACGAGGCATCACCAGAATCCAAACTTACCACGGTCGCCGGCAATGCCGTACTCACTAGACTCGCCCCGGAGACAGAGCTACTTAGCGGCTTCGCCGAAGGACGTAAAGCCAGATCACTGACTTCGATACAGCCGTCGTTGGCGAAGGCTAGCGCACGCTCCAGGATGTTTTCCAATTCGCGGACATTCCCAGGAAAATCATATTCGGCAAGTGCCTGACGCGCACTATCGGATAACAAGGTCGCACAACGATCGGGGTTCGTATGAGCGGATGCAGTCAGCCGCTGTAAAATCCCTTCGGACAATTCGCCTATATCCGTCAGGCGTTCGCGCAATGGCGGCAAATGCAACTCAATCACATTCAGACGATAGTACAAATCCTGACGAAATTTCCCTGCGGTCACGCAATTCGCCAAATTCTGATGCGTTGCACTGATGATGCGAACATCAACTGGCTCTTCCGTCGTAGCGCCGACCTTGCGTACCCGGCGCTCCTGGATTGCCCTCAGCAACTTGACCTGCATCGCCAGAGGCAGATCGGCGACTTCGTCCAGCATCAGCGTGCCACCGCTGGCCGCCTGAAAAAATCCATCGCGATCATCATTGGCACCAGTAAAAGCACCTTTGCGATAACCAAAAAATTCGGCTTCCATCAATGCCTCGGGAATGGCTCCGCAGTTGACCGCAATAAAAGCCTTTTCGGAGCGGGCACTATTCAAATGGATTTCGCGGGCAGCCAGTTCTTTGCCACTTCCCGATTCGCCGGTAATGATCACGGGCGCCATACTGCGGGCTAAGCGGCTGATCTGGGCACGCACATGGCGGATTCCCTCAGACTGTCCGATCAGTGAAGATGCCGTGATTTTTTCTACCTGTGCAGTCTCGACGTTTTGCTTGCTTTGTACTTCACTGGTCTGCAATGCCGAGCGCACCAGTTTGCGTAGCTGATCCAGTGCAACCGGCTTGGACACGTAATCAAATGCACCAGCTTTCAGTGCTACAACCGCATTGTCCGCACTGCCAAATGCCGTGATCACCGCAATCGGCGTGTTTTTATATTGCAGGCCGACTTCATGCACCAGCTCCATCCCGGAACCATCCGGTAGGCGCATATCAGTCAGAACCAGCGAATACGTCGTTTTACTCAGATACTGGCGCGCAACCTCCAGGGTCTCGGCACTATCGACATCGAGTCCCATCTTGATGAGCGTGATTTCCAGCAACTCACGTAAATGCGCCTCATCATCCACAACCAGAATACGCGGACTGTTTGGCAGGTCTTTAGTGCTCATGGGCAGATGACTCAGTCAAAGAAAAATTAATCACAAAGCGACCTCTCGATTCACCGAACATCGTGGTCGGATCATCGGCATGGTATTCATAATCGAGCAAAGCATGGTTATTCAAGCATAGCTCACGTGCCATGTACAAACCCAGTCCGGTTCCCTTGCTCGATGTCGTGTAAAAAGGTTCGAATAGATGGGAACGCACTTCCGCACCAATACCCGGTCCATCGTCCTGTATGTGTAACTCCATCCTGTGCATCGTACTGGCCTGAGCAAATATCTTGATGCTGCCCAGTGCGCCACTGGCATATCTGGTGGCATTCGACAATAGATTGACAATCACCTCGCGCAAATGCCCCACATCAAATACGACAGGAAATGTGATCGCACGATCGACATAAATCAAGTCTGGATCGAGTCCGCGGGTTTCCACAAAGTCCTGAACAATTTCAATCACCAGCGGCAGCAAAGAAAACGGCTTGGTATCGGCCTGTGCTTTGCGTGATAATTTCAGAATATCTTCGATCAGCTGGTTCAGGCGCGCCACATTGTCGTCAACGATTTTCAATAATCGCTGGGTCTGTGCCGGATTGCTTATGTCTTCATTTAACAAGGATGCCGCATACGAGATCGAAGACAAGGGATTTCTGACCTCATGCGCAATACTGGCAGTCAGCCGCCCCATCGACGCCAGCTTGAGTTGCTGTGCCTGATTCTCAATGTCTGAGACATCCTGCATAAAAATAATCGTATAAGACGCCTGATCCTGACCAAAACCATCAATATCGGCACTATCCACGTCCATGAAGCGCAATTTAAGATGCGTCACAAAATCGGAGCGAAGATTGTTTTCTGGCAAATTGCTGTCGAAGGTTGCATCTCCCGCATGACGAATTGAGATGAAGGAAATATTTTCCTCCATCGCCCAGGGCATGATGCCAGTATTCGTCATCGTCGTATTCAGAGTTGCACCACTCCTGGTCGACAGCACTTCAGCGATCGGTTTTAAGGCGGGAATATCCCGCAAGCGCATATGACTGACCTCCTTGATCAGATGCGCGCCCAGCATGCGCTCGGCAGCCGGATTCATCTCGACCAGATGGTCTGCCTGATCGACCACCAGAATACCGTCCCCCATATCTGAGATGACCAGTCGGTTAATCGCCTGTTGGATTGCCAGTGCGTGGCCACGCTCGGCAGCCAGAGCTTCTTGCTGTATCAGATTCTTTGCCAGCCGGTTCACCACATACACGACAGCAAAATACGCAGCACCATATAAACCGGCCTGAGAACTCAGATTAATATCTTCTTGCTGCAAAATTCTGTAAAGACTTTCCAGTAGCAGGAACAAGGTCACAAAAGCCGCAAAAAACAATCCCCACAATAAAGGTGCCAGAATCCCGACGCCCGCCAGCGGGAATAAATACAAAATCGCCAGACCGCTTTTATTCCCTCCCGAAG
Organism: Undibacterium sp. Xuan67W; assembly: GCF_049340165.1. Taxonomy (NCBI): domain Bacteria; kingdom Pseudomonadati; phylum Pseudomonadota; class Betaproteobacteria; order Burkholderiales; family Oxalobacteraceae; genus Undibacterium; species Undibacterium sp. Xuan67W. Next base: position 37,055 of record NZ_JBMPPN010000014.1, read on the forward strand.
CCAGATACATAACAGAGATCACGACAATATCCAGCGCAATCTGTGCGGCTAGCTGTAACTTGAAATGTTTTTGGTAGCGATATTTCAAGACGATGAAAGCAATGGCAATCAACAGATATACCACGCAAGCCTCGCTCAGCAATAACTGCTCGCTCAGCCACGAGTCCTTGCCATTACGTAAATTCAGGTAAGCGAGTAAAACAAGCGCCACGACCAGACGCGATACATTCAGCGTTTGTAAAGAACGCCAGAAGGTCGCGCTAGGCAACGCCGATAAGGAGTTTTCAGTCGGCATGATCAATGATCATCAGAATACTGAAGGGTATTAAAGAATACTGCCAAAGCTGAGTAATGCCGGCATATGAAAGACTACGCATGCTGATCCGCATGGGCGACGCTGCAATACACATGCTGCTCACGGTAGACCGCCTCGGATGCGGGGAAGTGAATCTGGCAAGTTTCGCAGCACACCATCGCCTCAGCGTTTTGTGCTGATGCCTGCGCCATATTAGCCGGATTAGACGGATGACCAGCAGTAAAGGCACCGCCATCCTGCCCGGCTCCAGGCTGCTGCTGGCTTTTTTTACGAATCGCAAGCACAACGAGTGCGGCCAATACCAGCCACATCAATAATTTCATGACAGGCTCCTGTGCAACAACACTTCGAGAACAAAGCGACTACCGACATATGCCAGCAACAACGTAATAAAACCGCTCAGTGTAAAACTCAGCACCGTCTTACCGCGCCAGCCGCGCCACTTGCGACCAACCAGCAAGACGCCAAACAAACACCATGAGAACAAGGATAATACGGTCTTGTGATCCCATTTAAATGCAATACCCAGTACCTGTTCAGAAAACACCACACCGGAGAGAACGGTCAAGCTCAGTAAAACAAAGCCAATGGTGATTAAGCGGAACAGAATTTTTTCCATCGTCAGCAAGGCAGGCAAGCGCTCAATCGCGGCATTCAGCCAGGCGGGCAGGCTTTGATTATTCGGTTTATGCAAATGTGCGTCCTGCAAAATCATCACAACCGCATGAAAAGCAGCAATCGTCAGTGTGCTATACGACAATAAGGCAATCCCCAAATGCCATGGAAACATGGTCGTCTTCCCTGCCAGAGCAACCAGACTACCCGGAAAAAATACCGGCAGAATCACCATCAGGGCCGCGTTTGGCAATAGCAATACCTTCAATCCGTCCAGCGAAAGATTGCGGCTCTCAAGCCAATACACGAGTACCGATACCCAGAGCGCAGAGGAAAGCATCACGGCAAAACCGACACGCAGCGCATCCGGCGTAAAGATCGTCAACCATAAAGCGGCCGCATGTATCAGCCATGCGGCAAAGGTAAAACCAGACTCAAGCAAGCGGCGCTGATTAGGGACGAAACTGCCAAGCACATAAAGAGCAGCTGCGAGGAAAGAAAGATAAGTTTGCATCACTTAAGTTTACACCATGTCAGCAAGTCTGTAGCTCGGGATTTGTTTCCGTTGATGACAGACGATGCTGAGAGAGCTCAGTCATCATAATCGACTCAAATCAAGCAAAGGCAAAATCAGGCAGGACGGACGGCTAACTGGTACTTCTTTATTTTGTCGTACAGTGTCTTTTTCGGAATACCGAGCTGCTCTGCCGCCAGCGCGACATTGCCATCATGAGCTTGCAAGGCGTGCTGAATCAGGCTGGACTCATATTCATCGAGACGCCTGGGCAAACTATCGACCTCCGCTATCTTTATAGGGGCAACAGGGTCACGGGCAGATGCTGGTATCAGATCGGCCACGCCAAGCACCCATTTATCCGCAAAATTGCGAAGTTCCCGCACGTTTCCCGGCCAGTCGCGTTGCTGCCATTCCGCCATGTGCTCAGGCGTCCATGGTGGGACTGGCATCTGATAACGCTGTGCTGCCGCGTCGGCAAAATGCTTCAGCAGGAGCGGGATATCTTCGCGCCTTTGCTTGAGCACAGGCAAATCAATACTCACCACGCTGAGGCGATAATACAAATCTTCACGGAACTTCGCCTCTTCACTCAGTTGCAATAAGTCCACCTTACTCGCCGCGATCACGCGACAATCGAGAACAATCTGGGCATTGCCACCCAGACGCTCCAGACGCCGCTCCTGTAAGACGCGTAGCAGTTTCACCTGCAATGCGAGCGGCATACTCTCAATTTCATCGAGAAATACCGTACCTCCGTGAGCATATTCTAGTTTGCCGATACGACGTTTTTGCGCGCTGGTAAAAGCCCCTGCTTCATGACCAAAAATCTCACTCTCAAACATCGCCTCCGGCAATGCGCCGCAATTGATAGCGACAAATTCACCGCTGCGACCACTCGCCAGATGCAATTGCCGGGCCACGACTTCTTTGCCGGAGCCCGTCGCACCATTGATCAGTACATCAACCGGACTCGGCCCGATAGCACGAATGAATTTGCGCACCTGTTCAATAACCGGCGCATGTCCCAGCATTTCCGGCACCGATTTTTGGCTGGCGAGTTGCTGTTTCAATTGCCGATTGTCCATGACCAGTTTGCGCTTTTCCTGTGCCCTAAGGCAGGTCTCAAGCAAGCGCTCCGAGGCAAACGGTTTTTCGATAAAATCATAAGCACCAACCCGCATCGCAGCGACGGCCATACTGACATCGCCATGTCCGGTAATCAGAATGACGGGCAAATCGGCGTCGAGCGCGCGTACTTGTGTCAGTAGCTCCAGACCAGACTGCCCCGGCAAGCGCACATCGCTGACGATAATGCCGGCAAAAGCCGGATGCAATGCGGACTGTGCCGTCTCGACGCTCGCGTAAGCATGCACCTTGAAGCCTCCCAGCTCCAGCGTCTGCGAGGTCGCCAGTCTGACGGCCTGTTCATCTTCAATCAATAGTGCTTCCAACGTTGTCTCCTGATACTACTTATGTGATGACACGGATACTTTCAGCGCGCCTGAAATCATATACTCCCCTATCAATGAAGAAAAATACCCTTAATTGCGCAATATTCTATTGGCGATATAAAAAATACTCAGGGAGAGTATGTTATTTTTCACTCTTATCACCAGCACCAGATCTGCCATCTGTCAACTCCTGGGACTGTCAGACTTATCCACGCTACGAGGAAGACTGACCACGAATTCAGCACCTCCGCCAACACGATTTGATGCACTCAGAGTGCCGTTCATCGCCTGAACAATCGACGATGAAATCGCCAGCCCCAGACCCAACCCCTGATCCGACGGTTTGGTCGTAAAAAACGGCTCAAACAAATGCTGAATCACATGATCAGGTAGTCCCGTCCCGGCATCAATAATACGAATAATGATGTACTGCGCATCGGCATCTAGTTCAACGCTGACCTGTTGCAGGCTGCCGGTAACTGGCATTTGCAGCGTCGCGTCCAGAGCATTGCGTATCAGGTTGATCAATACCTGCTCGATCCGGACCGCATCCCCGAGCACCAGCATCCCGCGCTGATCCGGCAAGTTCAATATCACTCCGTGCCGGTCAAAGTCGCTGTGCAACAGCAAGGCGGCAGCACGTAAAGACTGCGCAACATCCACGACCGCCACGGCTTCAGGACTTTTTCTGGCAAATCCTTTTAGCTGCGCAATGATGCGCCCCATCCTGGCACTGGCATCACTGATATGGGCGAGATTATCACCAGCTTGCGTCAGATTGCCACGTGCCAGAAAGGTCACTGCGTTATCCGCAAAAGCGCGGATTGCGGTCAGCGGCTGATTCAGCTCATGCGTCATTCCGGCTGCCATCTGCCCTAGCATAGCGAGTTTGCCGGTTTGTACCATCTCATCCTGGGTTGAGCGCAACAGATTTTCTGCATCCTGAAGTTTGCTATATTTACCGGCTAGTTGCTGATTCGCCAGCGTCAGCTCCCGCGTTCTCTGTGCGATACGCACTTCTAATTCGTCAGCAGCGCTTTGTAATGCCTGGCGCGCCAGCAGACCTTCTTTCATGCGCTGGCGACGCTGATACACCACTGCGGCAGCGGTCGCACTCAAAACCAACAGCAACAAAGCAACCAGTGAGGCCTTGACGCCTGCCAGCCGGATTTTTACTTCGGACGGAAACAAGATTAATTGCCATGACAGGCGCCCCACTGGTCGGGCGACATAGCTACCAAAATCGAGGCGCGACGATCTATTCAAGCTGCTAATCGTTGTAATCGCTTTACCCCCATATTGTAAAGTCGCCCCCAGTGCTTGCTGTGCCGCCGGATCGAGTACGCGCAAACTGTGGTATTGCCAATCGGGCCGATTGCTGAGAAACACCACCCCATGTTGATCCGATAAAGCAATCGGCTCCTCACTGCTGCGCCAGGCTTGCTCGAATTCGGTCAGGCTGATTTTGACCGCAATGACGCCGATCGGTGAGCGTTGAATGTGATTGACAGGCGCTGCTGAAATCGCGGTTGCCGGTCCAGATGCAGAAAAACCTTGTGCCGAAGAATTTCTGACAAACGGCCGTACACCTTCCGGATAGACAGCTTGCGCAATAAAGTAACCGGGAATATTCGTCGTATTGCCGATGGCATAAAAACGTCCTGCCTGCCCCGTCATCGCCTGACGAAAATAGGGACGGAAACTGAAATTCTGTCCCATGTAGGTTTGCGGCGTGTCCCAGTTGCTGGTGGCAATCGTCTTACCCTGCGCATCCATCAAATAGATAGACGCAACTTTGGCTTGTAGCTGCAAGTCTCGCAGCAATGCATTTAATTCAGAAACGAGTCGCTGATTATCAGGCTGTGCCAAGAGCCGGGCAGCGAGCGGCAGATAAGATATTGAGTACGGCAGGGTCTCGTATTTTTCCAGCGCTGACTCAAGATCGAGGGAAATCAGTTTTAGCTGGCGATCGCCACTACGATGCAACTCATCTCTGGCGAATGTCGTGGCGACCCAATACGTAGAACACACCAGAACAATCGCCAGCATCACCAATGCGGTCAGCAATGCGATACTGGCGAGTTTTGAGCGGATCAGAAAAAATCGGGCAGGTCTCATCAGTCGGCAACATTAGTTTTGCATAGCATTGAGAGGCTGGACCAGACCTGCTGAAATCAGTCTACCGCCGCCATTTTCAATTCATCGGTGTGATGTCGCTGCTGCTCCTCCATCACAAGCTGGCCCAGTTCACGTTTCAAGGCATTGAATTCTGCAGAGGACGGATCGCGCAAACGAGGCAAATCGACGATCAGATCACGCTTCACAGTACCGGGGCGGTAGGTCATCACGATGATACGGTCCGCCAGATAAATCGCCTCTTCAATACTGTGAGTGACAAAGATAATCGTCTTTTTCAACTCCGACCAGATCCGCAATAACTCATCTTGCAGATTGCGACGCGTCAGAGCATCCAAAGCACCAAAAGGTTCATCCATCAGCATGATAGGTGAATCCAGTGCGAGTACGCGGGCAATCGCCACACGCTGACGCATGCCGCCCGACAGATCTTTCGGAAAGCGACTTTTGAAATCACTCAAGCCCAGCATCGCCAGTAAGTCCATCACTTTTTTCTGGATCTCGGCCTTGCCAAGACCTTTGATTTCCAGACCGAAGGCGATATTTTGCTCGACCGTCATCCAGGGGAATAAGGCATATTCCTGGAACACCATGCCACGATCCGGACCAGGTCCGGAGACCGGCTTACCATCAGTGATGATCGTCCCCGAGCTGGGTAGCGAAAAACCTGCAACGGCATTCAGCAGTGTCGATTTACCGCAACCAGATGGGCCGAGCAGGCAGACGAACTGCCCTTCCGGAATGTCCAGCTGAATATTTTTTAATGCTACAACTTCGCGGTCGCTGGTTTTAAAAATCTTGTTGACCGCGTTCACTTTGATTTGCACTTGCTCTGTCATATTAATTCTCCAGACCGCGGTGCCAGCGCAGTAAATGATTATTCAGTTTGTTCATCGCCAGATCAATTGCCAGACCCAGCATACCGATACTGATCATGCCGGCGATAATTTTGTCTGACCAAAAGTACTCACGCGCCTCGAGGATACGAAAACCCAGACCATTATTCACAGCGATCATTTCCGATACGATCACCACGATAAAAGCCGTACCGATCCCGATACGTACACCCGACAAAATATAGGGCACTGCTGCGGGCAGCATCACACGTACAAACAATGTGGTCTGGCTGGCACCAAGGTTACGGGCCGCACGGATATAGATGCCGTCCACATGGCGTACACCGGCAATGGTGTTCATCAGCACAGGGAAGAAAGCGCCAATCGCAATCAGGAAGATTGCCGGCGGATTCCCCAGCCCAAACCACAAAATCGATAAGGGGATATAGGCAATCGGCGGAATCGGACGCAAGACCTGCATCAGCGGATTCATCCAGGCATAAGCGCGCTGACTGGCTCCCATCGCCAGTCCCAGCGGCAATGCCAGTCCGGCACCGACGATAAATCCGACCAGCACCCGGTACATACTGCCGATCGTGTCACGTATCAACTCACCGGAAAATAGCCAGCCCAGACGGGACATACTTGCCGGATCAAATGCCTCCAGGGGCGACGCATATTCACACCATTTTTTTACAACTGCCAAAGGTGCAGGCAAGACCTGGGGATTCACCCAGCCCATCGTGGTAACGGTATGCCAGACTGCAATCAATATGGCAGGCACAACCAGCCCTGCGCCAATTTCACGCCATTTCAGCTTCATCTTTTGTCCTCTGAGAATATCCGCGCTGACAAGAAGAGAACGATCTCATCTCGCTCAATCTTGCCAGCGGGTTTAGTGTGTTGCGATGCTTGTAGATTATTGACTATTTATTTGATGTTCAGGTTTTTCTTGGCCTGATCAAGCAGATCAGTTTTTACCCAGTCTTTGGCAACCGGAGGTTTGGCCATCTTGCCGACGCCGTATTTTTGCATCAGATCCGTGGTGACCTGAATATGCTCGATCGTCACATCGTAAGAGTATGGCGAATTACCAATAGCAGCGACGAAGTCATCTTTAGTAATTTGTCCTTTGAAGATAGTTTCGCGGACATATTTTTCAGCCAAGTCTTTGTTATCAATAAAGGTCTTGGTTGCCTCGACAAAACAACGCATGAATTTTTCTGCAAGAGGGCGATTCTCTTTATAGAATTTTTCTGTCATCACCATGGTACGAACTGGCTCGCCAATAGGCGTGTCATAGGGCTTGAGCAATTCTGTACCAAAACCCTTGTTGATTGCCTGCGCAGAATACGGTTCGGACTGCATGATCGCATCAATGTTTTTGCCCAGCAAGGCTTGATTCAGATCCGGGAAGCCGAGATAAATAATCTGCACATCTTTACCCGGCTGATCGGAGTACGTCAGGCCATTCTGTGAGAGTTCTGCCGCCAGCAAAATATCCTGAATACCGCCACGGGTGACGCCGACTTTTTTCCCCTTTAATTCTTTAATCGATTTGATACCGAGATCGGTGCGCGTAACCAAACGAGCACCACCTTTGGCAAAACCTGCCACGATGAAAATCGGCGCACCACTGGCACGGGCTGAAATCACTGCCTCCGACGATACAGCGGCCACATCCAGTTCGCCCGCAATCACCGCCTGCATTGCATCCAGCCCTTTAGGGAAAACTTTTTCATCCACCTTGATACCGCATTTCGGGGCGATTTCTTTGATGTAGGATACCGCGCCATAATGCGCAAATTTGAGATTACCAAGCCGTACTGTGTCGTCGGCATGCGCAACGCCCGTTAGCATACTGAAAGATAACAGCATGACAGAAACGGCAATGGAGGCAACTGGTGATTTTCTCAGGGTAAGCAAAGTTTGTGGTGCGACAGGTTTTAACATCGTGGTCTCCAGTGTTTTTAATTGGGCCTCACATAAAATAGTTGCGTAACGCTGCAAAAACGACTTTATGCCAATCCATGTGATTTGTTCCGTATTTATAGCAGACTCTGTGCCAACTCGATTGCTTTTGCAAGTATCTGATTTTTAATGACTAAATAATCGCTTACTTAGTAATCGTTCCGAAAAACCGGAAATCTTCAACTTGAACTCACGCCTGATTCCGGCATCCCGCACCTACATGCGATCCTAAGTCCACATTAAATTCATCGCAGGAATTTACCATCTCTACCTATCATGGTTAATTCGACAAACTCACTGCCAGTATGATCTTTTTCGCTATATCCAAGCATCACGCCGCCAATATCGTAACGGCGTATCGATTCTAAGGCGCGGATCAATCCATCCCTAGTCAAATTACGTCCGGCACGACGCAAACCTTCCACCATGACTTTGGCTGCGACAAAACCTTCCATCGCGGCATAGGATGCATTCACGCCTTGCGCAATAGCGATATTTTTAAATTCTTGTCCTAGGACCGATGAGACTGTATGTGGCGCGGGCATAATCTGTGACACCATCACACCGATACCAGTCTTACCAAGAGAATCGACAAAAGACTGGGACGCATTATTCGATAAGGTCATGATTTGCAATCCGGGATTCTGTACCCTCGCTTCTTTAATAAGCTCAACTGTAGTAACGGCGGAGCCAATAATAATGACGGCTTTGGCCTTACTACCAACCACCGCCCTGACTGCGGCTGCAACATCCGGCTTGGCCCGGTCAAATGTCACAATTGCCGCCGGCGCTAATTTATGATGAGTCATCGCCTGATTAAAGCCGACCAGTCCATCGCGGCCAAAGGTGTCGTCAACATGTAATAGGGCGATATCTTTCAAGCCGATCGTATTAAATTGTTCGACGCCGCGCCGTACTTCGTCCTGATATTTAGCACGGACATTAAATAGATAATGGTTGACTGGTGCATGGAACAGAGAAGCGCCTGTACTGGGCGCGATCAGCGGGACTTTGTTCTCCGCCAGCACTGGCAGCAGAGCTTCGGTATGCGGCGTGCCGCGCGACTGAAACAGCGCAAACACGTGTTCTTTCTTGATCAGTGTCTCGGCATTGGTCGCCGAGATAGCGGGATCAAACTTATCGTCAAGAATTTTGACTTCGATTTTGCGACCGTTGACGCCGCCATTTTTATTAATATGCTCAAAATAGGCATTCGCCCCTGCATTCATTTCCTTTACCGGCCCGGCAATCTGACCGCTCAGACCTACCGTTTGTCCGAGCAAAATCACGCTGTCCGTAATCCCATCCTCGGCCATTGCATGGCTATGCACAATACTAAGTGGGGATAACAGACTGAGGCAGGCGCAAAGCCTCAGCGCCAGGCGGCGCGAACGATTGTTCAACATGATGGTCTCCGTATTTTTTATAGTTTGTTACTGTGTTTCAGCTTACTAAGCAGAAAACGTTCCTATTATGCATCACAGTACAAGTCTCTCATTTAACATGAGTATTCCTCCTGAAACATCGGTATTACTACTGATATGTGCGGATTTTCAGCCTGAGGCCGATCAATTTTCCGGCAATCCAGACTCGTCAGACTCTCTAGCATTGGGGTGACTGAACTAATTCAAGGTCTGACAAGGTGCGATCAGGTAAAATGTCAGGCTATAGCGCTTCAGGCGATTACTCTCTGCAATATTGTTTTTCACTTACTCATATAGATTCTATCCATGCTTGATAATTTGACCCAACGCCTTGCCAAAGTGGTGAAAACCATGCGTGGCGAGGCTCGTTTGACAGAATCCAATACCGCTGAAATGTTGCGCGAGGTGCGCATGGCCTTGCTGGAGGCCGACGTCGCCTTGCCAGCCGTACGTGAACTGATCGCCCGTGTGAAAGAAAAAGCGCTGGGCGAAGAAGTCATCAGCTCTCTGACTCCAGGGCAAGCCCTGGTCGGCGTGGTGCAAAAAGAACTGGCCAGCCTGATGGGTGCCGATCTCGGGCCAGAGGCTTCGCAACTGAGTTTTGCCACACAACCGCCTGCAATTATTTTGATGGCTGGCTTGCAAGGTGCCGGTAAAACCACGACTGTCGGTAAGCTCGCCAAATATTTGCGCGAGCAAAAAAAGAAAAAAGTTCTGACTGTCTCTGCCGACGTATATCGTCCCGCTGCGATTGGCCAATTGCAGACGGTTACGGTACAAGTTGGTGCAGATTTTTTCCCGTCACTGCCAACGGATAAACCGGTTGATATCGCGCTGGCAGCGCTCGATTATGCAAAAAAACATTATCACGATGTCTTGATTATCGATACTGCCGGTCGTCTTGGTATTGATGAAGCGATGATGCAAGAAATCGCCGCCCTGCATGCTGCTGTCAAGCCGATTGAGACCTTGTTTGTGGTGGATGCGATGCTGGGTCAGGATGCCGTGAATACCGCCAAAGCCTTTAATGATGCCTTGCCCCTGACTGGCGTGGTACTCACCAAGCTCGATGGCGATGCGCGAGGCGGCGCGGCCTTATCGGTGCGTCACATCACCGGCAAGCCGATTAAATTTGCCGGCGTTGCTGAAAAACTCGATGGCCTGGAAGCTTTTGATCCGGTTCGTATGGCAAATCGGATTTTGGGTATGGGCGATATTCTGGCGCTGGTCGAATCCGCCCAAAAAGGCATGGACGTCGCCGCGGCACAAGATCTCGCCCACAAAATCAAAGGTGGTGGCAAGTTCGACATGAACGACTTTAAACTGCAACTGAGTCAGATGAAAAAGATGGGCGGTTTATCGAATCTGATGGACAAACTTCCGGCCCAAATGCAACAGGCAGCAAGCGGTGCAAATATGGACCAGGCCGAAAAAAATGTACGCCGTATGGAAGGTATGATTAATTCCATGACTCCTCTAGAGCGTGCAAAACCAGATTTAATCAAAGCCTCACGCAAACGCCGTATTGCAGCAGGTGCAGGTGTACAGATTCAGGAAGTCAATCGCATGCTGAATCAATTTGAACAGATGCAAAGCATGATGAAGAAGCTGCAAGGTGGTGGCATGATGAAAATGTTACGCAGCATGAAAGGAATGATGCCGGGTAAACGCTAGCGCCTGATCACATCGGAACCCGTCAGCCGGATCGACCTGAGCACACTAAAATCAGGCCTGATCCGGTTTTTTTTCACTATGAAACGCTGTCCTCTGCGCATTACGATACATTTTCAACAAAAAGCCAAAAAAACACTTGCATCCCTCTGCAAAGCGCACCACTATTAGCGATGCGTGAAATGGCGCATTTTCCAAGATATTTGTGAAGGAGCCTCAATATGGCAACAGCACCAAAAAAAGCACCGGCTAAAGCAGCTCCAGAAGCTAAAAAGCCAGCAGCAAAAGCAGCAGCTCCAAAAGCGGCTGCACCAAAGAAAGCTGCTCCTGCAGCAAAAGCAGCAGCACCTGCACGTAAGCCAAATGCAGCGTTCATGAAGCCAATGACAATTTCTCCAGTATTGGCAGCAGTCATCGGTGCAGCACCAATTCCACGTACTGAAGTGACTAAAAAAGTATGGGAATACATCAAGAAGCACCAACTGCAAGACGAAGCGAACAAGCGCAACATCAACGCGGATGACAAATTGAAAGCCGTTTTTGGCGGTAAAAAACAAGTCTCCATGTTTGAAATGACAAAGCTGATTTCCGGTCACCTGTCTTAAGCTGATCGTAGTCGCTTTGGGAGACTTATTGGGGCCATGTAAGTAGCAGATGGCATCCCAATCCCAAACAAAAACGCCCGCATCGCGCGGGCGTTTTTGTTTTTAAACGCAATCTGCTTCAGTGACATACTGAGTCATTAATCGAGATCCGCAACCGATCAGACCCATGAACCTAGATCAATCGGCTTCAGCAGGATTTTTCAATGACCCCTTACAAAGCGCATCTGGCGAAATAGCTGCCTGATGGCGATAGTGAGGCTGTGCTGCAGAAGAGCAGTCGCCCATTAGCGAGCGGTGAAGCCTGAACTCACATCGCGACGGCATGATTCCTTGGGAAGTCTTGTTACCCCTGCGTGTCACAAAGTGATATCGGTCTAATAGGAAACTTGGATTTAATAATTACCGCAACTCACAACACGGTTTGAGCGAGCTTCTCGCTGGATAACGGTTGCTCCGCCAGCAGGATTGGGGGCGATCACGCAATACGATCCTCGTCCGCTCATCACCTTGGTAATCAGGGTGCCGTCTGCTGTAGTAAATGTTTTAAAAGTGACCTCTCCGGGAATCGCTGCAGCGGCCATTTTGTCTGCCAATATCGCAATGGCAGGCACTGAGGCCTTTGGCGCAAAGGGCAATGCACGTTGCTGTGCTTGCAAATCCTTGCTGATCTGACGCGTATCCAAATTGAGGTTGAGCCCAGGCTCTGTACTGATGACAGGCGCTGTGATGGAAAAGACAGATCCGGTGGGCGTTACAGGTCGCTCGATATCGGCTTGAGTCGATTGTGGTGATTTAGTGGCGGGCAATAATACCGGTTGCTTGGTAACCGGAGTCGTTACCGTTGCACCCGTGTTCAATGGTGTGAGCTGCTGCGGTTTCGCGGGAAAAATTAATTCAACCAATAAAGTCGAATTGCTTGATAAAGACACTCCCTGCTCCAGCCGCTTGCCGGCAGACGACAAAGCGATGATAAAAACGATGTGCGCTGCCACGATAAAAAGCAGCCATGGCCAGCGCGCCTCTCGCTGATAGCTCAAACTGAACGCCTCGCAACGCAGATTTTCGCAGATCGCATTGAAACCACCCTATCGTTTAAATTCCCAGTTCTTCCAGTTCGCCAGAACAGCATTCGGGTACTCGGGTCGCCCGCGACTACCGTTATAGCGCCCCAGAGCGAGATATAAATTACCCGCTTCCATATCAATATACATACGCAGAATGGCACACCCATAACGCAGATTCGACTGCATCTGAAATAGCTTCTGCGCATCGCTGTCGCCAATCACTCGTGACCAGAACGGCATGACCTGCATATAACCGCGCGCACCGACAACCGAGGTCGCATATTTACGAAACCCTGACTCGACCTGGATAAGACCCAATACCATTGCCGGCTCCAGGCCGGCACGCTTGGATTCATACCAGACGGATTTCAGAAATTCCTGTCGCGTTTGAGAATCAGGCAAGCGCCGTTTTAAGCGATCAGACATCTCGCCCAGCCAATGCAAATAACTGATGCGCGCATTGATGTCGTCAAAACTCGGAATCGGCGGCCGGGTATCGGTCACCGCTTTCGATAAAGCGAGACGGACTGAGTCCGCCATCGCTTCTTCTTTTTGATTACCCGCCTGTGCACCCCCTGCCCGAAGCAGAACGGCGCATATAACACCACGCAACAAGAGCCCACTCACGGCAAACACACCACGACTCTTCGAGGGAGTACCCATCAAAAACCTACTTAATGCGCACAAAAGACTGGACCTTAAAAACATACTCCATACCAGTATTTTATTTACCTCTTAACTTGGTTAAGACAAATTCCAGCATATCGGCAACGGGTAATTCACTCGCCTCAGCATCGCGACGACCTTTGTATTCCAGCTTGCCTTCTTTCAAACCACGATCGCCGATGACGATACGATGCGGCACACCGATCAACTCCCAGTCCGCAAACATCGCGCCTGGACGCTCGCCACGATCATCAAGCATGACATCGACATTTGCATCGAGCAGTGCCTGATATAACTTTTCGGTCTCAGCCTTCACCGCATCACTTTTTTCCATGCCCATCGGGCAGATCACAACTTCAAACGGCGCCAGCGCCGCAGGCCAGATAATGCCTTTGTCGTCAAAATTCTGCTCAATCGCCGCACCCAGAATACGCGTCACACCGATTCCATAACATCCCATTTGCAAGAATTGCGGCTTGCCGTTTTCGTCAAGGAAAGTCGCTTTCATATCTTCGGAATAGCGTGTCCCCAACTGGAATACATGACCGACTTCAATTCCGCGCTGAATTGCCAATACTCCCTTGCCGTCCGGCGATGGATCACCAGTGACTACATTGCGCAAATCGGCAACAAGTGGCTCGGGCAAATCGCGCACCCAGTTAGCGCCGGTAAAATGAAAATCTTCTTCGTTCGCACCGCAAACAAAATCACTCATCATCGCCACCGTACGGTCTGCAACAACCTTGACCGGCAACTTAGTATTGATAGGACCGAGGTAACCTGGCTTAGTTCCGAAGTGCTCTACGATCTCGTCTTCGGTGGCAAAACGGTAGTCCGCCAGCCCCGGGACTTTGCTCGCCTTGATTTCATTCAACTCATGGTCGCCACGCAGCAGTAACAGCCAGACTTGTTTGCTGATTTTGTCTTTTTCTTCAGTCTCGACAGTGAGCACGATGGACTTGACTGTTTGTTCCAGAGGGATAGACAGCAGGGCAGCAACATCTTCACATTTGGCTTTGCCTGGCGTCGCCGTCTTGGTCAATGTCTGTGTCGCAGCCTGACGCTCAGCGAACAGCGGCATTGCCTCTGCCGCTTCCATGTTGGCGGCGAATTCGGAGGTTGGGCAATATACCAGTGCGTCTTCGCCGGTATCGGCAATTACGTGGAACTCATGCGAGCCGGAACCGCCAATGGCACCATTGTCAGCAGCCACCGCGCGAAAATCAAGACCGAAGCGAGTGAAAATACGAACATACGCGTCGTACATAACTTGGTAAGATTTTTTTAAGCCTTCGACATCACGATCAAAAGAATAAGCATCTTTCATCGTAAATTCGCGACCGCGCATCAATCCAAAACGAGGACGGCGCTCATCGCGGAACTTGGTCTGAATATGATAAAAATTAATCGGCAACTGGCGATATGAACGGATTTCCTGACGTGCCACATCCGTGATCGCCTCTTCCGAAGTCGGCTGAATAATAAAATCACGACCATGCCGGTCTTTCACCCGCATGAGTTCCGGACCATATTGCTGCCAGCGTCCCGTCTCTTGCCACAGCTCAGCAGGCTGGACCACCGGCATTACCATCTCGACGGCACCGGAGCGATTCATCTCTTCGCGGACGATGGCTTCCACTTTACGAATCACGCGTAAACCCATCGGCATATAGTTATAAATGCCGGAACCGAGGCGCTTAATCATGCCCGCCCGCATCATCAGTTTGTGGCTGACAATTTCCGCATCGGCAGGAGCTTCTTTTAAAGTAGAAATAAAAAATCGTGTAGCGCGCATGACAATGATTCTTTTCAAAAATTGAGGGTTATAATCGACTCAATTTTAAAGGATTAGCTGGCTAATGCGCCTACTGTTTAGCAATTTGATGATGGAAAACCGCTCGATATGCTCGAAATCAACCAGAGATCGACATAAATAAGGATATTGCGCATAAAAAATGCGCTGATTGATCGATGATTATCACTGTCATCGATGAATTCCTGATGACAGAACTACGTCAAATTGCTGAAAAAGACGCTTGGCCGCAGAAAGTTTTGAGGTAGGGTCATGCTCGATCGTGAAGGCTTTCGGCCTAACGTAGGCATTATATTGCTCAACGCCAACAATGAAGTCTGGTGGGGCAAACGTGTACGCGAACACTCCTGGCAATTTCCCCAGGGTGGCATTAAGTATGGAGAATCTCCTGAGCAAGCGATGTTTCGCGAACTTGAGGAAGAGACAGGCTTATTGCCGGAGCACGTTAAGGTCATTGGTCGCACACGCGACTGGCTGCGCTATGAGGTTCCCGATCATTTCATTAAACGCGAAATTCGCGGGCACTATCGCGGACAAAAACAAATCTGGTTTTTGCTGCGCATGCTGGGTCGTGATTGCGATGTGAACCTGCGAGCCAGTAACCATCCTGAATTTGATGCCTGGCGCTGGCATGAGTATTGGGTTCCCTTGGATGTCGTGATTGAATTCAAACGCGGCGTGTATCAACTGGCGCTCCAGGAGTTGTCACGTTTTGTACACAGGACCGAACATCCAGGTTCGGGGCGTCAGGGGAATCGTCAATTAAAGCAGAACCCTCAACCAACGAAAGAGCTTCATCATGTTGAGCAGCCTGATCTGCAAGTTGTCACATCAACGTCTGACCTCATTAAAGTAGCGGATGCAGATTCGGCACCGCCCTCTGAAAAAACCGAATAACCGTGCCGCTTTTGCAGAATTTTCGACTATGTTAAAAAAAATTTACGCCGCTACTGCCTTATTGCTGGCATCTGGCCTGTTACTGCCCGTGCATGCGCAAACTGTGGACGACGAGGCAGAAAAGGAATGGAAAGAACTTGCATTGCAGCTTCCGGCAGCACCAGAGGCCAGCAATATGGTTTCCTTTTACGACAGCGGCAGCCAGTCTTTTGCCATTGACAGCAAATCCATCACGATCACCAGTGACGGCATTATTCGCTACAGTCTGATTGCCGTGAGCAGTAATGGCGCTAAAAATGTGAGTTACGAAGGAATACGTTGTGCAACTTATGAAAAAAAGTTGTATGCCTTTGGCAGGCCCGATGGAAGCTGGTCACGCTCACGTCGCAATCAATGGGATAACATCTCCGCATTGAGCGCCAACAAACAACATAGCACGCTATTTAATGACTATTTTTGCGAAGGCAATTCCATCGCCGGTAAAGTCAGCGTCATAGTTGACAGGATTAAACGACATCAGATTATTAAGCCTTATTAATCTGCGTTGATCTGAGCATCCTTATGTTGAAATGATGATGGTGCTGCTTTAATTTTAAGCAATCAGAGCAGTACCATATTATCTCTGTGAATCAATTCTGGCTCTTCTACAAAACCTAGAATCGCGGCAATCTCAGACGAGGGATGTCGCTTAATCCTTCGTGCCTCGGCACTGGCATAATTACTCAGACCTCTGGCAATTGCCTGACCAGCTTCGTTATAACAAGTCACAACAGCACCACGCCCAAATTCGCCGCGAACATCAAGCACACCAATCGGCAGAAGCGATTTTCCCTCAGTGATCAATTTTTGTACTGCACCAGCATCTAGCACGATTTGTCCCGCTGTCTGCAAATGATCTGCCATCCATTGCTTACGTGCTGCCAACGGCGCCATTTGCGAGATCAGTTGCGTACCAATCGCCTCCCCTTTAGCCAAGCGCACCAGCACGTTATCCTCACGGCCCCACGCAATGACCGTATGCGTTCCGGAACTGGCACCGCGCTTTGCGGCTAATATCTTGGTCAGCATGCCACCGCTTCCCAGGCTTGAGCCTACGCCTCCAGCCATCGCCTCCAGGGCAGGATCACCAGCTCTGGCCTCACGTACAAATTGTGCGTCAGGATTCTTACGCGGGTCTGCCGTATATAAACCTTTTTGATCGGTCAGAATGATCAGCGCATCAGCTTCAATCAGGTTGGCGACTAAAGCACCTAAAGTATCGTTGTCGCCGAACTTAATTTCATCCGTCACGACGGTATCATTCTCATTAATTACCGGAACAATGCCAAACCTAAGTAGAGTAAATAAAGTAGAACGCGCGTTCAGGTAGCGTTCGCGGTCTGCCAGATCAGCATGCGTCAATAAAATTTGCGCGGTACCAAGTCCATGCGCACGGAAACTGGTTTCATAAATCTGCGCCAAGCCCATTTGCCCAACTGCGGCGCAGGCCTGTAATTCGTGTATTCCCGTTGGACGCCTATCAAAACCGAGGCGCTGCCGCCCTTCGGCGATAGCGCCTGAACTGACTAACACCACTTCCTTACCCAGCTTACGCAATTCAGCGATTTGACCCGCCCATTTTTCAATGGCAACGCGGTCCAACCCTTTGCCGTCATTGGTAACAAGTGAGGAGCCTACTTTGATGATGAGTCGCTTGGTGCTTTGAATAACTGAGTGCATGAGATGATCGTTGATGTACGAATTTAATTAAGCTACAGGATACCTAGAACACTCAAAATTATACTTTATATGGATAGAAATCATAAAAACTAAATTTCATTCCGAAAATTTAGATTAAATCCGACTAATCAAGTATTTTTCTATCTTTCTCACTTCCAAAAAAATTTCTTAATTCACAAATATAGTTCTTGGAAAAATTTCTAAAAATACAAATGAAAAAAGCCTGAAAAACAGGCTTTTTTTAAAAAATACAGGAATCGATCAATCCAACACTTTAAAACGCGGATCATCAGGATCAATCGACAAAATCCCCTGCGCCTCTTCCGTCATCTGGGTTTCCTGGGAGCGCTGTTCTTGCAAGCGCTTTTCAGCAAGATATGCATAAATTTCGGTAACGAGATCTTCACAACCTTCACGATTCAAGGCAGAGATTTCGAAAACAGGACCTTTCCAGCCAAAACGCTTGACGAAATCTTTTACTTTTTTCTTGCGCTCATCTTCCGTCAATACATCGAGCTTATTAAGCACTAGCCAGCGCGGCTTATCGTATAAGGCCTCATCATATTTGCGCAACTCCTTGATGAGAGCTTTAGCATCTTTAACTGGATCAACACCATCATCAAATGGGGCGAGATCAACAATATGCAATAACAAGCCTGTACGTTGCAAATGTTTAAGGAATTGCACGCCAAGACCAACACCATCGGCAGCGCCCTCGATCAAACCTGGGATGTCGGCGATCACGAAGCTTTTTTCATGACTGACTCGAACCATACCTAAATTCGGATGCAAGGTCGTGAACGGATAGTCGGCAATTTTAGGTCGCGCATTGGATACTGCTGTGATAAACGTAGACTTACCCGCATTCGGCAAGCCCAGCAGCCCTACGTCAGCCAATACTTTCAATTCGAGACGCAGTTCGCGACGTTCACCCTCTTTACCATCACTACGCTGACGTGGCGCGCGATTAGTGGAAGATTTGAAGTGGATATTGCCCCAGCCACCTTCTCCACCTTTAACCAAAACAACCTGCTGTCCGTGCTCCGTCAGATCGGCAATGACTTCATCCGTATTGCGATCTGCAATCTGTGTACCTACCGGCATACGCAAGAAAATATCATCCGCACCTTTGCCATAACAGTCTGCACCACGGCCATTTTCACCATTTTTTGCTTTATGCAACTTAGAAAAACGGTAGTCGACCAGCGTATTGATATTACGATCTGCGACGGCAATAATACTGCCGCCCTTGCCACCGTCACCACCATCAGGACCACCGAAAGGTCTGAATTTTTCACGGCAGAACGAGGCAATGCCATTGCCGCCGTCACCTGCAATTACTTCAATCCGTGCTTCGTCGATAAATTTCATTTGTATCACCTATAAATTCAGTGCGTCCGAATAGGAACAATATGCACTTCGATTCTCAGTTCCCGTGAAAAGAAAGAGCAGAATCTGCAATCTTGCCTGAAGACTGCCAAAACAAAAAAGAGCTTGTATAAATCGCCGTAAAACACAAAGGCTGACTTATACAGGACCTCTTGAAACTAAAAAGGCTCTACCAACGGCAGAGCCTTTTTTATCAGGCTTTCGCCTTATTCTACTAGCTGTAAGGCCCTAATTACGCCGCTACAACAATCGCGTATTGGTGCTTAGCAGCGCCTTTGATTGCGAACTGTACCTTGCCATTAACCAATGCGAACAGAGTATGGTCTTTACCCATACCGACGTTTTCACCTGGGTGAACACGTGTGCCGCGTTGACGAATGATGATGCCGCCAGCGTTGATAGCTTGGCCGCCGTAAACTTTAACGCCTAAGCGTTTTGACTCTGAGTCACGGCCGTTGCGCGTGGTGCCGCCGCCTTTTTTGTGTGCCATTTATTAGCTCCTTGGATTGTCAGTTAAATCAACCGGCTTAGCCGTTGATAGAAACGATTTGCAGTTCTGTGTAATTTTGGCGATGGCCTTGACGCTTTTGGTAATGCTTGCGACGACGCATTTTGAAAATGCGCACTTTGTCGTGACGACCTTGCGAAATTACCGTAGCCAGCACCGTAGCACCTGCGACCAAAGGAGCACCAAATTTAATGGTGTCACCTGCGCCCAAAGCGAGCACTTGATCAATGGTGATTTCGGAGCCAATGTCTGCAGGTATCTGTTCTACTTTAAGTTTTTCACCAGCGACAACTTTATATTGTTTGCCACCGGTTTTTATGACCGCGTACATGTGAAACCTCATCAAATGATATGAATAATCGAATTTTTTGACCCGAATGAAGCATTGAAATCGGGAAAACCTCCAATTATACATAGACTTAGCGAGTCGGTCAAAACATTCCTGCAATTCTGCTTTTTGCGCTTTACCCATTAGGTTCAAGCACCGTCCTCCACCCAAGCTATCAGAAGAATGCCATTAGTTTGCAGCAAAGCTACACTGAAGTTCCCGTAAGGTGCAGCGCGAAATAGCAAGGGCATCGTATAATCCCCGCTTCTCAAGCAATCACGCATTTTTTGCAGGTACCGCCTTGTCTGCCACAACATCTACTCAAAATAGTATTACTGAATCCATCGCCACCGATATGGCTTTAGTTAATCAGGTGATACGCACCAAGCTTCATTCGGAAGTACCTCTGGTCAATCAAATCGCTGAATACATTATTAGCGCCGGTGGAAAAAGAATACGCCCGGTACTGGTGTTACTAATGGCGAACGCTTACCAATACCAAGGCACGCACCACCACGAGCTGGCGGCAATTGTCGAATTCATCCACACAGCAACATTACTACATGATGATGTTGTCGACGAATCATCCATGCGTCGCGGCAGAAAAACAGCTAACGCACTGTTTGGCAATGCTGCCTCAGTTTTGGTAGGTGACTTCCTGTATTCGCGCGCTTTTCAGATGATGGTCTCCATTAATCGCATGGAAGTCATGGAAATCCTAGCAGATGCAACGAATGTTATCGCGGAGGGTGAGGTGCTGCAATTACTAAACATGCATGATCCTGATGTTACCGAAGAAAGATATTTGCAAGTCATCCGCTCTAAGACTGCAAAACTATTTGAGGCTGCCGCACAGGTAGGTGCATTGATTTCCGGCGCTACAGCCCAACAAATTGAAGCAGCAGCAGAATATGGCCGCTCACTTGGCACGGCATTTCAACTGATCGACGATGTACTCGACTACTCCGGTAATGCGCAAGAAATAGGGAAAAATGTCGGCGACGATTTGCGTGAGGGAAAACCGACACTACCACTGATTTATTTGATGAAAAATGGCAGTGAACAAGAAAAGCATTTGGTTAAAAGTTGCATTGAGCAAGGTGACGAAACGCAGTTTGACGCGATATTGGAAGCCATTACCAAGTCCGGAGCACTTAACTATACAAGATCAGAGGCAATGAAAGCATCTCAGCGTGCTGCATCGTCAATACAAACCCTTTCAGATAGCTCATACAAAGACGCCTTGCTTGCTTTATGTAAATTTTCAGTTGATAGAAATCACTAACAACCAGCAAATGAGTTTTTATAGAAATACGTGCGCCATGTTTTGTTTACGGCAAATAAGAATCACTTTGAACAAATCACCCACACAAAATTGTTTCCAAGTGTAACCCTCCCTCTTCCCTGCAAATATTGCTCGCCATGAGGGCAATTTTGGCCCGGTTTCCGTCCAAAATCGTGGGTAATTTCACACGAAAAATCCATTTATCCGATTGAACAATTAGTCGAAAAACAAGAAGCCCTTTATACTAAGAGAAGTTTCTCGTATGGAAATCATTTTAGTGACTTCAACATTAAGCGCTACTTAGGTGTCGTGCATTTGTATATCGTTAAGTAGTCACATCCACATTATCAAATGAATGAAATGGATTCCTTTACAAAAGAAGTGCTTGGTTGCATTATCTTAAGGCAATCATCGCCCGGACGAACTTTACGATAAAGAACTTATGTCAGCCGTCTTACCAAACATATCTCCATCGACATCGGGACTTGCCAGAGCTCTGATGCAAGGCAATGTACTACCGGCTGCACAAGTTGATAGTGCGCTCAAAAAATCACAGGCAGATAAAACAGCATTTATCGATAGTTTGATACAAAGCGGGGCGATGAGTGCGCGTGACCTCGCGTCATTTTGCTCAGAAACATTTGGCTACCCTTTGGTAGACCTGACTTTATTTAATGAAAGCAGCCTACCAGAAAAAATCGTCGATACTAAATTGATGCAGACGCAAAGGATTATTGCTCTTGCAAAACGCGGGAATAAAATAGCCCTTGCGGTATCGGATCCAACGAATACATCTGCACAAGATCAAATCAAATTCCAGACTGGTCTAGGAATTGAACTCGTCATTGTGCAACACGATGCGCTACTGAAACTTCTGGATAGACTGGGTAAAACATCGGAACAAAGCCTGAGTGACATTTCCGGCGACGATTATGATATTGAGTTCAAAGAAGAAGATATCTCCACCGCATCTGCTGACGCTCAGGCAGCCGAAGTTGATGACGCACCAGTAGTCAAGTTTTTACAAAAAATGCTGATAGACGCCATCAATATGGGCGCATCGGATTTACACTTCGAACCCTTTGAAAAATTTTATCGCATCCGCTTCAGGGTCGATGGAGAGTTGCGAGAAATTGCACAGCCACCACTCGTAATTAAAGATAAACTTGTGTCACGTGTCAAAGTTATTTCCAAGCTAGATATATCAGAAAAACGCGTGCCGCAAGATGGTCGTATGAAGCTGGTTTTGTCCGCGACAAAAGCCATCGATTTTCGCGTCAGTACACTACCGACGCTGTTTGGCGAAAAAATCGTTATGCGTATCCTTGACGGGTCGCAAGCACAAATGGGAATTGATGCGCTCGGATATGATCCGGACCAAAAAGAGATACTGATGAATGCAATTCAGCGTCCTTACGGAATGGTTCTTGTTACAGGGCCAACGGGTTCAGGTAAAACAGTTTCGCTATACACCTGCCTCAATGTCATTAATAAACCTGGCATTAATATCTCTACGGCAGAAGACCCTGCAGAGATTAACTTACCCGGTGTGAATCAAGTGAATATCAACGATAAGGCAGGATTGACCTTCCCCGTTGCTTTGAAGTCGTTTCTTCGGCAAGATCCTGACATTATCATGGTCGGTGAGATTCGTGATCTTGAAACTGCTGACATTGCCATCAAAGCTGCACAAACTGGTCACATGGTTTTCTCTACCTTGCACACGAATGATGCCCCGTCGACGTTAACACGCTTGATGAACATGGGAGTTGCACCTTTTAACATTGCATCCTCCGTCATTCTGATTACTGCACAGCGCTTGGCACGACGTCTCTGCACATGCAAAAAAACTGCAGATGTGCTGGACGAAGTTTTGATACAAGCAGGTTTTAAAGATGAAGAATTAGATGGTACTTGGAAACCCTATCAGCCAGTAGGTTGTGATCGCTGTAGTGGTAGCGGCTACAAAGGTCGCGTAGGTATTTATCAAATTATGCCGATTACCGAGGCCATTGAACGTATTATTTTGGCAAACGGCAGCGCCTTGGAAATTGAAAAACAATCAGAAAAAGAAGGTGTAAGAACATTGCGTCAATCTGGCTTGCAAAAAGTCAAACAAGGCCTTACCAGTCTCGAAGAAGTTCTTGGCTGCACCAACGAATAACAGGACGATATATGGCGACAACTCCAAAAACAGCCGCAAAAACTGGCCAAGTTAAAGAGCAAGTTTATGCTTGGGAAGGAAAAGACAAATACGGAAAAACAGTCCGGGGAGAATTGCGTGCTGGCGGTGAAGCAATTGTTAACGCAACACTAAGACGTCAAGGTGTTTTGGTAACAAAGTTAAAAAAGAAGACCTACGCATCAGGCAAAAAAATCACTGATAAGGACATCACTCTTTTTACTCGTCAATTAGCGACCATGATGAAAGCAGGTGTTCCGCTTTTACAATCATTTGATATCGTGTCAAAAGGCCACACAAATCCGTCCGTGTCAAAGCTATTACAAGACATTCGTGGTGATGTGGAAACTGGGACAAGTTTAAATCAGGCATTTCGTAAGTTCCCACTTTACTTTGATCCATTGTTTTGTAATTTAGTTGGTGCAGGTGAGCAAGCCGGTATTCTTGAAGATTTATTGACGCGACTCGCTATATACAAAGAAAAAACGTTAGCGATCAAAGCTAAAATCAAATCTGCGTTGACCTACCCAATTGCAATTTTATCTATCGCTTTCATCGTAACCGCAGTGATCATGATTTGGGTAGTCCCAGCTTTCAAGCAAGTATTCACAAGCTTCGGTGCTGATTTGCCGGCACCTACTCTTTTCGTAATGGGAATTTCAGATTTTTTTGTCGAATATTGGTATCTGATTTTTGGTACTGTATTTGGAACCATTTACTTCTTCTTTCAGTCGTGGCGCAGATCCTTAAAAATGCAAAGATTTATGGATAAAGCTCTATTACAAGCCCCCATTTTTGGTGATGTCATAAGGAAAGCAACGATTGCTCGCTGGACAAGAACACTTGCCACGATGTTCGCGGCTGGCGTTCCATTAGTTGAATCACTTGACTCGGTTGGAGGCGCTGCTGGTAATGCTGTATATCTTGATGCGACTATAAAAATTCAAACCGAAGTTAGCACCGGGACTAGTCTGACAGTAGCTATGCAAAATTCTAATGTTTTTCCGAATATGGTCACTCAGATGGTATCTATTGGCGAAGAGTCTGGCGCATTGGATCAAATGCTGGGTAAAGTTGCTGATTTCTATGAGGACGAAGTTGATGAGGCGGTTGCCTCTCTATCAAGCCTGATGGAACCAGCGATCATGGTTATTTTGGGTGTACTAATCGGTGGCTTGGTTGTTGCTATGTATTTGCCGATTTTCAAACTCGGATCCGTAGTTTAATGCTCGACATGTTTTTTTTTGCGCCACCAGCTTTCTGGCCCAGCGTGATCTTAATTGGTGTAATCGGCTTACTCGTTGGTAGCTTCTTGAACGTAGTTATCCATCGCATTCCCAAAATGATGCAAAGGGAATCGGATAACTATGTGGCGAGTGAGAGCGGTAATGAATTGCCTCACGCTGACCGCTACAATCTCATGGTGCCGCGCTCTGCGTGCCCTCATTGTGGGCACCAGATTACTGCCTTGGAAAACATTCCGGTGTTTAGCTACATTGCAATAGGCGGCAAATGTACAACATGTAAAGCATCGATTTCGATACGTTATCCATTAGTAGAGCTGCTTACTGGCGCTCTCTCTGGCTATCTTATTTGGCACTTCGGTAGTGGCGTCGCTGGTCTAGGGGCTGTCGTATTTGCCTGGCTTTTAATCGCAATGACTTTCATTGATGCTGATACGCAACTACTGCCTGATGATCTGACTTTGCCTTTGTTGTGGCTCGGCTTGTTAATTAATCTTCACGGCACATTCGCGTCCTTGCACGATGCGGTCATCGGTGCGGTCGCTGGCTATCTCGCTTTATGGTCCATTTACTGGCTGTTTAAGCTCGCAACGGGTAAAGAAGGTATGGGCTACGGCGATTTTAAATTATTGGCAGCTCTTGGCGCATGGATGGGCTGGACCATGCTACCTGTTATTATTTTGCTATCCTCAGTGGTCGGTGCGATTGTAGGGATCAGCTTGATCGTATTGGCAAAAATGGGTAAAAACAATCCTATCCCGTTTGGCCCCTATCTTGCTGGAGCAGGCCTCATTGCGCTAATCTGGGGTAAAACTCTGTCGCAGCAATATCTGGGCATCCTTGGCTGATGGAGTTAGCGCAGGTATTTAGCCTGGGGCTGACAGGCGGAATCGGAAGTGGCAAAACGACTGTCGCCAATATGTTCGGCGAGCTTGGTGCCAGCCTGATTGATACCGACCTTATTGCCCACCAACTTACCACGCCGCATGGTGTTGCCATATCACTGATTCGCCAGCAGTTCGGCGATGCCTCTATTCAGGCGGACGGAGCCATGGATCGCGCAAAAATGCGGGAACTGGTTTTTGCGGATGCATCCGCCAAAACCAAACTCGAACAAATTCTCCATCCGCTCATCAGACAAGAAACTGAACGCGCGGCAAAACAGGCGACAGGCAGCTATCCAATTTTCGTTGTTCCCCTCTTGGTCGAGTCTGGTAACTGGAAGAAAAAAGTCAGCCGAATTCTCGTTGTGGATTGTCCAGAGCAAGTGCAGGTGCAGCGTGTGATGGCAAGAAATAATTTAAATCAAGAGCAGGTACTCGCCATCATGCATCATCAGGCCAGCCGCCAGCAAAGACTGGCCGCAGCCGACGACATCATCGTCAATGATGGCGATCTAGACGCAATCCGCGAACAAGTCGCCGGGCTGCATCGCAAATATTGTCAGTTAGCGCAAACATCGATAAAAAATCACAAACAATAAGCACGCAATGTTTGTAATTTTGCTCAGCATGGTTCAGAATCACGTGACACTTGCGCGTTAGCACCAATTTTGACAGGGATATTATTTTGATCGTTTACGAATACCCTTTTAACGAGCGTATTCGCACGTTATTGCGGCTAGAAGACCTGTATGAAAAATTCACTTTTTTCCTACATCAGTCTGATCCTATGCAGCATCACGTTGCCCTCTCCACCATTTTTGAAATGCTGGAAGTCGCTGGTCGAGCCGACCTAAAGTCTGATCTCCTGCAAGAACTGGAACGACAAAAACACACTCTCATCAGCTTCAAATCTAATCCCAATGTTCAGGCGGACATGCTGGATCAGATTCTTAACGAGGTAGATCGCGCCAGCAGCGCCCTGATGGCCTCCACTGGCAAAACTGGTCAGAACGTTCGTGATAATGAATGGTTGATGAGCATACGTGGTCGCACGATTATTCCCGGCGGGGCCTGTGAATTTGACTTACCCAGTTACCACGCATGGCAAAAGAATCCTGCTGAAAAACGTTTCGCGGATATTGCCAATTGGTTTGCGCCGATTGCCCCCTTATTTGATGCGATTAATATCGTCCTGAGGCTATTGAGAGAATCTGGTGTAACGACGAAAGTCATTGCACAGGCGGGTAGTTACCAGCAAATGTTGCAAGGAAAAATATATCAATTACTACGCGTCAGCGTGGTACGTGAGATAGGAGCCATTCCGGAAATCTCAGCAAATAAATACATGTTGTGGATACGCTTCATGTCCCAAGACGGTGATATGAAGCCGAAAGCTTTTGAAAGCGATATCCCGTTTGACCTGACACTCTGTAATTTTTAATGTAATAGAGACTTATGAGCACAGTTGTAGATTGCCCGACTTGCGGCAAAAAAGTAGCCTGGACCATTGAGAATACGTATCGTCCGTTTTGTTCTGAACGTTGTAAAAAAATTGATCTGGGTGCGTGGGCAGAAGAAAAATACACGATCCCCGCTGTAAATTTGCCCGAAGATCCCGACGAGGATTTATCTCAATCAAACCTGCAATAATCCCATCTATCAGAATCGGTTACAGGATCCGTAATAGGATCAATTGGGTTAATGAAGTCAATAAGGTCGCCAAGTATCAGTTTGCATCGGCACCTCCACTAAAAATGCACACCAATTCTAACGCTTGGGGATTCCGTATTTCCTGAGTTTAGCGGCAATCATAGAATGCGAAGTATCCAACCGGCCAGCGAGTTTGCGGCTCGATGGATACTGCAAATACAGCTTCTCAAGCAAGCTTGATTCAAATGCCTGCACCGTCAATTCCCAGCTTTCCGCTGCATCGATATTCACCTCATCCGCAGTAATACTTCCTTCAGCCCAATCCAGATCAGCAGCATCTAGTACCCGCTCATCCGACATCGTAATTGCCCTGAAAACGACATTTTGCAGCTGGCGCACATTGCCTGGCCAGCGGTTCGCCACCAGTGCCGCACAAGCAGCGGAATTCAAGCGGCATACGGGCTTTTGCGCCTGTGTGCAGGCGCGCTCAATGAAGTGTCTGGCAAGCGGCAAAATATCATCCGGACGCTCGCGCAGTGCTGGCATTTCCAGATGCAGTACATTCAGGCGATAAAATAAATCTTCGCGGAACAAGCCTTCCTGCACCATCTTGCGTAAGTTGCGGTGGGTCGCACTAATAATGCGGACATTCACCTTAACCTCCTTATCGCCACCAATACGCCTGAATTTACCGTCGTTCAAAAAACGGAGTAGTTTCGCCTGCAGATATAATGACATCTCCCCGATCTCATCCAGAAACACGGTGCCGCCATCGGCCATTTCAATCAATCCTGGCTTGCCGCCACGTTGCGCGCCAGTGAATGCACCGGACATATAACCAAATAATTCACTCTCTGCCAGACTCTCAGGCAACGCCGCGCAGTTCAGCTCAAGAAAAGGGGCATTGCATCGTGCACTGACGCCGTGGCAAGCCTGTGCCAGCAATTCCTTACCGGTTCCCGTCTCACCCGTGATAAGCAACGGCGCATCCACTACTGCCACCTTGGCGGCCTTCGCCTTGATTGCCCTGATCTGCTCGGACTCACCAATAATGAAGTGAAAACCACTCCCTTCAGAGTGCTGCAATGCATGTATTCTGCCACCGATACGACGTGGCGCATGCAGGGTCAATACAGCTCCCACGGTCTGACCGTTACGTGCCATATCGTGAGTGATCGGTTCAGAAACCGGAGTGACGTCCATCCAGAACGGCTCGCCATTCAAGATCACCTCACGACTTGGAACATGAAAAGAACTGGATATCAACTCCTCCTGGACTGAGGTATCTTCCAGCAAATCGACCAGGCTTTTCTGGCAGAGAATTTCCTCTGACATGCCGGACACAGCCGCTGCTGCGGCGTTCGCCACGACGACCCGGCCGTTTGCATCGATGGCCAACACCGGGTCTTCCATCACGGCCATCATGGTGTCAAGATTCAGGCGGCGACGTTTGCCAGGCAAAATATCAAGAATATTGATTTTACCTACACCGCGCACCTGATCACAATCCTGCTGCAAGGATGGCAGCATAAACTCAAGCAGCTCAGGACTATCGATATAGATATTTGGAGGATCAACTTCAACACCGACGACATTCAACCCGCGCAGGGCGAATACCGCCAGTATTTCATGCGCAATCCCTACTCGATCTTTAAACTGGATATTGATGCGCATCGGCCTTGCTTAGGTGAAGAGTGAGCAGGTTATCGTCTCAGATGATCAGTGGGGTTCGGGGATGTAACCGCGTGGTCGTGCATTATGGCTGCGAAAACTTGTGGTTGACGCTAACCCGCGCAGACGACCGAGATCAAATTGTTCTAATTGTTGAAACACTGCACGATTGACGGTCATTTTGACCTGCATCATCAACAGATCAACGCTTTGCTGGTTAGAGCTACGTGGTCTGGATGGACGCTCACGTTCTTTAACCGTGTCATTCGCCGCATCAAAAGACTCTACACCATTTTCTGCATCAATCTCTGCCTGTGCAGCTTTGGCATTCAATTCTTCGCGTACCTTCTCTTCTGCTTTAGCAACCGCTTTTTCTTCCGCCAGACAGAAACAGCGATAAATATCGGCGAGTGTGATGATACCGTTACAGGAGCGGCAATGCCATGCATCTTTTTCTTTCACATCACGTGCGACCAGACCATCTTTACTCAGCGTAGACAGGATAGAGCGCACCAGCCGTGGCGTTTTTCCTGTTGCTTGCACCAGTGAAGCGACAGTTGCTGTGCGTGGCATTACCATCACGATTTGCGCCAGCAATTCGATTGCTGTGTAGAAGCGCATGTTGAGTGTCGGGTCAGAAAATATCTCGGTCGTCGAGACCAGTTGCTCACGTTCGATCAAATTCATGCTTGCAACTCCTTGGCTACAATAATCGGACGATTCGCATTGCCATAACGATCCATGAACAGGCCTTCCGTAGAAATAGCAGGACGTTTGTTCGATACGACGTCAGCGATAAAACGGCCGGAGCCGCACGCCATAGTCCAACCCAATGTTCCGTGACCGGTATTCAGGAAAAGATTGCGGAAGGGTGTAGGTCCGACGATCGGTGTGCCGTCTGGCGTCATAGGACGCAAGCCAGTCCAAAATTCCGCTTTCGCGATATCGCCGCCACCTGGAAACAGGTCCGTGACCGAATGCACCAGTGTCGCCCGTCTCTCCTCGCGTAAGCTCAGGTCGTAACCGGTAATTTCTGCGGTACCACCGACACGGATGCGATCACCCAGACGCGTAATGGCGATCTTGTAGGTTTCATCCATCACAGTCGACTCCGGCGCTTTTTGCGCATCGATAATCGGTACCGTGATCGAGTAGCCTTTAATCGGATACACAGGAATTTTCATCCCCAGCTCCCGCAGCATGACTGAAGAATAACTTCCCAAGGCCAGCACATACGCATCGGCCTGCACGGTACCCGTCGAGGTTTTTACGCCGGTAATGCGATCACCCTCATGAAGAACTTTTTCGACGATCACACCGTACTTAAACTGAACGCCCAACTCTTCAGCCAGTTTGGACAGATTTTGGGTAAATTTAAAACAATCTCCGGTTTCATCACCTGGCAGGCGTAAAGCGCCGACAAACTTATTCTGCACATTTTTCAGTGCCGGTTCGACTTTCAGACAGGCTGCTTTATCCAGCACTTCGTAAGGTACGCCATAACGATCCAGAATATCCGTATCGAATTTGGATCCTTCGAGTTGTGCCTCGTTACGGAATAACTGCAACGTTCCCTGAGTGCGCTCGTCGTAATGAATCCCGGTATCGGCACGCAACTGCTGCAAAGTATCACGGCTATATTCCGCCATGCGCAACATACGGCCTTTGTTGATCTCATAACGCTTAGTCGTGCAGTTCAACAGCATCTGTGTGACCCAGCGCCACATATGCGGATCGAGGCTGGGACGAATAGCCAGCGGGCTATGCTTCATCATCAGCCATTTTACAGCTTTCATTGGAACGCCCGGTCCGGCCCATGGCGCAGAATATCCGGGGGATACTTCGCCCGCATTCGCGTAACTGGTCTCCAATGCAGCAGCGGGTTGACGCTCGATTACCGTCACCTCGTGTCCGGCTTTGGCCAGGTAATACGCTGATGCGGTACCGATTACGCCGGCGCCCAGTATGACTACTTTCATTGTGCTTCTCCCTTATTCCTTACATCACTGGAATGACTTATTGGATACTACTCAGATTCAGATTCTAGGTAATGGCGATGATAACGCTGACCCAAACTAGTCAGGATTTCATAGCCGATGGTATGAGCGAGTCTGGCGACGATATCGACCGTATTTGTCGCTGATAACAGATCGACCGGCGCACCCGGGTAAAGCTGCGCCGCATCGACATTGCTCACGTCGAGCGTAATAGTGTCCATGGATACATTGCCGACCATCGGTGCCGCCTGACCCGCGATATACGCGACGCCGCGATTGCTCAGACTACGCAACCAGCCATCTGCGTAGCCCACCGCTACCGTCGCAATAGTGCGCGCAGCCGGTGCCCGGTATGTAATGCTGTAACCAACGCCAGCCCCCGCAGCGATCGTGCGGATCTGGATAATTTTTGCTTGCAGAGAGGCGACTGCCTTCATAGGATTCGGTAGGTCGGCAACCGGCGCCACGCCGTACAAAGCCGCACCGGGGCGTGCCATATCGAAATGAAAATCGGAACCTAAAAATATTCCGGAAGAATTCGCCAGCGTCGCACCACAGGCGGGTAATAGTGCCCGCAATGCCCTGAAGGTCTGCAACTGCTGCTGATTCATCGGATCTTGCTGATCCTCCGCACAGGCGAGGTGACTCATCAAATGCGTCACCTGAATTCCCTGCGTAATCGCCGGATCAGCCAGCCACGCCTGAACTTCTTGCGGCGACATCCCCATCCGTGACATGCCCGTATCGAGCTGCACAATGGCCGGCAAGGTCTTTTGCTTTGCGGTCGCGAGTGCGCGCCATGCTGCAATTTGTTCCAGACTATTTAAAACAGGAGTGCAATTAAATTCAAGGAATTCGGCTTCGTAGCCGACAGGGGAACCGTGCATTACATAGATCGCACTCTCCGCCAACAAATGGGGACGCAGTGCAATCGCCTCATCGAGATGCGCCACAAAAAAATCACGGCAAGCTTCTTGCTGCAAAGCCTGAGCAACTTTAATTGCACCCAGACCATACGCATCGGCTTTGACCGCCGCACCGCAGCGGGCCTTGCCTAATTTATTTTGCAAAAAACGATAGTTATGACGTAAAGCTGGAAGATCAATCGTCAGAATAGCGCCCGCACGTCCCGCTGCTTCTGAGTTTCCCGTCATATGCCGCATTTACACATCTCCGTAGTGACCATCGCTATTCCATTTCCAGATAAGTCTGAATAACGCGCTATTCGCTCGTGCTGTCTGTAGTAGCCACCCACCAAGGTGCGCCCTTTTCTCTTATTCGCTGGAAACGACATTAGGGATCGTATTAGCAATCGCCATGCCACAAAATTTTATTGAAATAATTCAACGACTTAGAAAATATTCATCGGAAATACCGATAATCATGTGTATTGCTTTCAATACACTCGAATGAATTTTGATGAAAATCTAGAGTTTCTCTTCTAGCATGTCACGTAAACTAGACACTGTATTGATAACGATACAGTGTATGAATTCTAGTACATGCGGACTAATGACACTAGCTGAAAAGACAAAAAAGTCTCAGGTGACGCATGATTTCAGCATTATATGACAGCGGCAATACTTGAAATTACGCACTGTAGCGGAATGCATACAATGCTGAACGCCATATTCCGGGAGGAGAAAGAGGAAAAATGATTGGCCAGTGCGGAGAAAAACTAGCGCTCAGTGCCAGCCATCTGCAAGCAAACCGACTTACATCGAAATATCGAGATACCTGCCGGATTACACAGCAGCGTCAGCGCGCCTGACGTCCAGCCACTCCAACAGCGGAATGGTCGCTGGCAATAATGGGGACACAGCCACACTTCCCTGCCAGGCGAAAGCCTGACCTTCCAGACTTTGCGGCTGACCAGTCCACTCATGACTGATATAAAAATGCAATCGCACATGTGCATGCGGATACACATGCTCGACGCCGCACCAGGGTTCGGCCGTATCGATCTGCACACCAAGTTCCTCAACAAATTCCCGTTTCAAGGCATCCAAGATACTTTCGCCCGCCTCGACTTTGCCGCCCGGGAACTCCCAGTAACCTTCGTAAGGCTTGCCCGCCGGGCGTTGCCCTAATAAGACATCGCCATTCGGCTTCATCAAAATACCGACTGCGACATCAATGGGTGCTGGTTTCATAGAATAAGGAAGTAAGGTGGTAATACTGCTCAGTTAGACTGTGCCATTTGTTTCGTCATTCCGGCGATAGCCAGAGTCTAGTGACATATTGCCAAAAGACGCTGTATCCCTGTCTGCGCAGGGACGACGACTTTAGGTTTAGAGCTTAACTGAACGACATTAGAGTAAGAGGGAGTATTTTTAAATAACTAGATAAAACCTGCGGATAAAGGCATATAAAACCATATACACCTACCCAGTATCATACAATTATGCAAGCTTACCCGCATAGTCACGGGCGAACTGCCATGCAACACGCCCAGAACGGGAGCCGCGCTGCAAGGCCCAGCGCAGCGCATCACCACGTGCAGCAGCCACCTGCTCCGCATTACATCCCATACTGCCTAGCCAGTGCGCGACGATATCCAGATAGTCGTCTTGCTTAAACGGATAAAACGAGACCCACAGGCCGAATCGTTCGGACAGCGAGATTTTTTCTTCTACCGTTTCGCCGGGATGCAAGTCGCCGTCCTCGGCATGCGTATAGCTTGAGTTGTACGACATTTTTTCCGGTAGCAAATGACGCCGGTTTGAGGTCGCATAGATCAATACATTATCGGATTGCGCCGCGATGCTGCCATCCAGCGCGACTTTTAGCGCCTTATAGCCGCCCCCGCCTTCCTCAAACGATAAGTCATCGCAAAAAATAATGAAGCGCTCAGAACGTTCAGCGACCAGATCAACGATATCCGACAAATCCGCCAGATCTGATTTGTCGACCTCAATCAAACGCAAACCCTGACCGGAAAATTGATTCAGGCAGGCTTTAATCAAAGACGATTTACCGGTGCCTCGCGCACCTGTCAGCAGTACATTATTGGCAGGCTTGCCACGTACGAATTGCAAAGTATTTTGCTCAATCTGCTGCTTCTGAATCGCAATATTATGCAAATCACCAAGTGCAATAGACGATGCATGACGCACCACTTGCAAATAAGCGACATTACCGCGCTTACGCCAGCGAAATGCCGTACCCAGCGCAAAATCTGGTGGCGGTGCTGAGGCGGGCAATAACTTTTCCAGTCGGCTTAATACCTGTTCAGCACGGACTAAAAATTGATCAAGTTGCGTCATTCTGTTTCCATGCACGGAGTGATATTAAAGGAGTATTAAGAACGGTAATCCGCATTGATCGATACGTAATCATGCGACAGATCACAGGTCCATACCGTCGCCTCGGCATCACCGCGAGCGAGTTTGACGCGAATCGTGATTTCGCTTTGTTTCATCACGCGCTGACCGTCTTCTTCTCTGTAATCTGGATTACGTCCGCCATTTTTGGCGACCCAGACATCGTCGAGGTACAAATTCAATTTACTCACATCCAGATCACCGACACCGGCATAACCGATCGCCGCCAGGATACGTCCCAGATTCGGATCAGAGGCAAAGAACGCCGTTTTAACTAAAGGAGAATGCGCAATCGAATACGCAATCTTACGACACTCATCAATATCACGACCTTCCTCAACCGTAATTGTCATAAACTTGGTTGCCCCCTCGCCGTCACGGATAATCATGTGCGCGAGTTTTTGCGACAAATCGATCACGGCTTTTGCCAGCAACTGATATTCCGGCGTATCGATTTCATTGACTTCGACATCGGATGCTCCCGTCGCGATCAGCATAAACGAATCGTTGGTCGATGTATCGCCATCAATCGTGATGCAATTAAAAGATTTGTCCGCCGCCTGCTTGACCAGATGATCGAGTACCGGTTGGGCGACTTTCGCGTCCAGTGCCAGATAGCCGAGCATGGTCGCCATATTCGGCTTGATCATGCCCGCACCTTTACTGATACCCGTCAGCGTCACGGTCTGTCCATTGATAACGACGGTCGCTGACGCAGCTTTTGGCTGCGTATCAGTTGTCATGATCGCCTCGGCTGCCGCGTACCAGTTGTCGGCTTTTAAATTCACAATCGCCTGCGGCAAACCTGCAACCAGACGATCCACCGGCAAGGGCTCGAGAATCACGCCAGTCGAGAACGGCAAAATCTGCGACGCTTCGCACTGCAACAATTCAGCCAATGCAGCGCATGTCGCGTTCGCCGCGGCCAGGCCGGCGTCTCCCGTCCCCGCATTCGCATTACCTGTATTGATCACCAGCGCACGAATCGGTCCAGCCGACATGTGTAACCCCTCTAGATGCGCCTTACTTACCTGCACCGGCGCAGCACAAAACCGATTAGTCGTGAACACACCTGCAACGGTCGCCGTCGGCGCCAGCGTCATGACCAGCACATCTTTACGATTCGGTTTTTTAATACCCGCTTCAGCATATCCAAGCTGGATACCGGTAACAGGAAGTAAGTCGGCGGCGACGGGAAGAGGGGAATTAACGGCCATGATCTGTCCTAGCGATGAAGTCAATCCAATATTGTAGGGTATTTTTTGACGGACTAAGCGACTAAAACTCACGCTGGACGCGAATCCAATTGAGACTCATCAGAGGCAATTACGACACCAAGCGTTGCGCCACCACCTCCAAATGATAATCCGTACTACCGAACTGCAACTCTATCGCCATTAATCGTTTAAAGTAATGGCTGACGTCAAGCTCATCTGTCACGCCCATGCCACCGTGGAGTTGGACTGCTTGCTGGCCGACAAAGCGACAGGCCTGGCCTATCACTGCTTTTGCGGATGATAGGGCAATGCTGCGGCTGGTCGTGTCGCGATCTTCGGATCTGACGGCGGCGAGGTAACTCATCGAGCGGGCTTGTTCTATGTAGAGCACCATGTCGGCCATCTTGTGCTGGAGTGCCTGGAATTTGCCGATGACGACGCCGAACTGCTGACGATTTTTTGCATAAGCGATGGTGGCGGCCAGCAGTTTATCGAGTGCGCCAACGGCTTCTGCACAGACGGCGGCGATGCCGAGATCGAGTGTTTGACTGAGTGCTACTTCGGCATCGGATTGGGCATCGAGCAGGCAGTTTGCGGGGATGATCACCTGATCGAGATAGATTTCGGCAGCAGCAATACCGTCGACCGTGGTGTAAGGCAGAATGCGCAATCCTGGCGTTGATTTTTCGATGGCAAATACCGACAAACTTTGATCCGGCATACGTGCTGTGACGAGTAACAGATCAGCCGAGGCACCATGCGGTACCACGCTCTTGTGTCCGTTCAATACATAGCCTCCGGTCTCAGTCGCTGGCTTGGCACTGGTGTTGATGTTCAGACGGTCGAACCGGGTAGTGGTTTCGTCATGGGCAAGTACCGCGACCGCTGCGCCGCTGATCAGATCAGGCAGGTAGCGGGCGCGTTGTGCAGGATTGCCGGACAAGCTGATCATCCTTGTCGCGAGCACGGCGCTGGCGAGGTAAGGTTCGATTACCAGACCCTCGCCCATCACTCCCATGACGAGCATGGCATCGATCGCTGATCCGCCCAGGCCACCGTCTTCTTCGGTGGCTAGCAACGCCAGTAAACCAAGGTCGGCAAATCCCTGCCAGACCTTTCTGCTGTAACCGTTGGGCGTTTTTTTGGCCAGCTGACGTTGGTCAAAACTTGCCTCGTTACCGATGAAGCGGCGCGTGGCATCTTGCAACATCGTCTGCTCTTCGCTGAAGGTGAAATCCATTGTGTGCTCCGTAGTTTTTTTATAAACCGAGAATCATTTGGGCGATGATATTCTTTTGAATCTCATTCGATCCGCCGTAGATAGAGAGCTTGCGCATATTCAGGTAATTGGCGGCGAGTGAGGTGGCGTACTCGGGACCAGCATGCTCTCCCTGATAGCCCGCCGCCATCGCATCACGCCGCAAAGGCAAGGCATAAAGACCAACCGCCTGGGTCATAAGCTCGGTAATCGCCTGCTGGATTTCAGTTCCTTTGATTTTTAAAATTGAGGCTTCAGGCCCGGGGGTTCTGCGCTGCTCTTCGGCTGACAGTACGCGCAGGTTGGTGATCTCCAGCGCGGTCAGATCAACCTGAATCTGGGCAATGCGTAATGAAAATTGCGGATCCTGAATAAGTGGTTTGCCGTTTTTTATTTCTTGACTGGCGATCCGTTTCAGGCGCGCAAGCTCCCGCTTGGCAATGCCGATGCCCGCGATATTGGTGCGCTCATGGCCGAGCAAAAACTTGGCATAGGTCCAGCCCGCATTTTCTTCGCCGACCAGGTTCTCTTTCGGTACGCGCACCTGATCGAACCAGACTTCATTCACTTCATGCGCGCCGTCCATGGTGATAATAGGACGTACGGTAATGCCCGGCGTTTTCATATCGATCAGCAGAAAGGAGATCCCGCGTTGCGGTTTGACTTCCTGATCGGTACGCACCAGGCAAAAAATCCAGTCGGCATACTGGGCTTGCGTGGTCCAGGTCTTTTGCCCATTGACGATATAGGAGTCACCATCCCGCTGCGCCGTCGTTTTGACAGAGGCGAGATCGGAACCAGAACCGGGTTCGGAATATCCCTGACACCACCATTCTTCGCCGGATAAAATATTAGGCAAAAAGCGTTGCTGTTGTGCGGGCGAGCCAAAAGCCATGATGACCGGAGCCACCATCTTGACACCGAAAGGAACAATTCTCGGCGCACCGGCAGCGGCGACTTCTTCTTCAAAAATGTATTTCTGTACCGCTGACCAACCGGTGCCGCCGAACTCGGTTGCCCAAGATGATCCGCCCCACCCTTGCGCATGCAGAGCTTGCTGCCAGCGCACATAATCATCCCTGTCCAGGATCAATCCGTTGACAACTTTGTGCTGAATATCCACTGGCAGAGCACGGGCGATAAAAGCTCTCACTTCTTGTCGAAAGATCTGATCCTGCTCACTAAAATTGAGATTCATACTGGGTTCCCACGATGACGACGTACATGTTGAACGCTGAGACAATATACCCATACTCCACCCCTGTATTTTTAAAAGCACAATAGAAATAAGCGGAATCAAGCCTATTTTTATATAAATTAGGGGGAGTATGGGTAAACTGACCTTATTTTTCTATCTGATGTAACGATAAACGGAGCTGCGCACGGCGCTTCAGCCAAGGACTCGGACGATACCGCGGATCGCCGGTATGCAGCAGTAAGCACTCCAGAATTTGCAGCACCGTGGCGACACCCAGCTGGTCACCCCACGCCAGCGGGCCTTGCGGATAGCCAAGGCCAAGTTTGACGGCGCGATCGATATCTTCAGGTAAGGCAATATGCTGCTGGGCGATGTCGCAAGCAATGTTAATGATATGGGCGACGACTCGCTGTGCGACCAGGCCATAGCTGTCGCGGATCACACTGACCGCAGCACCATCGGCACTGAAAAAACTGTCTGCCATAGCGCGATACATATCGCTGGTCGCAGGCGTCGTCATCAACACGCGACGGGTTGTGAGGCTAAACAACACATCCATCGCCAGCGTGCGTTGCGGATCAAGGCCTTCGTTGATGCAGCAGGTACTGGCGTCATCACCGATAGGCGTGACGATGCATAAACTATCCACACCGGGGCGCTCCCCCTGATCAAATTCAACACCGGTGCTGCTTGCCAGAGTCGCGATCAAATCCCGTAAGCCCTCACTATGTCCGGACCGAGCGCGACTGAGCCAGATCGCAGGGGGTAAGTGAGCCGAAGGTGCGACGCCTGTCTGCGGCAACACAGCGGTTTGACTGAGCTTTTTACCCGCATTGTCGTAGCGATAAAAACCTTGTCCTGTTTTTTTACCCAGCACACCCGCCGTCAGCATCTGACGTGTCAGGCTTTGCGGACGAAAACGCGGCTCTTCATAGTATTGCTGATAAATCGATTCCATCACCGGGTGCGAGACATCCAATCCTGTCAGATCCATCAGTTCGCAAGGACCTAGCTTGAATCCTGCACACTCACGCAAAATATGATCGAGATGCGCGATGTCCGTCGTATTCTCCGCCAAGATGCGCAAGCCCTCGGTACCGTAACCACGACCGGCGTGATTGACGATGAAGCCTGGTGTATCTTTGGCGCGCACCGTTGCATGACCCCAATGCGTACCCAATGCAATCAGGAAATCCACGACCTCTGCATCAGTCAGCAAGCCGCCGATGGCTTCGACAATTTTCATCAGTGGCACAGGATTGAAGAAGTGAAATCCGGCGACACGCTGCGGTACTTGCAAGCCAGCCGCGATGGCGGTCACGGATAAAGACGAGGTATTCGTCGCCAGTATGGCTGTTGGTCCGACGATGGATTCCAGCTGCTGGAACAAGGATTTTTTTGCAGCGAGATCTTCGACGATCGCCTCAATGACGATATGTACATCAGCCAGATCCCTGATATCGCCGGCAATCGACAGGCGCGCAGCCGCGACATCGGCAAGACTCTGCGTCAGACGGCCCTTCTCCACTAATGTAGCGAAGGTCGACAGCAGCTCATGACGTGCAGCCTGCGCGGCACCGGCACGACTGTCCATCAGCCGCACCTGCGTCCCAGCCAGAGCGGCGATCTGGGCGATCCCGCGCCCCATCACGCCACAACCGATGACACCCAATATTAGGTCAGGTGAATCATAGGCGGGCCGCGGTGAGGCGGCTCCTTGTAATTTATGTTCGTTCATTGCGTCGTCCTGTTACTTGGTTTGCCGGGAGTTCGGGCGATTCCCTGCTTTGCTGTTCATCGTGCTGCCCATCAGATTGCACATCAGGCTGAACATTAGACTTAATATCAGATTAAGCATTGAATCGGTGGTCTGACTGCATCGCCATACCGCGGATCAACTTAGCCGCACGCTTATTGGTTCATCGCGGCTTGCACAGTATTTCGATGCCATTCAAAATTGCATGATTGTGAGCATTTTTCATCTACGTTTTCTACTTACCTTTTCATTGGGCGGCGCTCGCGGCGTCCCACTTTTTTATCATGCCGACTTTGCGTTTTACCCGATTACTGATAAGCTAGTTCCGCAATGCAGAATTATGTTCTGCAATATTTATTTACTGTATTTCGTCTATCGCACCAAGTCAAGAATGATCAAAAAAATCGCCCATATTGCCACGGCATCAGAGCAATCGGCCCAAGCTGGCGGCAACGCCAAAGAGGACCGGCATTTCGTCACCGCACTGGCACGAGGTCTAGAGCTGCTGGCATGTTTTCGCTCAGGTGATAAGGCTTTGGGCAATCAGGAATTGGCGGAGCGCTGCCAGTTGCCCAAATCGACGGTATCGCGTCTGACCTATACGCTGACCAAAACAGGTCATCTCGATTATGTCGATTCGCTGGGTAAATATCGCCTGGGCTCTGCGACTCTGGCGCTCGGCAGTGCGATGCTGGCAAGGCTGGATGTGCGTCAGCTCGCGCGTCCGCTGATGCAGGAGCTAGCAGATTTTTCTCAGGGCATGGTCTCGCTTGGCATGCGCGACCGGCTCAGTATGATTTATGTGGAGAATTGTCGTAGCCAGACCGCGCTGACACTGAGCCTTGATGTTGGCTCTCGAATCCCGCTGGGAAACACAGCGATGGGGCGGGCGATTCTGGCAGAGATGCGCGCTGATGAACGTAGCCAGCTGCTCACCCAGATACAGCAGGCGGATGAGGCGCACTGGCAGACGGTGGCCAAAGAGATTCAGCTCTCCATCAGTGAATATCAGGAACTGGGTTGTTGCACTTCATTCGGTAGCTGGCAAAAAGATGTGAATGCGATCGCGGTCGCCTTTTATCCGGGTAACGGCATGCCGCCGGTCTCGATTAATTGCGGCGGTCCGGCCTTCACTTTGTCATCGTCTTTTTTGCTGGCCGAAGTACGCCCGCGCTTGCTCGATCTGGTGCGACGGCTAAAGCTATCACTGGGAGCCTGAACTGCCCCAGATCCTGCGATCAGGATGGTGTAAATACCTGCACCATATCGCGGCCTAATTCTTTGGCGCGATACATCGCAATATCAGCATGACGCGAAAGCTCAATATCATCCTGCGCATGCTGCGGGTACAACGCAATGCCGATGCTGCACGACACATGCAGCAGATGACCACCTGCGACCTCGAAAGGCTCGCACAGTGCCTGCCGGATCTTTTCTGCGACCAGCAAGGCGTCCTGCTCATACTCGATAACAGGCAAAAGTATGACGAATTCATCGCCACCCATACGAGCAACGGTGTCAGACTCGCGGACACAGCGCAGCATTTTTTCGGCAACAGCACGCAGTAACAAATCACCGACGTGATGCCCGAGACTGTCGTTAATCGGCTTAAATTTATCCAGATCCAAGTACATCAATGCAAGCAGATGTTTATCACGCTTGGCAACGGTGATGGCATGTTGCAGACGATCGCGAAACATCGCGCGATTCGGCAAACCCGATAACTCGTCATACTGTGCCAGATAACGGAAGCGCGCCTCACTCTCACGCAGTTCTCTGGTCATTTCGCGTGCCAGATTCAACGCACGTTCACGACCGGAAACCAGTTGCCAGGTCAATAGGCACATCAACATACTCAACGTAACGCCGATCATGGCGATCAGCCCGGATTTGTCTTTACCAACATGCTCTTCAAAACCCGGTAGTGCCGTAATCACGACCGACCAGGAACGTCCGCCGTTCGCGAGATATTCGGTCACTTCAATGGTGTGATCGCGCGGCGAGAACATGGCTATCGCACCGGACAATCCTGATTTGACTGGCGCCAGTTTCAGCGATTCAAGCCGCAAGGATTCGTACATCAAGTTGCTGACTGAGGTTTCAACCCCATCGTAAATCCGGACCGCAGTTGCGCGGGGCGTCTCACCATATAGACTCGCCATCAGATCATCCATACGAAAAGGGGCGAACACCCAGCCAACCAGACTACTACGGCGCGCTTCGGGACTATCCGGTACAACACCGTCTTTATAGACGGGCAAATACACGTAAAAACCTTTGTGCAAACTGGCTTTATCGTCATGAGACAAGTTCAACATACCTGTAATAGCCAGAGTACCGGCATCACGGGCACGCTCCAGAGCGGCTCTGTGCACAGGGTCGGACATGGCGTCGAAGCCTAGCTGGCGACGATTGCGCTCCAGTGATGGCTCGATCTGTATGAACGGCGCCATCCATGTCTGAGTAGAACGTGTCGCCGTCGCCAGCGGATACAGTTGATAATCACTGATGCCTTGCTGCCGCATGGCGAGCACATGCTGCTCCAGTTTGCCGGATTCGACTGCCAGGGCGATGCCTACCCCTTCCATGCCAACATAATCAGCGCCTAATTGCAGTGAATTGACGTAGTTGGCAAAGTCCTTGCGCTTGACGACATCCGACATGCCGAATACCGCCTGTGCGCCACGCAGAACCTGCTCACTGGCAGCGAGCCGCTGTTCGATGCGGCTCGCTACATCACGAGCGCTGAAGTCCAGTGTGGTGCGGGTATCAAGCCAGGCATTGGTTTTTTCGTGACGCCAGAGCGCATAGGTGACGCCCAGCGAAATACACAGGACGACGGCGACAGTCAGGCGGCGGCTAAGACTGCTTACCATGATAGATAGAAGTTAACCATTGCATTAGCCAATTCTGGCTTGAAGTATTTTTCAAAAATCGCCAGCACCGTGCCATCGTCACGCATGCCCTTAATCAGACTGCGCCACTTTTCCTGCTCTGCGGTACTCAAGGATTTTTTCGACATGATCAGACCGTGCGGAATCGGCGAGTCATTCGTTTCTATGATGGTAGTGAGGTCGCGGATTGACATGGATTCGACCTGAGAATAATCGAAAGGCTCAATGATCATACCGTGAATCCGCTTGCTTGCCAGCGCTTGATATAAAGGTTCCAGCGCAGAGGCATAGGTCACACGCTGCCCAGCGTGCAATTTATCTACCAGCCGGTTCGCACTTGGGCCATATCTGAATGAGCGTATCGCCCCTAACTGCAATGCAGGATTATCATCAAAATCTGCAAGCTGCCTGACCTGCACGTCTTTGCGTACCAGTAAGTAATATTTATTTGAAAAATACCAGGCAAACGCCGCATAGTGATCGCGCTCGTCATTGCGGATACCGGACAGGCTGAAGTCGAGCGCCCCCGATTCAATAAGCTGCCAGATGCGGGCTCGTGGCAACACGCTGACCGTTATTTTGCAACCGCTTCGTCGCATCAGTTCATCGGCAATATCTTTGTCAATGCCAGCACCGGTCTGGGATGAGTACAACAAACCGTGCTCATGCAAGGCCAGCGTCAAAGGACGCGGGCAATCAAACGCCATCGCCGCAGGCGCGAATAAGATGGCAGCAAAAGCGGCGAGCCAGAGCGATTGCAGGAATTTTGGTATAGGTGGTGTTTTCACATGCAAACTTTAAAAGACTGCAAAGCCTGATAAGCGTTCAATCAAGGAAAAACCAATCTGAGCTTATTGTATAACAGGCAAAGTACGACGCTGTATTTATCGTTTGATTGCGATTGATGCGTCACGTCCTTTGCTCTATGCCGTATGTCCAATGTCCATATCGCGATGATATTGCGTGAGATCCTGAGCCAGGATATAAAAAAAGGCGGATATCTCCGCCTTTTTATTGGTACTGCCTAAAACCTAACGATGCGTTTATCCGCCTCGTTTGCTCAGGCTAACTTGCCGTGGCATTGTTTGAATTTTTTACCGCTGCCACAAGGACATGGGTCATTGCGGCCAACG
This sequence comes from Undibacterium sp. Xuan67W, assembly GCF_049340165.1. NCBI lineage: Bacteria > Pseudomonadati > Pseudomonadota > Betaproteobacteria > Burkholderiales > Oxalobacteraceae > Undibacterium > Undibacterium sp. Xuan67W. The sequence goes on from NZ_JBMPPN010000014.1 coordinate 80,673, forward strand.
GAGAAGGCATACTCACCCTGAGCCTGGTCAGGATTCAGCTTGCCATGGCATTGTTTGAACTTCTTACCACTGCCGCAGGGGCATGGATCATTGCGACCAACTTTAAGAACATATTGCGTCTGGCCAGATTCCGGATTTGCTGTGGGAGCCAGCATTTCTTCCGGCGACGCATTCGCATCAAAATCGGCGTGCTGATAATGCACGTTTTCGACTTGCGACTGTGCCAGTTGCTGCTCGGCCGCTTCGATCTCGTCACGCGACTGAATACGCACGGTAACAATCGTACGCACCACTTCATTTTTGATCAGATCGAGCATCTGGCCAAACAATTCAAATGCTTCGCGCTTGTATTCCTGCTTAGGATTTTTCTGCGCGTAACCACGTAAATGGATACCTTGGCGCAAGTGATCCAGTGCAGCCAGATGTTCGCGCCAGTGAGAGTCAATGCTCTGCAACATGATGCTGCGCTCAAAGCCTGCGAATGCATCTTTACCGACCAAAGCCACTTTTGCTTCGTAGGCCGTATCTGCAGCTTTTTGCACACGCTCCAGAATGTCTTCGTCATTCAGATTCGGTTCCGCTTCGAGCATGCTTGCCAAAGGTATATCCAGAGCCCATTCAGTCGCTAGCACTGATTGCAAAGCCGGGATATCCCATTGCTCTTCAACAGATTCGGTTGGCACGTGGGCACGCACAACATCGTAGAACATACCGGCACGCAAAGACGAAATCAGCTCAGACATGTCCTGTGCTTCTAACAATTCATTACGCTGCTGGTAGATGACTTTACGCTGATCATTGGCGACGTCATCGTATTCCAATAATTGCTTACGGACGTCGAAGTTACGCGCTTCTACTTTGCGCTGAGCGGATTCGATAGAACGCGACACGATACCTGCTTCGATCGGTTCGCCTTCGGGCATCTTCAAGCGATCCATGATGGCGCGTACGCGATCGCCTGCAAAAATACGCAGCAACTGATCATCCAGCGACAGATAGAAGCGGGAAGAACCAGGATCACCCTGACGACCAGAACGACCACGCAACTGGTTATCGACGCGACGCGATTCGTGGCGCTCGGTACCGACGATATGCAAGCCACCGGCATTGACCACGTGCTCATGCAGCGATTGCCATTCATCACGCAATTGCTGTGCTTTTTCCTGTTTGACTGCGTCGGACAGTGTTTCATCTGCCTCGATCAGTTGCACCTGTTTGGCGACGTTACCGCCCAAGACGATATCAGTACCGCGACCGGCCATATTAGTCGCAATCGTGATACCTTTTGGACGACCTGCCTGGGCAATGATTTCCGCTTCGCGTGCATGCTGTTTTGCGTTCAGCACGTTATGCGGCAATTTGGCTTTATCCAGAATGCCGGACAACAATTCAGAATTTTCAATCGAGGTAGTACCGACCAATACCGGCTGACCACGCTCGTAGCAATCCTTGATGTCGATCAGCATGGCATTGTATTTTTCTTCGGCGCTCTTATAGACCTGATCCTGACGATCTTTACGCTGCGAAGGACGGTTCGGCGGAATCACGACGGTTTCTAGACCGTAGATTTCCTGGAATTCGTAGGCTTCTGTATCGGCTGTACCGGTCATGCCGGACAAGCGGTTATACATACGGAAGTAGTTCTGGAAGGTAATCGATGCCAGCGTCTGGTTTTCGTTTTGGATCTTGACGCCTTCTTTGGCTTCCACAGCTTGATGCAAACCATCTGACCAGCGACGGCCCGTCATCATACGGCCAGTGAATTCATCGACAATCACGATTTCGTTGTCTTGCACCACATAGTGCTGATCGCGGAAATACAGTGCATGGGCGCGTAATGCAGCATACAGATGATGAATCAGCGTGATGTGTGCTGCGTCGTACAGAGATGCACCTTCCGGCAACAAACCCATCTGGGTCAGAATGCGCTCGGCATTGTCATGACCAGCTTCGGTCAGCAAAACCTGATGCGATTTTTCATCTTTGGTATAGTCACCCGGAACTTCAATCGTGCTTTTGCCGTCCGGTGTTTCTTCACCGATCTGCAAGGTCAGCATCTTCGGCACTTCATTGATTTTGTAATACAGCTCAGTGTGATTCTCTGCCTGGCCGGAGATAATCAGCGGTGTCCGCGCCTCATCGATCAAAATGGAATCGACCTCATCAACCACCGCGAAATTCAGACTGCGCTGGACGCGATCCTTGGCTTCGTACACCATGTTGTCACGCAGGTAGTCAAAACCGAATTCGTTGTTGGTGCCGTAGGTAATATCAGAAGCGTAAGCGACCTGTTTCGCATCATGTTCGAGCTGAGACAGATTGACGCCCGTACTCAATCCGAGCCAGCCATATAATTTACCCATCCATTCAGCATCGCGCTGCGCCAGATAATCATTGACTGTGACAACGTGCACGCCCTTGCCTGACAATGCGTTCAGGTAGGTCGGCAAAGTCGCCATCAACGTTTTACCTTCGCCAGTGCCCATTTCAGCAATTTTGCCGTAATGCAGCACCATGCCGCCTATCATCTGCACGTCAAAGTGGCGCATTTTGAGAACGCGCTTACTGGCTTCGCGGCAAACCGCAAATGCTTCCGGCAAGATCGCATCCAGGGTTTCGCCATTCTCGACGCGGGTTTTAAACTCCACAGTCTTGGCCTGCAAGGCCTCATCCGACAAGGCTTCCAGCTTGGGTTCCAATGCGTTGATGTCACGCACGGTTTTTTGGTACTGCTTCAAGAGCCGCTGATTGCGGCTACCGAATATTTTGGTCAGGAATGACATGCTATGAATGGATGAATGAATTCTGAAAAAAATTGCCGCTTGATCAAAAATAACTTGAAAAATTGATTTTGCAACAACAATAAGCTAACACAAGTAAACGTCGGATTTTAACATGGCAACGCTAGTGACTAGCAATTGCTCAATGACAAAGTGACATATGTAGGAGGATTTGGAGGCAAATTTACCAAAAACAAGTTTATTTTTGGCTAATCGCAGCCATGTCAGCCTGATTTGCACCCGCGTTCAGGAATTTGCTCGGGTTTTGTGGCACGCCTTTGACATGTACCTCGAAATGCAGATGTGAGCCCGTGGAACGTCCGGTGGAGCCGATATCAGCAATGTGCTGACCCCGTTTGACGATATCACCGACTTTGACATACACCTTCGAGGTATGCGCGTAGCGGGTCATGATTTCGCCGCCATGATCAATTTCTATCATGTTGCCAAATTGCGGATGAAACTCCGCGGCAATCACTACGCCACCCGCAGCAGCAACAATCGTCGTTCCGGTTGGCGCAGGAAAATCAATTCCTTCATGAAACGCACTGCGACCGGAGAAAGGATCAAGCCGCCAGCCAAACGTAGACGCGTTGTAGCTTGCATTCACCGGAGAAATCGTCGGCAATAATTTTGACTGCACTTTAAAACCCATCAATTTCGTCTCGACCACGTTCATATAATCGGAACGATGTTCGACATCTTTTGCCATGGCATCCAGTGCTGCCTGAAACTCCGTCATAGTCAACTCCCGCGGTGCGACTGACGACGTTTCTGCACCACCACGTCCGGGCAATTCGCGGAAATTAAATTCCTCCGGCTTCACGCCAGCCAGACCCTGAACCCGCTCGCCCAATGCGTCTAGACGTATCAGCTGGGCCTGCATTTCGCCGAGCTTGACGGCCATGGCGGCGATATTTTCTTTGACGTAGCGATCCTTCGCATTCGGGTCATTCGCCACGGCAACCGGTACAAAATCTCGTAAAAAGGGAATGTCGCCGCTGGCCAGACGCAAGGTTAAGGCGGCCATCACGGCAGAGCAAATCATAGTCAGCATCAAAAAACCAAGAATGCCGAAAATCAGGTGGTTGGAACTAAGGGTAATAGACTTTGCTTTGGTGAAGCGCGAATGCATGACGATAATTTGCATCAATTCACTCCTGAAAAAGCGACACCGTCATAGCGACATGAGCAGATGCTGAGAGCGAACAAACCAGGCAGTTTGTGGTAAGGTTCCATCCATGCAAGCATTTTCACCACCTCCCTATCGAATCAACATCAAACGCGGACGAAAGTTGCCGGAAACCAGCGGTGCCGCCGATTTCTTGCGTAGCAACGAACAAATTTCGCCTCTCTTACCTACGATCAGGCGCAATGCCAAATTGCAAAAAGACTGCGGGAACCTGCTCCCCGCGATGTTTGAAGCCTGCGATGTACTGCAATTAGAAGAGGGTCAGCTGACCCTGTCTGCGCCCAACGCTGCACTAGCCACCAAACTCAAACAACAGTGTCCAAAATTGCAAGACGGTTTACTACAGCGGGGATGGCAGATTAACGCAATCCGTATCAAAGTACAAGTCAGGCGAAAAGTCGAGCCCAAGCCTTATGTCAAGCAATGCAGCCTGTCCGACCGCGCTGTCAAAGCCTTCGATAATCTGGAAAATGCCTTAGAAAATACACCACAAAATGCAGATTTGAGAGCTGCTTTGCATAAGCTGGTGAAGCGGCATCAGTCAGGCACATAGCCTGACATTACTCGGATAAAAATAGAATCGCAGGGAGTATTTTTAAATCACTTCGTAAAATAGGCGGTTTAAGTAGTATTTTTACCAATACTCATCCCCAGTATAGGATTTATAGTAAATGAGTTTGGGTGTAGTCTCGGACCACCTCTGCCAGGGTCCAGGCAGTCTACGGGCAGTTGCGGACTCTGACGGCGAAACGGTGATTGCGCATTCCGTTCAAGGCTTTTTTGTCTGGCACTGTTATCAAGTTTGCGGGCAAACGAGCATCGCTACCAGACTTAGGAAGACAACGCCCATTCACGCTGCTCTTGCAAACCGTAAGAATCAGGCGCATTTTCAATCGCATCGAAGCTCACAATTTCATAAGCATCAGGTTGTTCCAGCAAGACCCGCAATAACTGATTATTTAAGCCATGACCAGATTTATGCGCGGTATAACTAGCCAGCAAAGGATGACCGATCAGGTAGAGATCGCCGATCGCATCGAGAATTTTATGGCGGACAAATTCATCGTCAAAACGCAAACCATCTGCGTTCAGAATACGGTATTCATCCATCACGATGGCATTTTCCATCGAGCCGCCGCGCGCCAGGCCGATCCCGCGTAGCATCTCTACATCTTGCATAAAACCGAAAGTGCGCGCCCGGGCGACATCTTTGCTATACGAGACTTTGGCAAAATCGACTTCGGCGGTTTGCGTTGTCCCGTCCACGGCCGGATGATTAAATTCGATAAAAAAATGTAATTTAAAACCGTCGAAAGGTTCCAGCCGCGCCCATTTTTCAGACTTACCTGTACCTTCACGAATTTCGACGGGCTTTAACACGCGAATGAATTTTTTGGCAGCTTCCTGCTCTTGCATGCCGGCCTGCTGCAACAAGTACACGAACGAGGATGCAGAGCCATCCATGATAGGAATTTCTTCTGCGCTGATATCGATATACAGATTATCAATACCCAATCCTGCGCATGCTGATAACAAGTGCTCTACCGTAGAGACCTTCGCGCCATCGACGTTCAGCGTCGATGCCATACGCGTATCGCCGACATTCAAGGCGGTTGCTGGAAATACAACCGGAGGCACGAGATCGGTGCGTGTAAAAATGATACCGGTATCAATAGCAGCAGGTCGCAGCACCAGGTCAACCCGGGTACCGGAATGCAAGCCGACACCGACGGTTTTAACGGTTTGTTTGATTGTTCTTTGTTTTAGCATTCCAGCATTATAACGGTTGCTCAAAATCTTCGGTGGCAGTGGCTTGCTTTACAACAAAGCCTGCCACCATAAAAAAAGCCATAGGGTCGCTATGGCTTTTTTATGCCGGAACTTGGAGTCCCGCGGTAAAACTTAGATGTCTTAACTCAGTTGCGCCAGCAAAGTCTCTGCATTGGATACTTCAAACTTGCCGCCCTCTTCCACATTCAATTGCGTCACGACGCCATCGACTGCCAGTAACGAATAACGCTGGGAACGCACGCCCATACCGAATTTACTGAAGTCAGCATCCAGACCTAACGCTTTGCTAAAGTCAGCATTACCGTCAGCCATCATGCGCACGGTGCCAGTCGCTTTCTGATCACGGCCCCATGCACCCATTACGAATGCATCATTGACGGAGATACACCAGATTTCATCAACACCTTTGGCTTTTAAATCGGCAGCGTGCTGTATATAACCTGGAACATGTTTCGCGGAGCAAGTTGGTGTGTAAGCGCCGGGCAAACCAAAAATCGCAATCGTTTTGCCTTTAGTCAGATCTTCTACCTTGAAGGTATTTGGCCCTAAAGAACAAGCTTCTGATTCGACTTCGATAAATTCTGCGAGGCTGCCTGCTGGCAATTTGTCACCGATCTTGATGCTCATGTTGCGCTCCTGATTTGTATGGGTTGATTCACGATATTCCCTCAGCGCCGCATTAAAAAATTAATTCATGCTGCGATCACTGAGGCTGGTGCGTCAGTATGCCTGAGTCTGCTATTTCGTGCAGAAAGCAAAACGCCAGCACAGAGGCTGGCGTTTTGTTGATACTGAGGTTCAGATACGACGGATCTTAGTCAGCTTGCTTGCGCAGGAAGGCCGGAATGTCGTATGTCTCCATTCCATTTTTTTCCAAAGCACGAACGGTATCAGAGGCAGACTCACGACGCCATACTGCTGGCTTGCTCAACCCGTCAAACGCTGGCGCTGCCATACCCGTTGTGGTTGTCGCCGCAGACGCCATCACTGGTGATGCCATCATTGGCTCATTGTGCGTCCCAGTACGCAGCATCGGTGTTTGTACTAGCTGGATATTTTTCTTGCCACGACCCAGACCGGTTGCAACAACGGTCACGCGAATGTCGTCACCCATCGTGTCGTCATATGCAATACCTTGAGCAATCGAAGCATCTGGTGCGGCGAATGCGCGAACTGCCGCCATGACTTCCTTGATCTCTTTACCCTTGAGACCACGGCTGGCCGTCACATTGACCAGGACACCGCGCGCGCCTGACAGGTCGATACCATCCAATAATGGTGATGCAACTGCCTGCTCTGCAGCGATACGTGCACGATCGACACCGGATGCCGTCGCCGTACCCATCATCGCTTTACCTTGCTCACCCATGATGGTTTTCACGTCATTAAAATCGACGTTGATATGACCAGGTACATTGATGATTTCGGCGATACCGGCAACTGCATTATTCAACACATCGTCGGCATGTTGCAGCCATTCGATCATGCTGTCATCTTCATAGATCTCTTCGAGTTTTTCGTTCAGGATGATGATCAGTGAATCGACGTGCTGCGACAAGGCTTCCAGACCTTCGTCGGCGATGTCCATGCATTTCTTACCTTCGTAAGAAAATGGTTTGGATACGACGGCCACTGTCAATGCGCCCAGTTCTTTTGCCACTTGTGCGACCACCGGTGCGGCGCCAGTGCCAGTCCCGCCGCCCATACCGGCAGCGATAAACACCATATGCGAACCACGCAATGCATCTTCAATCCGTGCGCGTGATTCTTCTGCAAGCTGGCGACCCACTTCAGGTTTCATGCCTGCACCCAGACCGGTCTCACCGATCTGAATCACGTTATGTGCTTTGGACTGCAACAAAGCCTGCGCATCAGTGTTAGCAGCGATGAACTCAACTCCTGCCACACCTTTATTAATCATGTGCTGCACAGCATTGCCGCCTGCGCCGCCTACGCCCACGACCTTGATTACGGTGCCTTGGGTAGCGTTATCAACCATATCGAACTCCATCATGACTCCTTTAGGTAGGCAGTTTTCAGTCGATAATCATCACGATTCCTGCATGTGCGTGACGACTAGCGACTAATAACTGCAGATAAGAACATTATAAAATGATTACTACTATTTCTACTACAGTTTTCACACCAATTACTACTTAAAAATTCCCTAAAAACCACTCTTTCATGCGCTGCCACACTGCTTTTGCAGAACCTTCTTGCCGTGTGACGATATGGCCGCGCATATACTGCTTCTTCGCTTCCAACAACAAACCTAAAACTGTCGCATAACGAGGACTGCGAACGACATCAGCCAACTGTCCGGAATACACCGGCATACCCAAACGCGTGGGTTTCAAAAAGATGTCTTCTGCCATCTCAACCATGCCTGGCATGATCGCTGAACCACCGGTTAAAACGATGCCGGACGACAGTACATCTTCGTATCCGGATTCACGGACAACTTGATGGACCAGCGCAAATAATTCTTCGACACGAGGTTCGATCACAGCGGCCAGGGCCTGGCGGGATAAAGAGCGCGGACCACGATCACCCAGGCCCGGCACTTCGAGCGTATCGGACGGATCAGCCAATACCTGTTTCGCCACACCAAAACGAATTTTGATTTCTTCCGCTTCGGATGTGGGCGTCCGTAATGCCATCGCGATGTCATTCGTGATCTGATCACCGGCAATCGGAATCACCGCAGTATGACGAATTGCACCTTCACTAAACACCGCCACGTCGGTAGTACCGCCACCGATATCGATCAGTACAACACCAAGTTCTTTTTCATCTTTGGTCAATACCGCTTCGGCAGAAGCCATGGGTTGCAGTATCAGATCTGAGACCTCAAGGCCACAACGACGTACGCATTTGACGATGTTCTGTACCGCAGAGACGGCGCCAGTAACGATATGAACCTTGACCTCGAGACGAATACCGCTCATACCTATCGGCTCGCGCACATCGTCCTGGCTATCGACAATAAATTCTTGTGGCAAGGTGTGCAGCAATTGCTGATCAGTAGGGATATTGACTGCCTTAGCCGTCTCGATTACGCGCGAAACATCCGCAGCGGTGACTTCTTTATCCTTGATTGCGACCATACCGCTGGAATTGAAACTGCGGATATGACTGCCAGCAATGCCGGTATACACATGACGAATTTTGCAATCAGCCATTAGTTCAGCTTCTTCAAGAGCACGCTGAATCGATTCGACGGTGGCTTCAATATTGACGACCACGCCTTTTTTCAGGCCTTTGGAATCATGCTGACCCAGACCGATCACTTCATGACGACCATCGGGCATCACCTCGGCCACCACCGCGACAATTTTGGAGGTGCCAATATCGAGGCCGACTATCAGGTTTTTTGCATCTTTTGTCATGTACTTACTTTCGTTTAACCTTAAGCTTTGGATTAATTCCAAAGGCATTGTGACTGGACTTCAGCGCAAGGCCATTGGGATAACGCATATCCACACTTTCAATACTGTCCTGCAAACTGGCAACTAACTGCGGGTACACCGTCAGCAAGCGATCAACCCGATTCTTTAAAGTCTGATCGTCCTGCAACCTGCCCAACTCCACCTTCATACCGTTATTTAATTTCAGACTCCATGCATAACGACTTGAATACTGTACGACCTCAGGTGCGAGACTGATATTGGCAAACCATTGCTTAAAATCGAGATAGCGTGCCAGTACTTCTTTTTCACTACCGTCTGGTCCTGCAAACGCAATCAACTCAGCGTCTTCTTCCGCTTCAGCCAGATTGGCAGTAAACACGTCGCCCTTGACTGACATTAAGCGACCATCTTCACCCCAGGTACCGAGTGCCTGATGTTCCTCTAGCGTCACGATCAGTTTGTTCGGCCATTCTCTCTGCACACTTGCTTTGCGTACCCAAGGTACCGATTCAAAAGCTGTTCTGACATTGTCCAGATTCGTCGTAAAAAAATTTCCTCGCAACTTTGGCAGTGCGGCATCACGAATCGTGAACGCGTTCACATGCCGCAAGGCTGCCTGTTCTACACCTTCAACCCTAATCACTTTCAGCGTAAACATTGGCCGCTGCACTACCCACCAGATACCGGACATCAGCAATGCAAGTATAAAAACACCGAACAAAGCATTCGCTGTTGCATTCATTGACCTGATGTCTTGCCACATAACTTACTTATTACCTTCTTTACTGCCCTTGGACATTTTCAACCTTGCCGACCGCAAAATCGTGACGCATAAATCTTCATAACTCATCCCGACCGCGCGCGCCGCCATTGGCACCAGTGAGTGCCCCGTCATCCCAGGTGAGGTATTAATTTCAATCAAAAATGGCTCGTTATCAGACTTACGCAATAACACGTCAACTCGTGCCCAGCCCTCGCAATTTACGGCACGATAAGCATCAACACACATCTCTTGTATTTTTGCCGTCAAGCCTGCGTCTAACGGAGCGGGACATAAATATTGCGTATCGTCGGTGAAATATTTGTTCTGATAATCATAGTTACCATCCGGTGCAACGATCTCAATGATTGGTAAAGCATATGCGTGCTTACCCGTACCAAGAATCGCGACGGTCAGTTCGCGGCCCAAGATGAATTGTTCAGCCAATACTTCGTCATCGAACTGCGCTGCCAGTGCATACGCTTCCTGCATATCCGAATAACCATTCACCTTAGTGATACCGATCGTCGACCCCTCATGTGGCGGTTTCAAAATCAAAGGCAGACTCAGGCGGTCAGGGACCAGGCGCAATTCAGTTTCGGCATTTAACACTTCATAAGCTGGGGTGGTTAATTGATGGCTCTGCCAGATTTTTTTTGTAAAAATCTTGTCCATTGCAATCGCCGATGCCATCACGCCACTGCCTGTGTAAGGGATACTCAATTGTTCCAGCACACCTTGCAAACTACCGTCTTCGCCAAACCGACCGTGCAAGGCAATAAAGACGCGATCAAACTGCTGTTCAGCTAATTCCGCCAGGCTGCGTTCACCCGTATCGAACCCGTGTGCATCAACACCTTTGCTTCGCAGTGCTGCCAGCACACCAGTACCAGACATGATAGATACCTCGCGCTCAGCGGAACGTCCGCCAAACAGCACGCCAACTTTACCTAATTCTTTTACATTCTCAATGTCATTCATGACGGCATCTCTGCTTAAGTTCAATATGTAGATTCAATGTTTTTACATGACCTGCTGTTACTATTTTCTTGCCTGCATTTGTCCTGCATTTGTCCTGCACATGTTGATGTTGATTTTGATGTTGATTCGAATTTCTACCTTACTTGTCACCGGCATTAGCCAGCTTGGCTGGTACAGCACTGATCGAGCCAGCGCCCATGACGATCAACACGTCACCATCTTTCAGTACATGCAAAATGTTGTCCGGCATATCTTGTATCGCCTCGACAAAAACAGGCTCTACTTTGCCTGTGACACGCAAGGCTCTTGCCAGAGCACGACCATCAGCAGCGACAACAGGTGCTTCGCCTGCGGCATACACTTCGGCCAGAACAACCGCATCGGCAGTTGAAATAACTTTGACGAAGTCCTCAAACAAATCACGGGTACGGGTATATCGATGCGGCTGAAACGCCAGTACCAGACGGCGACCAGGGTAGGCACCGCGAGCAGCTGCCAGTGTTGCCGCCATCTCTACCGGATGGTGTCCATAGTCATCGACTAACGCAAAGCTACCTGCGGATTTACCATCGGCGTCAGCTAAGTTAATCTCGCCATAGCGCGTGAAGCGACGGCCAACACCATGAAATTCACTCAATGCTTTTTGGGTTGCCTCATCTGCCACGCCGACCTCACGTGCAATCGCAATCGCTGCACAAGCATTTTGTACATTGTGCATACCGGGTTGATTCAGGCTGACCTGCATTGCTTCATAACCGTCCTGAATTACCGTGAACTGCATCACACCACCGACGGCTTTTGCATCCACGGCGCGGATATCGGCTTCTTCATGAAAACCATAAGTCACGATAGGCTTAGAAATAAACGGCATGATTTCACGTACATGCACATCGTCGAGACATAACACCGCGACGCCGTAAAACGGCAGTCGTTGTGTGAATTCAATAAATGCTTGTTTCAATTTACCGAAATCATGCTCATACGTTTCCATATGATCAGCATCAATATTGGTAATGACCTCAATCACCGGTAACAAATTCAAAAACGATGCGTCGGATTCATCAGCTTCCGCAACAATGAAATCACCGCTACCAAGTTTGGCATTAGCGCCAGCACTATTCAAACGGCCACCGATCACGTAGGTAGGATCGAAACCACCCTCGGCCAAAATACTGGCAACCAGACTAGTAGTCGTTGTCTTGCCATGGGTACCTGCAATTGCGATGCCACTTTTCAGACGCATCAACTCTGCCAGCATCACTGCACGCGGAACGATAGGTATATGTTTTTCGCGGGCGGCGATAACTTCCGGGTTATCTGCTTTGACGGCGGTAGAAGTAACGATCGCATCGGCACCGGCGATATTGTCAGCGGTATGGCCGAGCATGACCTTGGCACCCAGATTTGCCAATCGCTGTGATGCCGCGTTAGTTCCCAGGTCGGATCCGGAAATCGTATATCCCAGATTCAGTAACACCTCTGCGATACCGCTCATCCCTGAGCCGCCAATGCCGACGAAGTGAATATGTTTAACTTTATGTTTCATAGCTTATGTTTTATAGGTCGATCGCATCTAGTTTACTAACTGGCTAACTCTTTAGTACAAGCCAATTGTTCTAACACTTGTGCAATAGTGTCGTTGGCTTGCCGCTGCCCTAAGGCATATGCCGTCTCAGCCATGGACAAGCATTGCGCTCTGCTCATGCTCTGTAGTTTTGCTGCCAGAGTTGCTGCACTCAATTCGCTTTGGGGCAAATAAATAGCGGCATTCTGTTCCGCCATCCATTGCGCATTATCTTTTTGATGTGAAGTACTTGATGCGACAAAAGGCACCAGAATACTTGCCACGCCTGCGGCGGTCAGTTCAGACACCGTGATCGCACCGGCACGGCAAATCACTAGGTCCGCCTCTGCGTAGCGACGCGGCATATCATCAATAAAATCTAACACTTCCGCTACCACATTCTCAGCCGCATAACGTGCACGCAAAGCATCAATATGTTTTTTCCCGGATTGGTGCGTCACTTGTGGTCTGTCCTGCTCAGGAATCAACGCCAATGCAGCGGGCACGCTATCGTTCAAGGCCTGCGCACCAAGACTACCCCCAACAATTAGTATTTTTAAAGCGCCACTTCTGTTTGCATAACGTTGCGCCGGTGTCGCCAGTGCACATATTTCCTTGCGAATCGGATTGCCCGTGACCTGAATTTTTTTATCCGGTGCATGATCACTGGAAGGCAGACCAAACAAGACGCGTTTTGAAATCGGACGCAATAATTTGTTCGACAAGAGTAGAGCAGCGTCAGCGTTCATCAGCACAACAGGTTTGCCACACAACGCCGCCATTACTCCGCCAGGCACAGTGACATAACCACCCATCCCAAGCACGACATCAGGCTGACGCTTTCCTACAATACGCAAGCATGTAAAAAAACTGGCGAGCAGTTTCAGTCCACCCGTCAGGCTATGCAGCAATCCTTTTCCACGCATTCCTGAGAAAGCAATCGTATCCATCGACACGCCGTGCTTAGGCACAATCTGGTTTTCCATCCCCGTAGTGGTGCCAAGCCAAGACACTTGCCAGCCACGCGCCCGCATCGTTTCGGCAATGGCCAGACCGGGGAAAATATGACCGCCGGTTCCTGCGGCCATAATTAATAATTTCTTTGCACTCATATCCGTCCCCCGCGCATCAGGACACGGTTTTCATAATCAATTCGCAGTAAAATCGCCAGACCGACACAGTTAATCAGGACACCGGAACCACCGTAGCTCATCAATGGCAAGGTCAGGCCTTTTGTCGGCAGCAAACCTAGATTCACACCCATATTGATAAAAGCCTGGACACCGATCCAGATACCAATACCTTTCGCAGTTAAGCCTGCAAAAGTTAAGTCAAGAGCAATCGCCTGACGACCAATTTCAAACGCGCGTTTCAGAATCCAGTAAAACAACAAAACTACTGTCAGAACACCGACAAAACCCAACTCTTCACCAATCACGGCAAGTAAAAAATCGGTATGTGCTTCCGGTAAATAATGCAATTTCTCGACACTCGCACCAAGGCCGACGCCAAACAATTCGCCACGGCCAAATGCAATCAGAGAATGCGTCAACTGATACGCCTTACCCAGCGCATGGTCATCATCAAATGGGCTGAGATAGGCAAATATCCTCTCACGACGCCACGGTGACAACATGATTACCAAACTAAAAATTCCCACCAGGGTCGCTGCAATACCACCAAACCAAATGCCATTGATGCCGCCCAAAAACAAAATACCCATGGCGACACAAACGATCACACCAAACGCCCCGAGATCCGGCTCCAGTAACAGTAGCAAGCCCACCACGCCGACTGCCGCTGCCATCGGCAAAAAACCTTTGGTCAGCTTATGCATATATTCCTGTTTGCGAACCGTGTAATCTGCAGCGTACAAAACGACAAAAAGCTTCATCAATTCCGATGGTTGCAAATTAAATGCCTTGAAAGACAACCAGCGTTTGGCACCATTTACACCCTTACCGAGTCCCGGAATCAAGACGGCAATCAGCAAAATCAAGGTCGCTACAAATAGATATGGCGCGATTTTTTGCCAGGTTGAGATACGGATTCTGAATACAAATAATCCGGCGATCAGAGACACGACAACAAACATCGCCTGGCGCATCAGGAAGTGGGTGTTTTTATAATTCGCATATTTAGGTGAATCCGGCAGTGAGATCGATGCGGAATACACCATGACCATACCGAACACCATCAGAATCAAAGTAACCCACACCAGGGGCTGATCGTATTCCATCATCGTCGAGCGTTTCGTCAAATGTGACGCAGCAACTGGCTCTGCCGAAAATGGCAGCCACTTACTTGATGATGCTACGAGTGACAGAATGGCTTGCCTCATCAGAACACCTCACCGCTGGAGAGGCCGATCTCTTTCACGGCGTCCACAAAAACCTGTGCGCGATGCCCATAGTTACGGAACATATCCAGACTAGCGCAGGCAGGTGATAGCAAGACGACATCGCCCTCATTTGCCAGCGCAGCCGCTGCCTGCACAGCCGATTCCAACGTTGCATGATCGGTGACTACATCCTGCGTCAATTCACTATTGAACTGAATTGCCTGACGAATTGCCTGCGCATCTTTTCCTATCAGTAAAACAGCTTTAGCAAACTGCGTAATCTGAGAGGCCAAAGGAGAAAAATCTTGCCCTTTACCGTCACCTCCGGCGATCAGAATGATGCGCTTATTGAAGTCCGTTCCTGCACTGAGCTCCTGGCCCAATCCTTTCAGGGCTGCGACTGTCGCGCCTACATTCGTCCCTTTGCTATCATCGACGTAGGTAACGCCAGCAATTGTCGCCACGACTTCGACACGATGCGGTTCGCCTTGATATTCACGCACGCCGTGGAGCAAAGGCGCGAACGATAAACCAATCGCCCGACAGAGCGCCAATGCGGCGAGGACGTTACAGGCATTGTGTTGTCCGCGAATTTTTAATGCTTCGACCGGCATCAGACGGGCAATCGCGAAGGGAATCTCTTCAACTTCTTTTTTCTTGCGGCGACCTGTTACAGGTGCGACGTCCTCGCTGGCAACTGCTGCAGCTAGCCAGGTCATGCCATGCTCGCTTAGCAAACCCAGATCGTTTGCATGTTCTGGAGCAGAAATACCAAAACTGATCGCATTGGTATCTGGACGCGCCATCGCCATTACCAGAGCATCGTCACGGTTCAGTACCTGTACCGCCTGCGTGCCAAAAATGCGCGCTTTGTCCGCACAGTAGGCAGCCAGATCGCCATGCCAGTCCAGATGATCCTGCGTGATATTCAATACCGTCGCAACATCTGGCTCAAGACTAAAAGTCGTATGTAACTGAAAACTGGACAATTCGAGTACCCAGACCTGCGGCAACTCACCGCACTCAAGACCTTCATGTGATAGGGCTTCGCGCTCTAATTCTTCACGCAATACATCGAGTACAGCCGGACTGATATTGCCAGCAACTTTAGTAGACAGACCAGCACGTTCACAGAGTAAGCCCACCAAGCTGGTTACTGTAGTCTTGCCATTTGTACCTGTGATCGCAATGATTTTCGGCGAGTAATCACGCTCGGCTTTTAAGTCCGCTAAGGCTTGCGCGAATAACTCAATCTCACCCCACACCGGAATATTTTTTTGCTTTGCCTCTGGTAACAAATTTGCTATTTCACGCAGAGGTGATAAACCTGGGCTAACGGCAATCGCGTCAATTCCATCTAGCAAGGTCAACGCAAATTCGCCACTGACAAATTCAATCTCAGACGACAAAGCATTGATTATTTCGAGACGGTCCGGCTTGGCGCGGGTATCGGCAATACGCAAACGGGCACCACAACGCAATAACCATTGCGCCATGGCCAGACCGCTCTCGCCCAGACCTAATACCAATACGTGTTTGCCAGAAAAATTCATGATGCTCTTTTTAATTATGTCGCTAATTTTGCTTCTATTTTTTACTAATTCTGTCGCTTTATGATGAGCCGGATCAGCTACTGTTTCAGCAAAGGCTAACGCAGCTTGAGCGAAGACAAACCGACTAGGACCAACATCATCGAAATAATCCAGAAACGCACAACAACCTGCGTTTCTTTCCAACCTTTTTGTTCAAAATGGTGATGCAGGGGCGCCATCAAAAACAATCTGCGACCAACACCGTAGCGCTTCTTGGTAAATTTAAAGTAGCCGACTTGCAAAATAATCGATACGGTTTCCACCACGAAAATACCGCCCATGATGAACAGAACAATTTCTTGACGGACGATCACCGCCACCGTGCCGAGCGCCCCCCCCAGTGCCAACGCACCGACATCGCCCATAAAGACCTGTGCAGGATGGGCATTGAACCAAAGGAAAGCCAGACCAGCACCTGCCATCGCACCGCAGAAAATCAATAGTTCACCAGCACCCGGTATATGCGGTATCAACAGGTATTTAGCGTAGCCGACATTACCCGTCAGATACGCAAATAAGCCCAGTGCAGAGCCGACCATAATCGTAGGCATGATCGCCAGACCATCAAGACCATCGGTAAAGTTCACGGCATTACTGGTTCCCACAATGACACAGTAAGTCAGACCGATAAAACCCCAGACACCCAGGGGATAGCTGATCGATTTAAAGAACGGCACGATCAGATCGGCTTTCGGTGGCAGATCCATACTGAAACCGGATTGCACCCAAGCGATAAATAATTCCAGCACCTTGGTATTCGACGGAGCTGACACGGTAAATGCGAGATAAAAGGCTGCAATAATTCCGATCACTGATTGCCAGAAATATTTCTCTCTGGAACGCATTCCCTCCGGATCTTTATAAACCACTTTGCGGTAGTCATCCGCCCAACCAATTGCGCCAAATCCCAGAGTCACAATCAGGACAATCCATACAAAGCGATTACTCAGATCGGCCCATAACAAAGTTGAGATGCCGATAGAAATCAGAATCAGGACGCCGCCCATCGTCGGTGTGCCCGATTTAACCAGATGTGTTTGCGGACCATCGGTGCGCACGGCCTGTCCGACCTTCAGGCGGGTCAGCATGCGAATCACCGTGGGGCCTGCAAAAATACCGATAGAGATCGCGGTCAAGGTCGCGAACACCGCGCGAAAAGTAATAAATCCAAAGACCCGCAAAAGGCCAATATCTTGTTTGAAAAATTGTGCTAACCAAAGCAACATGTTAATGACTTCCTATTGATTGTTGTTTAGTCAGATGGGCAACGACGCGTTCCATTTTCATGAAACGGGAACCCTTGATCAGAATAGTGCTATTGCTATCAATTGCGGCATCAAGCGCGCTACACAGTTCAGCCACATCAAAAAAATGTTGCGCACCGGCGCCATAAGCTTGTGCCGTGTGCTGTGCCAATTCCCCTAGCGTCAACAACTGTGCAATGCCACGCTCATGGGCGTAATGTCCAATTTCATTATGAAAAGCGACGCCGTCATCACCAACCTCGCCCATGTCGCCAAGCACCAGGATGCTTGATTGTGCAGAAGGTGCCAGCACATCGATTGCGGCCCGCACTGAATCCGGATTTGCGTTATAGGTGTCATCAATAATACGTGCATTGTTATGGGCCTGCTTACTTTGCAAACGCCCACTGACGGGACTAAACGCCTGCAAGCCCGTAGCAATCACCTCGTTCGGGACACCAATACTGTGGCAGCAAGCTGCGGCAGCAAGCGCATTACGCACGTTATGGACCCCGGCGGCAGTAAGCTTGATGTTGATGTCATTGCCACCAATACGCATCTGCAGTTCACTACCGAAACTTTGCACCTGATAAGTCGCGCTGACATCGGCGTCTGCGCTCAAGCCGAACGTCACAATCTTGCGTTGTCCAGTCTCGTTAGCATAAGCACGCCACAAGTCTGAATAGGTATCGTCTACTGGAAATACGGCGACACCACTGACGGGTAACTGCCGTAATACGGTTCCATTTTCTTCAGCTACCGCCTGTACGGTCTGCATGAATTCCTGATGCTCACGCTGTGCATTATTGACCATGGCTACTGTCGCTTGCGCTACCGACGCCAGCACTGCAATCTCGCCAGGATGATTCATACCAAGCTCGAACACAGCAGCCTGATGTGCCTTATTCAAACGCAATACCGTCAATGGCACGCCGATCTCGTTATTCAGATTGCCACTGGTTGCAAGCGAATGTTCTTCGCCTACATAGGCAGTCAAAATCGCAGCAATCATTTCTTTTACAGTAGTCTTACCGTTACTGCCTGTCACGGCGATGACAGGCAAGCTAAATTGCTGCCGCCAGTAACGAGCGATTTCCTGCAATGCCAATAAAGTGTCCGGCACGATCAGTGCAGGCACACCCAGACCCGCCGGCACTTGTTCTGCCACAACAGCAACCGCACCTTTTTCTACAACATCCGTCAAGAAATCATGCGCGTCAAAATGTTCACCGCGCAAGGCAACAAATAAATCACCTATAGTCACTTTGCGGCTATCGGTGGTTAATCCTGTCAGTGCGGTGTTGTCTGCACCGCTCGCAACCGCGCTATGTAAACGTGCATGACTCACTACAGCACACAATTGTTGAAGAGTTGCCTGCATCAGTTACTCCTCTTCATATTGCCGCTGGTAGCAACGGTTGCCAATGCCAAGGCTGCATGTTCTTCGTCAGAAAATGGCCATTTTTTGCCATTAATGTCCTGATAGCTCTCGTGCCCCTTACCTGCGAGCAGGACGACATCATTATTGCCAGCATGTTTGATTGCATACAGAATTGCAGACGCTCGGTCTTCGATTGCATGCGGCGTACTACTCATCCCTTGGAGGATCTGAGCAATGATGGCGGCAGGACTTTCTGTTCGTGGATTATCACTGGTGACTACCGCATGATGTGCCTGTTCGGCAATCTTGCCCATCTGCGGACGTTTACCCGGATCCCGGTCACCACCACAACCAAATACACACCATAATTCGCCGTGACGCTCTTGAGCCACCTGCAACAAAGTCTGGACAGTTTTTTCTAAAGCATCCGGTGTATGTGCGTAGTCGATCACCACCATCACATGGCCGGCAGTCCCTAATTGCTGCATACGTCCCGAAACCGAGGTCAGTTTTTCAATCACGCTGAGTGCCTTGCTCCAGGTCACGCCAGTTGCCAATAACACGCTCAATACGCCGAGGATATTACTGACGTTGAAGCGACCAATCATTTGCGTCTTGACCTGTCCGGATCCAAACGGAGAATCAACATGAAAACTGGTTCCCGCATGATGGGTGCGGATATTATGGGCATAGATAACTTCGGCAGCGTCGTGCTGTTTTTGCTCAAGGCTATAGGCAAGTATACGGGTCTTTACTTGCTTAGCAGGCTCATTCGCTTTCAGATGCTGTATCAGCTCGACACCATAAGCATCATCTAGATTGAGCACGGCAACACCTAAATCAGGCCAGTCGAACAAGGCTGTTTTAGCTGCCGCGTAAGCATCCATATCGCCGTGATAATCGAGATGATCACGAGTCAGGTTCGTTAGCAAAGCGACGTCAAAATGCAAACCGTTCAAACGACCTTGATGCAAGCCGATCGACGATGCTTCGATCGCCAGCGCTTTAGCTCCCGTGTCACGCAAATCTGCCAGCCGGCGCTGCAGCTGTATCGCATCAGGAGTCGTAAAGCCAGTCTCAACCAGATTCGCCAGTACACCGTCTCTATAATTGCCGACGCCCAGAGTACCGATAACGGCACTAGTTTTACCCGTCAGTGACAGCGCCTTTGCCAGCCATTGTGAGCACGAGGTTTTCCCGTTAGTGCCGGTAACGGCGATCGTCACCATGTCGCGATCAGGCTCGGCGTACCAGCCATTTGCAATTGAACCCAGTTGACCCTGCAATCCGGTTACTGCGAGATGCGGGAAGGCCAAACTCGCATCCCAGGAAAAATTGTCGGCTTCGTAAACGACAGCAACGGCGCCATTATCGATCGCGCTTTGAATATGGCGACGACCGTCACCACTCACCCCATGAGCACCGTTGATAGGGAAGGCAAAAAACACATCGCCCTTCGCAATCGCACGAGAATCTGAACTCAAGTGCGAACGCGGTGTTACGGCTGGAAGCTGACGCAGCCATTTTAAAATTTCTGTCATTGGTTCTTTATGATTGGCCATCACATACTCTCCTGCACACTGTTATCAGGAATAATGTTGATGACACTGGAATCCGGGGGGACGTTCATAGAGCGTAAAATATTCGCAGTAATTGCGGCGAATACTGGCGCGGCAACTGTGCCGCCATAGTAGCCACCAGTTGTCGGCTCATCGATCATGACCGCAACGATGACACGGGGATTCGATACCGGCGCAAAACCGACGAAGTCGCCGACGTATTTATTGACGTACTTACCGCCTTCGATCTTATGCGCCGTACCGGTTTTACCCGCTACACGATATCCGGCGATACGCGCCTGTGTAGCGGTGCCACCCGGCTCAGTCACGGTCTCCATCATCATGCGTAATTGCTGGGCAGTTTTTTCTGAAATCACACGATGACCGACGGGCTGATCCGATGATTTCTGAAACGTCAAAGGAATCATGTCGCCGTTACGGGCAAAAATCATATAAGCGCGCGCCATCTGGATCAAAGAAACAGAAACACCGTGGCCATAACTCATGGTCGCCTGCTCAATTGGACGCCAGGTTTTAAAGTTGCGCAAACGCCCGGCAACCGCGCCGGGGAAGCCAAATTTTGGCTGCTGACCGAAGCCGACAGTTGTGAACATTTCCCACATTTCCTGTGGCGGCATTTGTAATGCCATTTTTACCGTACCGATATTCGATGATTTTTGTATGACCTGTGCAACAGTCAATACGCCCTGTTTATGGGCATCATGGATAGTATCCTTACCAATCGTCATGCTGCCAGGTGCTGTCTGGATTTGCGTATCCGGTGTAACGCGACCAGTTTCTAGGGCTAATGCAACGGTGAATGGCTTCATCGTTGAGCCAGGCTCAAACGTATCGGTCATGACACGATTACGTAGTTGCGCGCCAGTTAAAATTGAGCGATCGTTCGGGTTATACGAGGGTAAATTAACCAGTGCCAGCACCTCACCGGTTTTAACATCTAATACCACCGCACCACCTGCCTTCGCTTTGTGCTTTTCTATTGCTTCTTTCAAATGCGTATAGGCAATGTACTGAACCTTGCTGTCAATCGAGAGAGTTAAATCTTTGCCGTCATGTGGCTCACGGATCGATTCGATATCCTCAACAATACGGCCAAGGCGATCTTTAATGACGCGGCGACTACCGGTCTTGCCAGCAAGATTTTTTTCTGACGCCAGCTCAATACCCTCCTGGCCAATGTCTTCGACATTCGTAAAACCAACCACGTGGGACATGACTTCGCCCTCCGGGTAGAAGCGTTTATATTCTTTACGCGTTTCAATACCGTTGATACCAAGCGCTACGATTTTTTCCGCGACTTCAGCTTCGACTTGACGTTTCAGATAGACGAACTGGCGGTCGGAATCCAGTTTTTTACGCAGTTCAGATTCAGGCATATCGAGTAGAGCAGCAAGCTGATGCAGCTTCTCTTTTGGCGCTTCCAGGACATCATCCGGAATCGCCCAGATCGCTTTAACAGGCACGGATGATGCAAGCACCTGTCCATTCCTGTCGGTAATGCGGCCGCGTGTCGCAGGTAACTCCAGCGTACGGGCGTAGCGACTTGCGCCTTGTTTTTGCAAAAATTCGGTACTCATTCCCTGCAGCCACAAGGCGCGCGTAATCAGCGCCAGAAATGCAGCGAACAAGAAGAACAGCACCAGACGCGAGCGCCAGACCGGCAACTTCACTGCCAGCAAAGGGCTTGAGGAGAAGGGAACGCCCTTAGCAGCAGCGGTGCGTGACATAGGGGAAGCGCGACTCACTTTGTCCCCACCGCGGTCAAATATTGGGTGCGATCAGGCGTCACCGGCACCATGTTCAGTTCTTTACTGGCGTTCGCCTCGATACGAGAGTGCTTACCGAATGTAGACTGATCCAGCTTGAGTTGCGTCCACTGCAATTCATATTGACGACTTTGCGTTTGTGCACGCTCTAACTCGATGAACAGGCGACGCGCCTGATATTGAGAGTTAATCAGAGACAATGCGCATAACATCAGAATCACGCCGAGTAAAAAATTCAGTCGCGTACTCACCGCACCACTCCCGGCAAACGTTCTGCTACGCGCAGTATCGCAGAACGTGCTCGCGGGTTCGCCGCGACCTCTGCATCCGATGGCTTGATCTTGGCAATCAGGCGCATCTCTGGCTGCGGCAAATCAACTGAGCGGATTGGCAAGCGACGATCCGGCTGGGTCAGCGTCACTTTCGAGGCGAAGAATTGTTTGACTATTCTATCTTCCAGCGAGTGGAAGCTAATCACCGACATCCGGCCATGCGGCGCCAGACGCTCATAGGCACCAGCCAGTCCTATTTCGAGATCTTCCAGTTCCTTATTGATGAAAATCCGTATAGCCTGAAAGGTGCGAGTTGCCGGGTCTTTGCCCTTCTCGCGAGTTTTGACGGTGTTTGCGACGATCTCGGCAAGTTGTCGAGTACTTGAAATGGGCTCGATCGCCCGGCGAGCAACAATCGCCTTTGCAATCTGAAAAGCAAACCGTTCTTCCCCATAATTTTTTATAACCTCCCTGATTTTTTGTTCATCTTCGGTCGCCAGCCACTCTGCCGCCGAAATACCACGTGTGGTATCCATGCGCATATCCAGCGGACCATCGGCTCTAAAACTAAAGCCACGTGCAGCATCATCCACCTGAGGCGAAGAAATCCCCAGATCCATCAAAATACCGTTGACACTGGCAATCCCCATGTCGGCCAATGCGTCCGCCATCGTGGCAAAACTGTCGTGGACGATGACAAAACGAGGGTCCTGAATTTGCTGTGCATTGGCAATGGCCTGAGTGTCTTTATCAAAAGCAATCAGACGACCAGAAGGATTGAGATGCTCTAAGATTTTGCGGCTATGACCACCGCGACCGAACGTGCCATCTACCACGATACTGGCAGCGCGATCGCCACTCAGATCAAGTGCATTGACGGCCTCGTTTAACAACACCGTCTGGTGTGTTAACTCTTGCGCTGGACTATCTATCATGTGCTGCTCAGAAGGAGAAATTGCTGAGCGCATCAGGCGCACCGCTGGCGATGGCTTTCGCCTCATTTTCGGCAAGTCGTACCGCATCCCAGATTTCGAAATGCGTACCCATACCAAGCAACATGACATCGCGTTGCATACTGACGGCGCTACGTAATTCCGGCGCTACCAAAATGCGACCCGCACCGTCCATCTCGACATCAGAAGCATTGCCAAGAAAAATACGTTTCCAGTCACGCGCCTGAATCGGCCAAGCCGCGATTTTTTCACGATGCGCTTCCCAGGTAGGACGAGGAAAAAGCAGGAGACAACCATCTGGATGACGGGTCAGGGTAATGCGTCCCTCGCATTGCAAGCTCAGGGCGTCGCGATGCCGGGAAGGCACAGTCATTCTGCCTTTTGCATCGAGATTAAGTGAGGACGCCCCTTGGAACACGCTATGCCTTTTACCCTGAACTTGAGAATTATTTTTCTATGGAAATAAAAAATATTCACCACAAAAATACACTTTTTCACACTATTGCCCACTTTAGAGGATCAGTTAAGCCGGGTCAAGCGAATTCAGGAGTGAAAATGTGAAATTCTTTAATGAAGTCAAGGACTTAGCGTAGAC
This sequence comes from Undibacterium sp. Xuan67W, assembly GCF_049340165.1. NCBI lineage: Bacteria > Pseudomonadati > Pseudomonadota > Betaproteobacteria > Burkholderiales > Oxalobacteraceae > Undibacterium > Undibacterium sp. Xuan67W. The sequence continues at coordinate 104,875 of NZ_JBMPPN010000014.1, forward strand.
TCCTCAAGCAATAAAAAGAAGAATATTCCAATAAATTAGGCACTTACGATACATACTGAAAGTAGCGCCTCATATATACCCATGTGTTTCATCAAAAAACACTTTGTCTGAAAATACCTTAATTCCCATATTTGCGAAGAAGATGTAAGCCCCCACTAACGCCTGAATGCCGATGCTATATGGAAATAATGATTACCCAAAAGGGCGTCAGAGAAATGCCGGAAGCAAGCAAAGGGAGAAGCGAGAGTAATCCAAGTGCGAACGACTTGAGTTAAACCCAGGCAGTATGTGGGCAAAATCGGCTGGGCGGAGAGGGAATTACCAGAGAAACGGGAGATCAGAGATGAGTGGGACAAGACCAAAGGCAAGTAGCAAACCAGTGTTTATTGCGTCTCCGTCACATATTGACGCTGTAAGAGCTGCAAAAATTCGCTCTCAGGAACCGCTTTACTAAAATAAAAGCCCTGATATTCATCGCAACGGTTGGCTTGCAAAGTCTCTAATTGCAATTCCGTTTCTACCCCCTCGGCGATGACTTTCAGGCTCAAGGTATGCGCCATCGCCACAATCGCAAGCACAATCGCCGTGTCGTTCGGATCACCTGGGATATCCTTAATGGAGGATCGGTCAACTTTGACGCTATCCACAGGGAAGCGCTTCAGGTAAGCCAGAGATGAATAACCGGTTCCAAAATCATCGATGGACAATGTAAAGCCTGCTTCTTTCAAGCCATCCATCAGGACAATTGCCTGGTCGCGATTATGCATCACCATGCTTTCAGTGATTTCAAATTCTATCCAGCTAGGGTGCACCCGCCAGAAATCGACCACGCTTTTCACTTCTTCCAGCAGATGTACATCATTGAACTGCGCCCCTGATAAATTGATGGCGACCCTGCCAAAGGATTTATCCGCGGCACGGAATGCCAGCACATCACGGCACGCGATATCCAGTACCAGCATCCCGAGGCGAGCGATCAGGCCAGCCTCTTCTGCCAGCGTAATGAAATCCCCGGGAAAGAGAATGCCGCGCTCAGGATGGTTCCAACGCACTAACGCCTCGGCACCGACGATTCTGCCCGACGCAACATTCACTTTAGGCTGGTAATACACCACGAACTCACGCCGCTCCAGCGCGCGCCTGAGCCGTGCCTCAAATGCGAGACGCTCAACCGTATGCACATTCATTTCAGAAGCGTAAAACTGATAGTTATCCTTGCCTTTGTTCTTGGCACGATACATCGCGATATCTGCATTTTTTAGCAAGGTTTGCGGATCACGTCCGTCATCGGGAAAAGTCGCAATCCCGATACTTGCGCTCAATTGACATTCCTGTCCATGCAGATCAAACGGATAAGATGCTTCAAACAAGAGTTTGTCAGCGATGTCACCGAGATCTTTCGGATCACTGAACTGATCAACCAGCAAAATAAATTCATCCCCGCCAACGCGGGCAATAATGTCCGATTCACGCAAACACTGCTTGAAACGCTGCGAAATATTACGCAATACGGTGTCACCCTCGTCATGTCCGAAAGTATCGTTGATATTTTTAAAACGATCGAGATCAAGAAAGAAGACAGCGAGGCGACTCCGATTGCGCTCGGCATGAGCAAGGGACTTACTTAAATGCTGGCTGTATAAAAACCGATTGGGCAATCCGGTCAGCTCATCATAATGTGCCAGTTTGAGTATCTTATCTTCCGAGCGGCGACCTTCGATCGCGATACTTGCAATATCCGTCGTAATACCGATTAATTTTAATTGGTGATCATTGAGCAAGTCCGCAGAACGAGAAAATAATGTGAAACTGCCCAGCAACTGTCCTTTTTTCCCCATAATAGGCCAGGCACCGCAACTAGGAAATTCCATCAGCGTCTCAAGCTCATTGACAAACTGCATCGACGTTGACTCCTGTGGTTTACATATCCACACTGGCGACGCATTTAAGATCGCCTCACTCCACACACCATTTCCAAAAGTGACGGACATGCCATCCAATTGCGACCTAAGTACTTCCGGAAAATTCTTACCGACCGACATGGTAAAACTATGTTGCTCGTTTCCTAGCAACTGAATGCCGCAACACCAATTTGGCGACAATCTTTCTGCAAATTGGCAAATCGACTCCAGGATAATCAACATATCCTCACTAGTTGCGATCAATTGCAATAGTTGATTTTGCCCTTCAAGTAACAGCTCAACGGATTTTCTGGCACTGACATCGCGCATCACACAAAAAATCAGGCTTTCATCGCCAATCTCCACCCTACTCATCGTCACTTCGCTATACAGCAAAACACCTTTACGCGTCACGATCCAGTCAAAGTGTTGTACCTTTCCAGCAAAAGCTGCATCCACCAGCGTCTCGATAAGACGATCTCTTTGCAAACTAGGTAAATGCCTGACTGGCTGTACTTCTGGCGAATAACGGCCAGCTCGCTTATTCAGCAATTCGGCACGATCCGTTACACCAAACATCTCCAAAGCGGCTGCATTACAGTCGACATACACATAGTCACGATTGATCAGCAAAATTGTATCTTCAGCATCTTGAAACAACATCCGATATCGACTCTCACTGGCACTCAGCTCCTCAGAAGAACCTCGCAATCGGCGAATTTTTCCTAGCAGCAGAAAGATGAACGCCAGAATGCAGGAGACCGTCAATACGGCATATATAAGTTTTTGCCTTGCGCGATCCCGCCAATTGGCAAGAATCACCTCTACGTCTTTGGCATACACCAAGACAATAGGAAAATCCTTGGTCTTGCGGTAGGTATAAATCAATTGTGCATCACCGCCGATCAAGGGTCCATCCTGCACACTTCCCTCTACCGTATCCGAACGAATTTTATTTGCCAATAAGGACTTGGCGACGTTCTGGTCGAGATACACGGGATCATTCGGCGCACGGATATATATATTGCCCTGTTCATCATGCAGAGAAATGACGGCACCACCATCTTTTGCCAGACGCTCATAAAACTCGCGCAGATAAACCAAGCCGATATATGCCTGCAAAATACCAACGTGCTGGCCATGCTGGTTAAAAATATTTTTCGCTACCGGCAATACCCAGCGACTGGAATTAGGCAACTGCATCGGCTTGCCAGTGACAATTTCATGATTCTCAGGATGCTCCAGCAACTCTTTTACATACGCCACACTGCGCATATTTTGAGGTTCGGCCGGGTATTGAAATGAGGTGCCCCACAAGACACCTTTGGTATCGACAATGGAGAGCGATTGCAAAAAGGGGGAATCCTGCCGCTGATTGATCAGGATTTTCCGGACATCAACCTCATCGTGAGGTGCCGGCTCCGTATCACTTTGGATTTCTTCTGCGGCGGCATTAATGGCGCGAGTGGCATCATGCAAGATACGACTGGCATGCTCTTCCAGAATACGCACGGTTAAATAGCTGTTCTCTTGTGCACCGCTCAGCGTTAGCTGGCGATCCTGAACAATCGACCACCAGGTCTGCGCCATAATCGCGACTACAATCAAACTGACAAACACCAAAAAAGCCAGCGTCGGCAAATCACGCCATTGACGATTACTTGCTTTTCTCTCCATGCGCTACCTTAGGGTCGGTTAACAATTACATCGGGAGTGCGAATGAGTCTAAACGGGTAGAGACCTATTATCAGTGTAACACTGGATTTTTAACAATAGTGCGCCAAGGGCAGCGAATTGCCAAGCAGTCTGATGGTTTTTTGTGAGCGTTACCACTACTCCGAAAACCATGTCGGTTTATGCAAGTGTGCGAGCCTGATGGCAGTGCGTGGGAATATAAATGGATACGAGATAAAAAATGAAGCAGGCCGGTAGGCCGGATTCTGTTACGGCACTGCGCATTGCTGCCTCGTGCTATGACAATCATTCCTCTAGGCGACGGATTACTCCGCCGCTCAAGCTTTCTACCCGCACGCTCCGCGAGCCGCCTCAACGCGTGCCTATTTGAAATTGCTCCGGGTGGAGGTTACCGCGTTTCACCGTAACTAAATACGCTCGTCTCTGTGGCCCTATTCCTCGTCTTATACCTCGGCTTGCGCTCTGGCTTTCAACGTACGGCCGTTAGCCGTCACCCTGCTCTATGGAGTCCGGACCTTCCTCCCGCTTTGGCTCACACCAAAGCCAGCGATTGTCTGGCCTGCTTCGGGCGCTATTGTACCAGCTACAGGGATGATGCGACGCAACATCGAAATACCCTGATCCTGCACAACTACCGCTCTATTTCCGGCGCAAAGCCAGCACGACGCGAGCGCTTTCTGCTAGCGTATGGGTTTTTCCGAACTGGTCTTATTGTCATGATTAAATCGCGTTCTGGTGGTCAGCTGGTCGTCAATGCTTTAGAAGTGCATGGCGTCGATACGATTTTTGGTGTACCGGGCGAAAGCTATTTACCGGTGCTGGATGCGCTGCATGACAGTCCCATCCGTTTCATCGTCAACCGTCAAGAAGGTGGCGCAGCATTCATGGCAGACGCCTATGGCAAAATGACAGGCAAACCCGGCATCTGCTTTGTGACGCGCGGCCCCGGTGCCACCAATGCCTCCATCGGCGTTCACACGGCGTATCAGGATTCAACACCGATGATTTTATTTATCGGCCAGGTTGGTAATGACTTTGTTGAGCGGGAAGCTTTTCAGGAAATCGACTATCGCCGCATGTTCGGGCCGATGGCGAAATGGGTAGCGCAAATTGATCGCGCCGATCGTATTCCCGAATACATCGCACGGGCTTTTCAGGTCGCCACCAGTGGCCGCCCCGGCCCCGTCGTTCTGGCATTACCAGAGGACTGCCTGTCCGCAATTGCCGACGTCGCTGACACCCGCCATTACACTCCGATACAAGCCTCAGCCTCCAGCAGTCTGCTTGCACAATTTCGCCGTCTGCTAGCCGACGCGCAACGACCGCTCGTGCTGCTCGGCGGCGGCGGCTGGAACAAGCAAGCCTGCGAGCATATCGCCAGCTTCGCCGTCAGCAATCGGTTGCCAGTCGCCTGCGCTTTCCGCTTTCAGGATCTGATGGACAATGCCCATCCACACTACGTCGGCGATGTCGGTATCGGCATCAATCCCAAGCTCGCAAAACGCGTGCAGGAAGCGGATCTGATCATCGCCATCGGCCCGCGCCTCGGCGAAATGACCACCAGCGGTTACACCATCCTGGAAGCGCCAATCCCTCGCCAGACACTCATCCACATTCACAGCGACGCGCTGGAACTCGGCCGCGTGTACCAGGCAGATCTGATGATCAACAGCGGCATGCAAGAGATCGCCGAGTGTCTGGCCGAGATGGCAGCACTCGATGCCAGCGCCTGGCAACATACAGTTGCAGAAGCACGCGCAGAACTGCTGGCATGGCAACAAGAACCGGTGATTTTTAAGAACGAGCAAGCACCGCTGAATCTCTGGCAAGTCGTGCAAGACATCATGCAGTCAGTGCCCGCAGACACCGTCATCACCAACGGCGCAGGTAACTACGCTACCTGGGCGCATCGCTATTTCCGCTATGGTGGCTGGCGCACACAACTGGCACCGACTTCTGGCGCCATGGGTTACAGCGTCCCCTCGGGTATTGCCGCCAAAATCATTGATCCTGCACGTACCGTGATTACTTTTGCCGGTGACGGCGAATACCTGATGAACGGCCAGGAGCTGGCCACCGCTGTGCAATATCAGGCCGGTGTGATCATCATTGTGTTTAACAACGGCATGTTCGGCACCATCCGCATGCATCAGGAAAAAACCTTCCCGGCACGCGTCTCCGGTACCGACTTGCACAACCCCGATTTTGCCGCACTGGCACGCGCTTACGGCGCCAGCGGCGAAGTCGTCAGCACCACGGCAGAATTCGCTCCCGCTCTGCAACGCGCACTCACTCATACCCGCACTCATCAGCTACCGGCACTGATTGAATTGCGTTATGACGGCAACCTGATTACTCCCGGTATGAGTCTGGCTCAAATGCGCCAGACCGCAATAGATACACAATCGGCGCAATAGATAAAGACCTCTATCAAATGACCGCAATCACCACCACTATCTGGACTCACCAATGAATGTTCAGGAGTTCGCCAGTCGCACCGGCATCAGTCCGCACACTGTTCGCTACTACGAAAAAATCGGCTTACTCCCCGATGTGCGGAGAACGGCAAGCGGGCATCGCGACTTTAGCGACAGCGACATTCTCTGGATGGAATTCATCACACGATTAAAAAATACCGGCATGCCGCTAGCCGACATCCTCGCCTATGCGACGCTGAGATCACAAGGCGCAACAACACTGTCAGCCCGACAGCACATGCTAGACGTTCATGCACAGCGACTGGCATCACAAATCCAACTACAGCAAGAGCACTACGCCCAGCTACAAGAAAAAATTCGCTGGTACCAAAATGCAATCGTCGCGACGACCAACATCTCGAAGAAAAAATAACTCAATATCAAATACGATATGTAGCACAAACCCTATTGACTGAGAGTCCGCTCTCAGGTCTACGCTGCTGTTTTCCCTTAACACCCTTCGCATCAGGAGAGCAGCATGACCGACAGCACCTCAATCTCAGACACCAGCCATGGCGCCATCGCATCAAGCGATACCGATACCCGCCGGTATCAGCGCGGATTAAGCAAACTCGCAGAAATCGATGGCGACGCCGGTCAAAAAGTCATCGATGCACTCAGCGATATCGCCCCCGATCTGGCCCGCTACACCATTGAGTTCCCGTTCGGCGATATCTATTCGCGACCCGGTCTAGATCTCAAAAGCCGGGAGATCGCCACCGTCGCCGCATTGACAGCGATGGGTCATTGCCAGCCTCAACTAAAAGTCCACATTCACGGCGCACTCAATGTCGGCTGCAGCAAAGAAGAAATTATCGAGATCATCACCCAGATGGCGGTCTACGCAGGCTTTCCCGCGGCATTGAATGGCATGTTTACTGCAAAAGAAGTCTTTGCCGAGCGAGCGATATAAAATATCTCTGGATTACACAGTTTCTCAGATTGATCCGCAGCACTGGCGCGCCTTACAACGTGTTTTAGGCCTGGGAGGCGCATCAACATTGCGTGTATCGTCTTGGAAACTTCTAAAACCTCCAAAATAAAATTCACGTCGACGGAACCGACGCAAAAAAACGAGACCTCTCAACACAGAGGCACGGAGACGTAGAGAAAAGACAGGAGTAAGTCACTTCATGCATATCGATTCTGGGTTTGTTAGAAGTTTCGATTGAGAACTACTATCCACCCCTCACCGTCCAGCGCATAGTGCCGGCGACCAAGACTTAGCGAACAAATAAAAATCATTGATAATTGTAAATTTATCAATATAATAGAAGTCACTGGCGCCTTCTGATCGCGCCTCAAAGGACATCTCATGCGAACCAGATTGAGCTTGCTTCTGTGCCTGCTGACTGCGCTCAACGGCTGCGCATCCGATACGCCGCTAACAGCTCATACAACTGGAGAACCAACACCGGCAACTGTACATGCATCACCGCCTCCCCCCTCTCCTGCCCCACCACCGTATCCGGCATATCCAGCTCAAGCCGCACCGTATCGCGACACCGCTAAGCCGCCCGCTGCGATGCCAGAGTTGGGAGCAGTCGCCGTCACAGGCCAGCATCATGCGACCAACCAGAAACACAAAAAAGCACACAAAGCGACGCGGGCCGCAGTGGGCGAAGAACCAGAAAAACCGGCAGCCGCCAGCGCCAGGGGCGGCGACAATCCCAGTCCTGCTACCAACTCAGCCACTAGCCCAAGCTCAAACAACAGCGAAGCACTTTATCTAGCGCGCGTCAGAGCCGATACTAGAATCCCGATGAAAAGCTCAGGCGAGATGCAGGTATGGGTAGGACTGGCGAGCAATGTGCCCGCCAAAGAAACGGGTCAGGCAGAGACACAAAAAACCTTCAGCGTCGATCCACAAAAAAGATCTGCAAAGATCGTTCCGATTGCGCCCGATTTTGAATGGAAAGCGATAGGTAAAGACTGCACCGAACTCACGCCGTCCGGTTCTGAAATCCCGTTTTCATTAACCCCAAAAAAACTAGGCAAGTTTAAAGTCAGTGCCACGGTCGAACTGTATAAATCCGAGGACTGCAGCGGCACACCAAAGTCCGTGATTGCTCAGGATACGGAGATCACCGTGAGTGTCGACATCAAGAACAATGTGCAAAATGGTTTCTGGGATCTCGTCAGGCAAACCTGGGATGAAATCAACAAACTGTATCTAGGCATACTCGCCGCGATCAGTGCGGCAGTACTAGTCGCCGCAAAAGAGAAAATCAAAACCATGCTTGGCCTGAAAAATACGGACGATCAGGGGAAAACCAAGTAAACCTATATCTGGAGCAAACGCCGGATTTCTACATGTTGGCGGATGCAAGCAAATAACACGAAATTCATATACTCCCTTATTTACCCCTATAAAAATGCCTCACTCCGCATTATTTACATAGGCAATAAAAATATACTCCCTATGAGTAATTGATATTTGAGACTATATTCTGATTGAATATTGATGCTAGTCACATCAATTTACAAAAAAATGACGCGTCGTTTCAATGTGTTTTTTTCCGAAATGATGCGATGTCTGCTCACGCTACCTTAAGTGAAATCAGCAATTTCCATTATCAGGATAAGAACATGGAATTTTGCTTAAAAAAGCGCCGGGGTGACATAGAGACACAATGGGCTATCGACCTAATATGCAATCACAAATGACGTAATTTTTTCATTTACCACGCGACTGCCTGTAAAATACATGTAATCGAAATTGCAACAAATATTAAGCAACAATAATGCTGTTTTCACCGACGGTGACATCGACATAAGTTAGCGACGTATGAACCAATTATAAGCTGGCAGAAACGCGAGGAACGTCGTCCGCATCTGCGCAAAGGGTTTGACATTTGAGAACTGATTTTTTCTTTCAGAATGAACCCTCGCGATTGAGCGCTGCGCTGCTGCTCTCCTTAATAGCTCACGCGCTGCTGTTGAGCATCACTTTGGGTGGTCAGGCGTTCGGGCTTCCCGGACTTAACTTTCCTTGGAAGGAAAGGCGGCTGGTAGCCAACGATTTACTCGTCCTGCTTCTGCCAGCGCAGCCCACAACCTCGACATCAGCACCAGAACCAGCTGAACTACCCAAGGCGAAGCATAGCGCTGTAGACACGCCCACCGCGTCGGGTCAGCTCACATCAATGACGATGTCAGATCCCTCAGTGGAACACAGCGAAATCACTCCGATATTGATACCTCCGCCAACATCCGCGACAACACCGACAGTCGTCCCCGCTCCGCCTGCGGAGCCGGTCATGACATCGCAGAAGCGATTCGACCCGCAACCAACGGTAGTAGCGATGACTTCTGTGGCGCAAAACGCGCCTGCTCAGGTTAATAAAACTTCCTTACCAATCAATGCGGACAGCTCACCGCCGAAACCGGTTAAACAAGATACCCAAGAACAAGCGCCTGAACAGATCGCACTTGAGCGCGAGAAGCAGAACACCGAACAATTGAAACAAGCAGAACTGATAGCGACCGCTCAACGAGAAAACAAGCAGCAAGAGCAGGTAAAACAGGACGCTACACGCGCTGAAAAAATCGCGAAAAATGAAGCTGCTCAACTGGAACTCGAACGCCAGAGGGCAGAACGTCAGGAGCTTGCGCGGCAAGAGAGTTTTCACCAAGAAAATTTGCGACAAGAGATACTGCAAAAAGAGCAGGCAAGGCAAACCGAACAGATTCAGCAGGAGGCCGCTCGACAAGAGCTAGCCCGGGCTGATGCCTCAAGAGTAGAAGCGAACCGTAAAGAAACGGCACGACAAGAGCAAATCCGACAAGCCCAGCTCGACGCATCGCGGCAAGAACAGCTACGACAAGATGCTGCACGCGCTGAACAAACTGCCAAAAACGAAGCGGCGCGCAAAGAGGCTGAGCGCCTTGAAACCCAACGTCAGGAACTTGCGCAACAAGAAAAGTTGCGACGAGACACGGCACAAAAAGAGTTGGCAAGGCAAACCGAACAGGCTGAGCAAGAAACATCTCGACAAGAACTTGCCAAAGCTGAAGCGACCAGACTGGAAGCCAGTCGCAGAGAAGCTGCACGACAAGAACAGATCAGGCAAACCCAGCTCGACACAGCGCGGCAAGAGCAGCTGCAACAAGACGCCGCGCGCGCAGAGCAAGCAGCCAGAAGCGAAGCAGCACGTAAAGAGACCGAGCGTGTAGCTGCCGAACGTCAGGAACTTGCCCGGCAAGAGAGTCTGCGACAGGAGAGTTTGCGTCAAGAAAATTTACGAAAAGAGACACTACAAAAAGAGCAGGCAAGACAGGAGCAGGACAAACTAGCGCAAGTGCAGCGGGAGCGGACGGAATATGAGACGACGCGTGAAGAGCGGCTGCGCGCCATCGGGAGGCAACTCAACGAGGAAGCCGCTCAGCGCGATGCCGCATTGAAAAACCCGTCACGCACGCTGCTGCCCTCGGTGAGCAGTCTTCGCCGTGGCTGGCTACTTGGACGCGCCGACGCAAACGCCGATCTCGTACTCTACGCAGAAGCGATGAGCCGGAAGATTGAAAGAAACATGGCATTTGACATGGTTCGCGAAGTGGTCAAACAACCCCATGTCCAGCCTTTAGTGACAGTCGCAATCCGCGCAGACGGCTCTGTAGAGAAAGTGACTTTTGTCGTCTCCAGCGGTGTCGCCTCTATCGACGACGCAATACGAAAAGTCGTGGCCAGCCAGGCGCCGTATCCCGCTTTCACGCCCGCTCTGGCGCGCCAGTACGACGTGATCGAAATTCGCCGTACCTGGATATTTGACGTCACCATTCGCCTGCAGTGATGGCGATGAATTGACGCCATGTTCATAATTAGATCGCACTCACTCTGACGAACGAAATGTGTCCTACTTTATGTATTTTTTTGTCAATCAAATTCAAATCCCATGTACGGAAAGCCTTCTTTCTGTCCTAAGATATGAAGTGCAGTCACTCCTAATTGCTGATCGTCGTGTTTGATCTCTTGTACTAATAAATTGACTTCAGCACGACTGCCTATAACCGCTAACCGAAGCACATAGACCTCTCTAGCGGAATCGTTTGAATATTTATAATCGAACGGGATAAACCTAATTGTCTGAATTTCCCCAACACGACTTAGAACAGATTTATCTGCGTTGACGTAGGTAACAGCAACCTTGTAACTTTCAGTTGTGGGTATATAAAAATATGAAATTCCATAGTCCAAAATAACGATCAAAATGACAGCCAGTACAATTCGATAAACCCATTTATTCATTGATAAATTCCCTACGATCTTCTTGCATTGGCGAATGTTGAATTAGAGCGGATCCATACCAGATAGAAAAATAAAGTCACTTGCTACTGAATACGGGGAGGTGTGGACTTCCCCTAATTCAGTAGACATTTAATAATGTCAAAAACTGAGAAGGAAGTACATCATGAGAAAGAGTCGATTCACTGAAGAATTCAAAGCAGAAGCGATTAAACAAGTCACTGAACGTGGC
>NZ_JBMPPN010000015.1:0-104306 GCF_049340165.1 Undibacterium sp. Xuan67W
CTCTCAAAAAAAACCGAGGACCCTGAGACTATCTCTTCAGCACGCTTTAACGCCTTACTAAAACGTCAGCCTAGAACGCAAACCCCGTCTTGATCACCGCGTAATTCACACCAGGGTTCGGATGCTTTATTTCACCGTTTGCCTCACAATGAAAACCGTACGTCTGGTGAAATTCACCGTCAATCTCAAAGGGCTCACATTAACTGATGTTGTTAGGTATCATTTGCAAATTAAAGGGCTATTGCATCATGTTAAAAAACAAAACTTTTTGCATTCCACAATCAGGATTTACATTGATTGAATTAATGCTTGTAATTGTTATTGTTGGGGTTTTGGCGAGCATCGGAATTCCGTCATATAGAACATTTATTAGTACAAGTAAAATTGCGGCAGCAACAAGTTCGCTGCATGGCGCGTTGTTACTCGCCAGAACAGAGGCAATAAAGAGAGGAAAGAACGTAACAATTTGCAGAAGTGAAACAGCAAACACAGCTGCGCCCTCTTGTTCAACAACAAATAGTTTGCCTGTTAGTAATTCAGGCTGGGCTGATGGATGGATTATATTTACTGATGAAAATAATAACGGTACATATCAACCGGGAAATAATCCGCCAGATATCTTGATTTTTACTCAAGGGTCATTTGCAAAAGATTTATCGGACATTGCTATCATTCCGAACACAGTAAAAAAATTTATTACATTTGGCCCCACGGGCCAGGTTTTTGGCACATACATCCAGATGGCGGTAAGCAGACCACATTGGGATAACGATATAAATCACGATCGTTATATCTGTATCGCCTCAGGTGGTCGAGCAAGAGTCAGTACCTCAACTTGTTAAGCAGGAATCATAGTGAATCATAATATTAATCAACAAATTGGTGTGTCAATGGTGGAGATTTTAGTTGCGATCTCAATTATTGCGGTTGGCTTACTGGGTATTGCCGGACTGCAAATTAACGCTTTGAAATTCCAAAAAACTTCTGCTCAGCGCTCAGAGGCAATGCAATCGGCTTACGATATTAGTGAGCGGATGCGAGCAAATGCACTTGCCGCAAAAGCAAATGTTTACTTGTACACCACGGCATACGCTACTACCACGGCGACGGTTCCGACGGTGCCTACCTGTGTCGCTCCTTGTACTTCGGCTCAGATTGCAGCTATTGATCAGGCGGAATGGCTTCTGGGCTTATCCCGGAGATTGTTAGGAGGGGCTGGTTTTATTACCACAAATTTAAATGGTGGTTTTGATGTCACCGTGATGTGGAAGGAACCGAGCTATACGGCAGTCGATCCAGCCTGTGCAAATGCGCCCTCTGCTCCGGGTGCCGGGGTACGTTGTTATGTTGTTACTTTTACGCCTTAAGGAATAGCGTGATGATTATCAATAGATATGAGCGTCAAAAAGGACGTTCATTAGTCGAAGTTATGATAGCGCTGACCATAGGCTTAGTGTTGCTCATAGGTATTGCATCTGTATTTATAAGTAATAAACAAACTTTTAAGACTACTGACGATAAAGGGCGGCTAGAGGAGGAGGGACGATTAGCACTCAATTTACTGGCCTTCCATCTTCGCATGGCGGGATACGGTGAGTTAACATCCGCTGTCTATGTAAATCCTAATAATACAAATTTACAGTCTGGTGCCAATGCGATAGCTCAGATGAATGGTTTGGAAGGATGCTCAGGTGGTTTTGCAAATGCGGCGGCATCAACCGTTGCTCGGTCTTGTGCCACTAGTCCTCCGAGCACAGCTGCCGATGCGATAATCGTGCGATACGTTGTTGATCAAAATAACGCTAATCAGTCAGCCGGAGCGCCTACAGATTGTTTAGGGGCAGCAATTATTCGGGTGCCAGCTGTTGTTGAGAACCGATTTTTCATTGCAAATAATGCCACTACAGGATTGCCGGAGTTGCATTGCCAAGGTAGTGGTCAGACTGCTGCCGCAGCAGCAACTTTTACAAGCCTTGCGCAGCCTATTGCTGAAAATATCATTGATATGAAAATATCTTATGGCTACGGCTATGACTATGTTAACCAACGTGACACTCAGTCAGTAGATAGTTTCATTTCTGCCTCTCAGGTTGATGCTATGACTCCTCCTACTGTAGGGACGCCGTGGTCTAAAGTAGTTTCGGTCAAAATTTGCTTCGTCGCACGTTCGGCGAATGATCGAATTACTACCGCCCCTCAACTTTACATTGATTGTGGTGGCACGACGAAAACAGCTACCGACAGGCGCTTATATCAAACTTTTTCTACGGTCGTTGCTATACGACGTAGTGCCGCAGGGAGTTTAAATTGAAACCTATATATCAATCTCAACGAGGTTTTGTTCTGGCAACGAGTATGATTTTTTTGCTAATTATGACTATTTTAGCCATTACAGCCATTCGCCGCTCAACGTTGGATGAGAAGGTCGCTGGCAACTTACGAGAGCAGAATTTAGCTTTTCAGGCAGCAGAACGAGCATTGAGGTACTGTCAGAATGATTTGGAAACAGTGGGTACTATTGCCGTGCGTAAATTGGGGGTTACAGATATGCCAACTGAGTGGAGTACTAAAGCCAACTGGCAGGCGGGTGGATTTGCTACTACTTTGCCGGCAGGTACCGTCGCGAATGTAATTACGCAGCCACAATGTATGATTGAAGAATGGCTTATGCGACCAACTCCGGGGGTTCCCAAAGGTAGTGGGCGAGAAGGTGACGTTTATTTAATTACCGCTCGTGGCGTGGGGGCTACCAGCGGTGCGGTAGTCTGGTTGCAATCGACAATCCGAACCGGAAATATGTGAGGATATTATGAACAATAAATCAAAACGAATTATAAGCGCCTTACTAATCCAAGGTCTGCTTCTGCAATGTGCACTTACATCAAATGCGCACGCGGCCATTTCTAATTTGCCGCCATTGGTCAAACCTAATGTGCCGCCAAATATTTTCTTTACGCTAGACGATTCTGGATCAATGCAATGGGAGGCTGTTCCTGACTCAACAGTCTATGCTGCGACTGGATTTCCGCAGCCTAACGGCGTTTATTATGGCGGACAAGCCAATCCGAATGATGTAATGGGATTCGGCTCTGGTGCTACTGCTAGTGATCTTTTGACGATTTACGTTCAGCGTTATCGCTCTTCGGACTACAACCCTTTGTATTACGATCCGGACACCCGATACGATCCGTGGATCGGTTCAAATGGTAGTCCGATGCTACCGGCGAATCCTTTGGCTGCGCTATTTAATCCTATTGCACCTTCGAATGGCGCGTTGCAGACAACGATTAATCTGACTACATCGGCACAAAGTGCCATCTGGACCAATGTTAACTGGACCAGAGACCCGAATGTTGCCGCAAAGCAGGAGAGTAGAGATTTTTATCCTGCTACGCATTTTAGGTATACCGGTGGAACTGGTTGTACTGGTGCAAAGACGTCAGGCAGTACCGCTTGCTTTACTCGCGTAGAGATTAAGCCCGCAGCTGCCCCATTTATAAAAACTGCAAATCGCACAGACTGTGTTGGCTCAGACTGTACCTATACCGAAGAGATGCAGAATTTCGCAAACTGGTTTCAGTATTGGAGATCGCGTATTTTGATGGCGCGCGGCGGCAGTGGATCCGCTTTTGCGAAACAGGCGACAAATCTCCGCGTTGGATTTGGTGCTATTAATGCACCAAGTGTTAGCATTAATGGCGTAAGCACCTCGGTTGTTAAGCGGGGTGTTAGTTCTGATTTTGCGGGAACTAACCGGTCTAGTTTTTTTGACTTGCTTTATCAGCATCCTATGCCGAATTCAGGTACGCCTTTGCGTGAAGCAATGGACAAGGTCGGTAAATATTTTCAGAGAACGGATATCGGGGGGCCTTGGCAAAACGTTGCAAACACGGGTAATACGACCACAGATCAGGCGACTTGTCGCCAAAATTATCATATTTTAATGACGGATGGTTTTTGGAATGGTAACGGTGCTTCCAATCCAGCGAACCAAAACAATGACGGAACCAATGGCGCTACGATGACTAGTTCCAGCGGCGCGACTTATCAATACACACCTGTCAATCCTTATAAAGATAATAATTCGGATACGCTCGCTGATGTGGCTATGTATTACTGGAAAACTGATTTGCGACCAGATTGGGCGACATCAAAGAAGAACGTGCCTGTGTCTAACACTGGGGTTGATCCGGCTTTTTGGCAGCACTTGGTTACTTATACCGTTGGACTGGGTGTAGTTGGTAGTTTAGATCCAACGACGGATCTACCAGCGATTACTGCTGGGACCAAGTCATGGCCTGTGCCTGCGGCAAATTCGATTAACAATGTGGATGATCTTTGGCATGCAGCTGTCAATGGGCATGGACAGTATTTTAGTGCCGGCAATCCTAAGCAATTCGCTAATTCTTTAGCGACGGCTTTGAACGATATTGCTGCACGTTCCGGTGATGCGGCTGCTGTTGGTACGTCCAGCAACACCGTTCGCTCAGGCGCTAAACTATATATTGCAACTTACAATACAAAAGATTGGTCTGGTGGTTTAAAGCAATTAAACCTCACAAGCACTGGTGCTGTGAGTGGCACAGACTGGACTATCGATCAAAATACCACTTGGCCAGCGCCCCGCAATGTTTTTAGTTACAAGGACAGTACAACCAAAGGCATTGCTTTTAACTATGCA
This sequence comes from Undibacterium sp. Xuan67W, assembly GCF_049340165.1. NCBI lineage: Bacteria > Pseudomonadati > Pseudomonadota > Betaproteobacteria > Burkholderiales > Oxalobacteraceae > Undibacterium > Undibacterium sp. Xuan67W. The sequence continues at coordinate 4,682 of NZ_JBMPPN010000015.1, forward strand.
AATTTGGCTACAACCGATCAGGCCTATTTTACAACTGCGGCAACTACCATTTTTGCCGGTGCTGTTAACGGTACCGATATTGTAAATTACATCAAGGGCGATAAATCTAAAGAAGTGTTAAGTGGGGGGTATTTCCGAGATCGTCAGAACATGCTTGGAGATATCGTTGGATCTTCTCCTCAGTTTATCGCACAGGGTGAAAACGAGGGATATACCTATTTGCCCGTTGGCACTCCAGGGCAATCAACATACTATTCATTCTATAGTGGTATTAAGAAGAACCGTGGCAATCCTCGGGTGTATGTTGGCGCTAACGACGGTATGCTACACGCGTTCAGGTCGAGTGATGGTCGTGAGGATTTCGCCTATATTCCTAAGACAGTGATCGCGAATTTGCCTAGTTTGGCAGACCCTGCTTATACGCATAAATTTTATGTAAACGGCACTCCGACTATTGCAGACGCGTATTTGGGGGGCTGGAAGACTGTGTTGGTCGGCTCTACAGGTGCTGGCGGACGTGGTATTTATGCCTTGGACATTACTACGTCGGCTAATTTTAGTAGTACCGATGTTTTGTGGGAAGTTAATTCATCAGATGATCCAGAACTGGGTTATACGATTGGCAGTCCGCAAGTTGGACGAGCTCCCAATGGTGATTGGGTCGCTGTGTTTGGTAATGGTTATGAGAGTAATTCGAAAAGAGCGATGCTGTTTATCGTGAATTTGAGTACTGGCGCAATTACTAAAGTAGATACGGGTGTCGGAAGTGCGGCTTTACCGAATGGTTTGGCTACACCGCGCTTGGTTATCGACAGTAATTCCACTATTTCTGCTGCTTATGCAGGAGATTTGCAAGGCAATTTGTGGAAATTCGACTTTACGCCATCTGGAGCATCGGTAGCTTTCTCTGGATCACGATTATATCAGGCGGTAATGTCGGGTAAGGCTCAACCTATTACTGTGCAGCCCGATTTATATCTGCATCCATTAGGTGGATTAATCGTTACTTTTGGCACTGGTAAATTATTTGAGAGTACCGATCCATCAATTGTAGATATTCAATCTATCTACGGAGTTTGGGACAATAGTGGCATTCCTAATGTCACACCAACTACGATTGGAAGTCTGTCCAGTTTGGTACAACAAACCTTTAGTCCGGCCGGTACTGGTCTGACGCTGTTGAGTAATAATTCAGTGAATTGGGCGACAAAGAGAGGTTGGTATATTAATCTTGCAGCGGGAGAGCGAGTGGTGATTGATCCTGAGGTAGTCTATACCGCGGTCGCCTACACCACAATTATTCCTGGTGGCTCTACTGATCCTTGTATTACTGATGGAACATCGGTCAACTTGGTGATAGATGCCGTTACTGGCGGTGCTACTCCATTTAAAGCATTTGATACTAATCATGATAATGTTATCGATGCAAGCGACGTCACGGCTAGCGGTGTTGCGGGTCCATTGACATTCGGCAATACTATATTAAGAAAAAAAGGAGGTGTTATCTCCTACCAAACCGACACGAAAGGAAATTTAACTGGTGGCACACCAGTTGGCACCGGAGGTAATTTGGGCGGTGCGCAACAGATTCCCTCCTTAAGATTATGGCGCCAAATTCTTGGTAAAGATTGATATGAAAGCGAGCTCAGATATGTTTCAGAAGACCAAGATGAATGGTTTTACATTGATTGAAATGATGATTGTCGCTGTGATTATGGCGATACTCACCGCAATCGCGGTATCAAGTTATCTCGAAAACGTTCGTAAAAGTAGGCGTGCAGAGGTTAGGGGCGTATTGCTGGAGAATGCGCAATTTTTGGAGCGATATTTTACCGAGAACAATCGTTATGACCAAAATTTAGCGGGTACTGCAGTGGTTCTGCCTTGGTTATCATCACCCAAAGCTGCGAATCCTAGTCAGTACACAATTTCGTTCGTAGCTGGTTCACCTACCGCTGCTGGTTATACGATACAGGCAGTCCCAGTGGCAGGAAAAGCAATGGCTGGTGATAAATGTGGATCATATATTTTAAATAACATCGGTCAGCAAACTAACGCAAACTTGGTTGCACCGCAAACTTCAGCAGATTGTTGGGCCAGATAAATTTAGTGACATGCTTAAAAAGCTGAAACTCAATCGGGTTTCAGCTTTTTTTCTTTGGCAATCTCCTGAATCGCCTCAGCAAACTCAGACACATCCTCAAAGCTCTTATACACAGAGGCAAAGCGGATATAGGCGATTTTGTCCAGACGTTTGAGTTCTCTCATGACGAGCTCTCCTATGTAGCCAGAGATGACTTCACGTTCGCCGCTGGATAATAATTTTTCTTCTATGCGTTGGATTGCGGTGTCGACTGCTTCTGCCGATACCGGGCGCTTGCGCAGGGCTAACATCAGGCTGGCGCGTAATTTTGCGGGTTCAAATTCTGTTCTGCTGCCATTTTTTTTGACGATGGATGGCATGATGAGTTCGATACGTTCATAGGTGGTGAAGCGTTTATCGCAATTGGCGCAGCGGCGGCGGCGGCGGATAGTGTTGCCGTCCTCGGGCACGCGGGTGTCGATGACTTGCGTGTCATCGTTGTGACAGTAGGGGCATTTCATGATGTTTATTCCAATCGATGATGTCGCAGTAGATGCGATACATTTTATATACTCCCCTGCAATATTACATAAAATGACTTCTCACGCACCAAAGTATTGCGTGGTTCATAAATACATGGTGGGAGTATGTTGCTATTTGCTCGTGTTAATCGCTGATGATGCGTTGATTTGTCGTGTATTGACGACCTGAATTACCCCATTTTATTTTCACGCTTCAATCCAGACTATCTAAAGCGACTGATGTATAAAAAATGCCACTCGAATTGAGTGGCATTTTATTAGCAAGCTGGGGTTTTATGCTGCATAGACAGGGAAGGCGTCAGTCAGTTTTTTGACTTCGACTTTGACGCGTTCGATGGTTGCTGCATCGTTCGGATTGTCTAGCACGTCTGCGATCAGATGACCGACTTTGATGGCTTCTGCTTCTTTGAAGCCACGTGTGGTGAAGGCGGGGCTGCCGAGACGGATGCCAGAGGTGATCATTGGTTTTTGTGGATCGTTAGGAATGCCGTTTTTGTTGCAGGTCATGTGGGCGGAGCCGAGAATAGCTTCGGCTTCTTTTCCTGTCAGGCCTTTAGGGCGCAGATCCACCAGCATCACGTGAGATTCTGTGCGGCCAGAAACGATGCGCAAACCGCGTTCGGTCAGCGTGTTCGCCAGTGCGGCTGCGTTTTTTACGACCTGCTCTTGATAGGCTTTGAATTCCGGTGTCAGTGCTTCTTTGAACGCGACGGCTTTACCTGCGATGACGTGCATCAGCGGGCCGCCCTGGAGGCCAGGGAAAATTGCGGAGTTGATTTTTTTTGCAATCGCTTCATCGTTCGACAAGATGATGCCGCCGCGTGGGCCGCGCAGACTCTTGTGGGTTGTTGATGTGACGACGTCGGCAAACGGTACCGGGTTAGGGTAGACGCCAGCGGCGATCAGGCCGGCGTAATGCGCCATATCGACCATGAAGTAAGCGCCGATTTCTTTGGCGATTTTGCTGAAGCGTTCGAAATCAATGCGCAATGCGAATGCCGATGCGCCGGCGATAATCAGTTTTGGTTTGGTTTCTCGTGCGAGTTTTTCCATGGCGTCGTAATCAATGTCTTCCTGCGCGTTCAAGCCATAAGAAACCACATTGAACCACTTGCCCGACATGTTCAAGGGCATACCATGTGTCAGGTGACCGCCCTCGGCCAGGCTCATGCCCATGATGGTATCGCCTGGATTCAGCAGCGCAAAGAATACGCCCTGATTCGCTTGTGACCCTGAGTTTGGCTGTACGTTTGCGAAGTTGGCACCGAATAATTCTTTCAGGCGATCAATCGCAAGTTGCTCAACGACGTCTACGTGTTCGCAGCCGCCATAGTAGCGTTTGCCGGGGTAGCCTTCGGCGTATTTGTTGGTCAGTTGTGAGCCTTGCGCTTCCATGACTGCTGGCGAGGTGTAGTTTTCTGAGGCGATGAGTTCGATGTGTTCTTGTTGGCGGTGATTTTCTTGTTGGATCACAGCGTACAAATCGGGATCAATATTGGCGAGAGTATGATTTTTTGCGAACATGACAAGCTTCCTGTTGAGATAGAAGGTGAATCAGTGAATGTAGTGGATCAGGTGCCCGAGCCAGATAAAGCGCATAGACAAATAGAGCGAGCAGCCTTGATCGTTCTTACCATCCAGGCTACCCAGGCGCACGGCTATTGAAATCTCACGCTTCCCGATGGATCTCCATCTTCGTCGTTAGTCGCTGCCAGAATGTTCTATTGCAATTCATAGCAAGATTAAGACGTTTTCGCCAGTCACGTGAGACGAAATGGTTTGCAAATTTTACGTCAAGCCTTCTGATTGAGCAAGAATAGCCTGCGATATAAATGGATTAAAAAGTAGATTAAGACGTGGATTACATTAAGAAAATTGATTCTGTGGCTGGTGGGGGAGTCGTTCTGACATCCCTCTCTATCCGATACCGAGTCTGATGAAGCGCAACGAATGGCGCCAGTCGCTTCAGACGGATGTCATAAAACCGCATAGAATAACGGCTACAGTTATACCAAGATTTTCTATCAGGCGCACTAAAGCTGTTATTTAAGTGCTGACGGTGCATTTTTGGTCATTTGGGCCACTTTTTGAACCTTATTATTGGCTCATGGCTAGTCCTTATCACTTTATTCAGGTTAAGGCTGCCTCGAAAAGTGTATCCGTCATCAACGTTCATTAAGGTAAATCCAGATGGATAATCTCGGTTAAAAGCACGGCGTATGCATTTCAATAACGATAAGAGGTAATCATGATTGTCTTAATTACAGGTGCCAGCTCCGGTTTTGGCGAAGAGATGGCAAGAAAATTTGTCAGCCACGGACACAAAGTCATTGCCGCAGCGCGTCGCACAGATCGTCTGGCCGCATTGCATGCAGAGTTGGGTGCTGCGCTATTGCCGGTCAAAATGGACGTAACAGATAAAGAGTCCATTCAGCATGCTTTGGCAGAATTGCCGCTTGCCTGGCAACAAATCGACGTCCTGGTCAATAACGCAGGGCTGGCTCTCGGTACTGAGCCGGCGCATCAGGCGAATCTGGATGACTGGGAGACGATGATCGATACCAATACCAAGGGCTTGGTCCGTGTCACCCGTGCGATTTTGCCCGCTATGGTGCAGCGTGGTAGCGGTCTGGTCATCAATATTGGTTCGATCGCTGGCTCTATTCCCTATCCGGGCGGCAATGTATATGGTGCAACCAAGGCGTTTGTTGATCAGTTTACGCTGAACTTACGTGCTGACCTGGTGGGCACCGGAGTACGTGCAACGAACATCGCGCCGGGATTATGCGGCGGTACTGAGTTTTCGAATGTGCGCTACAAGGGTAATGATGATGCTGCCGCAAAAGTCTATGAAGGTACCGTGCCTCTGACGGCAGTGGATATTGCAGAGTCCGCGTACTGGGTCGCAACCCTGCCGCCGCATGTCAATATCAACTACATCGAAATGCTGCCGACCTGTCAGGGCTTCGGCGGTTTTAATATCAAGCGCAACGCGGTATAAGAGAGCGGTTGCTAATCGGCTGCTAATCGATTGCTAAACGGTTGTAATTTGTCATACTGGGAGAGAGTATTTTTATTTGTCTTTACGGATATTGCGCAATTAGCATTAAAAATAAATATACTCCCCCTTTTTATATAAAATCATTGAGCTCTATGCTTCGAGAATTTAATTGGTTTGTGCGTATCTACTACGAGGACACGGACGCGGGTGGCATCGTGTTTTATGCAAACTACCTGAAGTTTTTTGAACGCGCGCGGACTGAATGGTTGCGTGCTGCCGGGATCAATCAGCAGATCATGAGTGCTGAGTATCAGGTGATGTTTGTCGTCAAAGGCACGGCTGTCGAGTATCATGCTCCCGCCAGACTGGATGATGAACTCAGGATCAGCGTTGTGGTCGAAAAGTTGGGACGTGCCTCCGTACAGTTTATTCAAGAAGTCTGGTGTGGCGATCTTTTGCTGGTGACGGGCAAAATCAAGGTTGGCTGTGTGAGTGTTGGTGCGGTGCGTCCAGCGGCTATTCCGGGTGATATTTTGCAAAAAATTGCCTAAGCTTGCCGCAGCGCTTGCCAATGACTTGTTCGCTGCCATCGTTTTAAATCAATATTTGCGCTCGATTGTCTTCAAGCTTCGCCGTTAATTTTTCGATAGACCACGTAGTTAAAGGGCGGCGAAAAAAGTAGGCGTTGCAAAAAATTGATTGGGGCAGAGTGATATGAGACTGGCACCAGAATCTAGTTCTAGTTGATATTAACCGCCCGAAAATTTTTGTAAAAATCTATAGTAAAGAAACCATGACTGTTACTCAAGACTTATCGTTCATCACCCTGATTACCAATGCGTCGGTTCTGGTGCAATTGGTCATGCTGCTGTTGCTAGGCGTTTCCGTGACTAGCTGGAATTATATTTTCAGTAAAATGTTTGCGATCAAAAGAGCGCGCAAGCAGACAGAAGAATTCGAACGTAATTTCTGGTCCGGGGGCAATCTCGGCGAGCTCTATCAGGTTGCTGCATCGAATCGTCGCTCCAGCGGCGATAAGACCGGCGCGCTGGAACGTATTTTTGAAGCTGGTATGAGTGAGTACCACAAGGTCAAAGCAGCAAATAAGGCAACCCTCGATGCGACCGCCATGCTCGATGGTGCACGTCGTGCGATGCGCGCAGCGTATCAGCGGGAGATGGACCATCTGGAGGCACATTTATCGTTTCTTGCATCGGTCGGTTCAGTGTCTCCTTACGTCGGCTTGTTTGGTACCGTCTGGGGGATTATGAATGCCTTCCGTGGCCTGGCGAATGTGCAGCAGGCGACGCTGGCAGCGGTCGCTCCGGGCATTGCCGAGGCACTGATTGCGACAGCGATTGGTTTGTTTGCAGCGATTCCGGCGGTATTGGCTTATAACCGCTACTCACATGACATCGACAGGCTGGCGATTCGCTTTGAAACCTTCATCGAAGAGTTCTCGAATATTTTGCAAAGACAATCCCGCTAAGTCACCATGAGTTCTCTGCGTGGCGAACGTAAACGCAAATTTAAAGCTGAAATTAATGTCGTTCCCTATATCGATGTGATGCTGGTATTGCTCGTGATTTTTATGGTGGCAGCACCGATGACCAATCCCAGCGTCATCAATCTGCCGACGGCGGGGCAGTCGACACAACCGCCGTCAGACTATATAGAAATCACGCTTGATACGAATAAATACGCGATCAGCATCAATACCAAAGGCAGTAGCAACGGCAATAGCAAACAAGAGTCGAAAGAGACCGCCGCTAATCACAAGCAGCTGATGCAAAAACTCAAGGAATATCACGATGCCAAGCCGGATCTGTCGGTCATGGTGTCGGCGGATAAAGAGATGAAGTACGACGAAATCATTCAAGTTATTTCCGAAGCGAAAAAACTCGGTATCAATCGGGTTGGCCTGGCGACCAAGTGATGCCTGTGCGTTCAGTTGTTCTCTCTTGCAGTTTGATGGTATTGAGTGCGGGACTTACCGATTGTCTTGCGTCAGAACAGCCGCCGCTCAGCTTGCTTGCTGAGTCAGTCACGCCAGTTACAACGCAGACCACAGTAAGCACAGCCGAGAAGCCACTTAATCAGCAGGCTGATGCGCCTGCCGACATAAAAAATGATGTGGTGAACAGTAATGTCGTTAGCGATGTCAGCAGTGACAACATCAATGACGCCATCGTGGTTTCCGCATCCGCAAAGCGCTTTCAGATCGGAGAAGCCAGCGGAGACTGGCTGGCACTGATCAAGCAGCATATTCCCGAGCTTGCTCCAGGCACAGATCCGCAAAACGTGACACCGACTTTGCTGCGCAAATTACGGCTCGACATAGGAAATATTCTGGCGACGGAGGGCTACTTTTCTCCGCTTATTTCATTTGATGCTAATGATACCAGCGAAAAAACAAGCGGCGTCAGGTCAGGTGAAAATTCTGTTATTCGGGTCAATATTGATGCTGGCGCCAGAACTCTGATCAAGGACGTCAAGCTACAATTTTCCGGCGCGCTGAACGAAGCGTATAAAACGGGGCAGGCAGATGCCGTCAAGCGGCAGACTACACTGACCTCCAACTGGGGACTACCTGCTGGCGCCGCGTTTCGTGATGAGGATTGGGATAAGGCAAAGACGACTCTGATAGAAGCCTTGCGTTCTGATGTTTATGCGTCAGCCTCCATCGCCAATAGCAGTGCGACGGTTGATGCAGACAGTAATACAGCAATGCTGGACGTTGATATCGATAGCGGTCCGCCATTTACACTGGGTGAGATGACGGTAACTGGTTTGCAGAGGTTTCCCTCATGGTTACTGGACCGTTATCAGCCACCAAAAAAAGGCGAGCCGTACTCGCGCTCCCGCCTGCTGGAATATCAGCGAGCCTTACAAAATTCTGCCTATTTCTCCACCGTTGCAGTGAATGTCGATACCGATCCGGCCAAGGCCGATAACGCGCCTGTCGAGGTCAGTGTGGTTGAGCGTAAAGCGCGTGATCTGGGTTTTGGTGCGGGTTATAGCAGCAATACTGGATTCCGGGCAGAAGTGTCTTACCGTGACCGTGATATCCTGAGTAAGGCATGGGATTTACGCAGTGCCGTTCGTATCGAACAAAAGCGTCAGCTCGGCTATGCCGATATTTATTTACCGCCGCGAGACACGCAATTTTTAGATTCTTTTGGTGTGCTGGCAGACCGTCAGGACATCTCGGGATTGTTGCTGACTCGCACCGCTCTTGGCGTCAAGCGCACGAGTACGCGCAATCACCTGGAGCAGCGTATCGGCTTGAATTTTTTGCGTGAAAAAGTAGAAATCGACGGCGAGCTGCCAAAGTTTAATAAAGCCCTAGTGACCTCAATAGGATGGACATGGCGCGATGTCGACGATAGTTTTGCGCCGCGCAAAGGTCAGATTGCTCAGCTCGATCTGGCATTTTCAGAAAAGGCTTTATTGTCAGACCAACGTTTTATCCGCACCTATGCCAAGTACCAGCGCTGGATACCGGTAGGGCAGCGTGACAGCATTATCCTGCGTGCAGAAATAGGCCAGATCCTGTCGCAAAGTCGCGATGGTATTCCTGAAGAATATTTGTTTCGCACCGGCGGTAGTAACACGGTGCGTGGATACGCTTATCAAAGCTTAGGTATTCAAAATGCGGGCGCCGTCACCGGTGGCAAAGTCATGGGTGTGGCGAGTGCCGAGTATGTGCATTGGACCAAATCCAATTGGGGTGCCGCGACGTTTATCGATCTTGGCGACGCGGCAGATAACTGGCGTGATCACAGTGCCAAACAAGGCTACGGCATTGGCGGACGTTATAAAACGCCTGCCGGGCCGGTCGCACTGGATCTCGCCTACGGCAAAGATATTAAAAAATTCCGCCTCGATTTTTCGATCGCGATTGCATTTTGATGATGCAACAACTGTCACCATGAATGCACCATGAATCAGGACTCTTCACAATCTGAGCAGGGTATTGTTACCGGCGTATCTGCAACGTCTGTCTTGGCAAATATGAGCACGGCGAAAAAAAATAAAATCCGTTTTGTTTCCCGGTTCCTATGGAGCCTGACTTTTATTCTAGCTGTTGTGGCAGGATTGACGGGATGGGTAGGCTGGACTCAATCAGGGACAACCAGCTTACTCAAGCTGATACAAGTGATGACGGCGGGACAGCTCAGCTTTGCGGATGTCCGTGGTCACCTGATGAATGAGTTAGCGATAGGTGAGTTGCGTTATCAGACGGCGACAATTCATGTGAAAGCAGAAGGTGTAAGCCTGCGCTGGCAACCGTCGGCCCTTTTGTATAGAAAACTTTCTATACAAAATCTGCAAGTTGTCAGCTTGCAGATTGACACGCTAGAGGATAAAACACCGGCGAGTTTGCCAGCCAGCCTCAGTCCAGGCATTGAGATCGTGCTGGATCAGATGGCGATGGGACAAATCAGACTTGCCAGTTTTGTGGCAGACTGCAGTAAGTTCAAGCGTACTCCCGTGATGACGTTGACGGGGGTTACGGGGCAACTGCACTCCGGTCAATTGCAGCATCAAATACAAGCCAGCCTCAAAACAGACTTTGGTCATGTCAGTGCCCGCATGACGATGGCGACACAGAGACCATTTAAAACCCAGGCAGAGCTCAATTATCGCGGTCAGCCTGATATTGAATTACCTGAGATCGGTGTGGTCGCCAATCTTTCTGGATCCTTGGAAGAATTGCTGGTAGATGCCAGAGCGACATTAAGCCAGAAGACGGTGAGCGCTGAAACAAATACCAATGCAACTGTAACTGCAACTAAAACTGTCCAGAGAGCGCAACTAGCGCCGGCCTTGCAAGGAGAACTGAAGGCGGTGCTCACGCCTTTTGCCGCTCAGCCAATGCGCAGTTTGCAGGCAACGATCTCTGGTTTAAATCCTGCTGAGTTTGTCGCACAGGCGCCCGCTGCTAATTTGAATATCAGCGCTGACATACAACCTGTTGTCGTGTCAGCGACATCGATATCGACATTCGCATCGACACCCGCAGTGAAGAAATCTGCCAGTACGACATCCGTCAGTTCAACGGGTTTGCATCTGACTGGCAAGATACAGATCGGTAATTCGCAGGCCAGGCGTTTTGATCAAAACGGATTGCCCTTCACGAAATTGACTTCGGCAGTCGTCTGGAACGGCGATCACTTTTCACTGGATCAGATGCAGATGCAATTGGCGGGAAAAGGGCGAATCTCAGGTTCAGGGACGGTGCAGTTACCATCAGGAGGCGCGCCTCTAGTTGATGCTCGCTTTGATGTGGCAGACGTCGACCTGGCGCTGCTGGATCAACATATTCAGCCGACTCAGTTAAAGGGACGTATTCAGGCGCAATCACGTCCGGATCATCAGATCAATTTTCAAGCGCAATTGAGCGATCCGCGTGCCAGTCTGAATGCCGAGGCAAGTTATTTTCCGGGAGTAAAAGCACAAGCAGAGTTGGATGTGAAAAATGGTTTAGCTGCAGCGCCGAAAAAAATCATAGCAACGGCAGAAAAAGCAGCATTGCTACGATTGACAAAATTCGATCTGACTTCAGCGGAGTCGCGTTTGCAAGCACAGGGCGAGATGAGTCTGAACAGTGCGATGCAATTTAATGTCAAAGGCAGCATGCAGCACCTTGATCCCGCTCGCTGGATCAAGACGCCGGCGGGGAATATTAATGCCAACTTTTCGGCTTCTGGTCATCTTCAGCCAAAACTTGATATTGAATTGCAGTTACCTGCCTTGCAAGGACAATACGCAGGACAGAGCCTGAATGGCACGATTGATGCCCACTGGCAGCAAGATCTTGCCTTAAGCATTAAGCAGCTTGATCTGCATTGGGGTAAAAATTCTATAACCGGACAAGGCGTCTGGGGGAACGATAAGGATCAATTGCAAGTGACGATAGAGATGAGCGATCTGACGGCAATCTCGCCATGGTTGCCCTCACAACAAGCCTTGGCGGGCAATCTAAAAGCTCAGTTGCGCCTTCACGGAAAAATGACTGAGCCCGCTGGAATGATCGATATCAGCGCGCAAAAACTGCACTTTGGTCAGCAATGGGAAGTTGATAGCGTCCAGGCCAAGCTCGATTTGGCGCGTGGTGTACAGGGTGCTTTTGATGGCGATATTCAAATCAAAAATTTGCACAGTGATCTTGTGCCAGGCAAAACAACAGATGCGCTGAATACGAATAAAAAAGTGGGCTTGCCAATCCTAGCGGAGCAAATCAGCTTGCTGCTGAAGGGCACGCGCGAGTCACATACGATCAGCCTGAATACTCGCTTTACCAAAGCACGTAGTTTAACGATGCAAGCCACTGGTAGTTTGGGAGGCAAGGCAAATGCAGCTGAAAAATCTGCTGACGCTTTGCAGTGGCAAGGGCAAATTCTGAGTGCCGGTTTGACGGGCAAACCAGATCTCAATTTGCTTGCGCCAGTGAAGTTACGCGCCTCGGGTCAATCACTGAGTGTAAGTGACCTAGCTTTGGCAGGATCGATTGGCCGTCTGGATGTTATCCAGTTCGAGTGGTCGCCGGACGGTATCAAAACGCAAGGGAAGTGGGCCGCGATGAATGCCATTGCATTGGCAAATTTGATTAGGCCACAATATGCCGTCGAGGGAGATCTGCTGCTCGATACCGCATGGAATCTACAACTCAAAGATCACCTGCAAGGAGAGTTGCATATGCAACGTCAGAGCGGTGATGTGCGTATTAATGATGCTGATGGTACCGGTAAAGCGATTCCTTTAGGCATCCGTGATTTGCAAATGCATCTCGTCTTAGGTGGATTGCTTGCTGGCAGTGATGCTAACAAACTGGAGCTGAATGCGACTGCCGATGGCGCGCGGCTGGGGCGCTGGCAATTGCAGGCAAACTCTGCCGTCAGCAAGCGATCCGGTAGCTGGACTTTTGCTTCCGACGCCGCTCTTGCTGGCCAGGTTAAGGCAGATATTCCCGATGTGCAGTGGCTGGGACCATGGATCAATCCCGGCCTGGCATTAAAAGGTAAATTACTAATTGACGCGCAACTGGCCGGACAGATGAAGCAGCCGAAGTATCAGGCCAAGCTCAGTGGCCGAGAACTCGAAGTGGCATTTGCGTCTGAGGGCTTGCTCTTGCCCAATGGGGTGTTGGACGCTGTCATTGATGAAAGTCATGTACGGCTGAATCGCCTTGAATTTTCGAATACCGTATCGATGATGCCTCGTCATGCACAATTTCAGGGAGTCAATTGGATAGGGCAAAAAGGCGAGCTCAGTGCTAGCGGTGATATCGACATCCGTAATGAGAGTGGCAATATTCAGGCGAAGATGACGCAGTTCCCGTTACTGCAGCGAAATGACCGCTGGCTCGTGGTCAGTGGCGAGACAAATATCGTGAATGTCAAAGACGTCTGGAACCTGACGGGAAAGCTTAAAGCCGATGGTGGATATTTTAAATTGCCCAAATTGCCACCGCCGAGTTTGTCTAGCGATGTCGTCGTGATCCGCAGTAAGGATAAAGCAGCACAAGCCAAGGCCGCAGAAGATGCCAGCAAGAAAGCGCTGAAGTCCCGGCTCGACATGAGTTTTGATATGGGACCCCGATTTGTATTTGTTGGCCGTGGGCTAGATACGGCGCTGGCAGGCACCATACGCTTGCGCGCTGCGGATGGTAATCCCATGCAGGCCAGTGGCTCCATCAGTACGGTTGGCGGTGCTTATGAAGGTTATGGACAGCAGTTGGCGATAGAGCGTGGCATTTTGAATTTTCAGGGGCCGCCGACTAATCCTGGTTTGAATATCCGTGCTTTGCGGCTGGGACTGGCGGTAGAGGCGGGCGTGGAAGTGGTCGGTACGGTTGCTGCGCCGCAAGTACGCCTGGTTTCTGAGCCCAGCGTGCCCGATGCCGAAAAGCTGTCATGGCTGGTACTCGGCCGCGGCTCAGATCAGATCGCCGGGAATGATGCCTCCTTACTCATGTCGGCAGCGAGCGCTATTTTCGGCGGAGATGGCAGCCGCAATATTCCACGGGATTTGGTGCATGGGCTGGGTTTTGACGAGTTTTCGATGGGTACTGCGGATACCGGCAACGGCTCTAAGTTGCCCAGCCAGACGATTGCTGGCGCTACCTCTTTAGGATCAAGTTCAGGTGATCAGGTCGTTACCATCGGCAAGCGGCTGGCACCGGGAATTGTGCTGTCGGTTGAGCGTGGTCTGTCCGATGCCAGTGGTGCAATTAAATTGAGCTGGCAACTTACCCGGCGCATCAGCATTATCGGCAGGACAGGTAATGAGTCCTCGGTCGATGCTTACTATACGTTTTCATTTAATTAGACCGTAATTCCCGACTTCGCTCAGTGATCCCGCTTATAATTTTATTTGCAATGCAATATCCGCTTGAAAATAACACTCAGGTAATCATTTGTAGATCATATCAAGGAACTAAGCAGCAATTGGTGCATCATATAAAGTCATGAAAGAATTTTCCCTGAATATCCCCGCAGACAGATTTCCACGTGAGCCCGGCCAGTGGCGCTCCGTCAGCCTGGCCGCACTGGTGCATTTGTTACTGCTGATTTTTCTATGGGTTGGTGTGCAGTGGCAGAATAAAGAAACAATGGCAGTGGAAGCGGAAGTCTGGGATATGAGCACCAGAGATGCCGCACCTAAACCTGTACCGGTAGAGCCCGCGCCTGAACCTGAAAAAGTAGTAGCGCAGGAAAAGCCCGTCGTAAAAGAGCAGCCGGTCGAAGACCCCGAGATCGCCTTGGCGCAAGAAAAAAAGCGTAAGCTCGTCGAAAAGAAAAAACTCGAAGATCAGCAAAAAATTGAGCGCGAAGAGGCCAGGCGCAAGCAAGACCAAGAGTTGGCATTGAAAAAAGAAAAAGAGAAACTCGCTGAGCAAAAAATCAAAGCAGAGAAACTGGCGGCAGAAGACGCCGATAAGAAAAAGCTTGCTGACAGCAAAAAGCAGCAAAATAAAGAGCAGCTTGCCAGAGAAAAAATGCGCGAAGAAGATATGCGCCGTTTGACCGGGCAGGCGACCGCGACAGGCAGCGGCGGCACTGGTGATGCAGCCAAATCAACGGGTAATAATCGCGGCGATCCAAGTTATGCCGCACGTATTGGTACCAAAGTACGTTCAAACACCGTATTTAATGCCCCTGAAACGTCTGGTAACAATCCTACCGTGGAATACCGGATTGAGCTATTGCCCGATGGTTCTCTGCGTGGTCCAATACGAAAGTTAAAATCTTCAGGTGTCCCCGGATTTGATGAAGCAGTGGAAAAAGCGATTGAGAAATCTGCACCTTTCCCGAGAGACAAATCTGGTGAAGTGCCGCCAAGTATTGTGTACGTTCATAGAATGAAAGAATAAACCGGAATGAAGATAGTTTCCTTGATTAAAGTCTTAGGATTGAGTGCTAGCCTGGCCGCTAATGTGGCCTATGCGCAATTACGGGTTGAGGTATCGGGTGTCGGCTCCACGCAGATTCCGATTGCGATTGCGAGTTTTGCAGATGAAGCTTTAACACCGCAACAAATTACATCCATCATCAAAGACGACCTGACCCGCAGTGGTTATTTTCGTTTGATTGATGTTGGTACGGTCATCACAGAAACCAGCCCCGTCAATTTTGATAGCTGGAAGTCGCGTGGTGCCGAGGCGCTAGTCGTCGGTAGTGTGCAGAAGCTGAGTGACGGTCGTTTTGATGTGCGCTATAAATTGCTGGACACCATCAAATCGTCGACATTATCCGGGTTTGCAATGGCGACGCCACCAGCCAATACACGCCTGACCGCACATAAAATCGCCGACGATATTTATGAAAAACTGATCGGTGCGCGCGGTGCTTTTTCTACCCGTATTGCTTATGTGACTAAAGCCGGTAATGAATTTCGCCTGGAAGTAGCCGATGCCGATGGTGATGGTACTCAAGTCGCATTGCGCTCGAATGAGCCGATTATTTCACCAGCCTGGTCGCCGGACGGAACTAAGGTAGCCTATGTGTCTTTTGAGGCGAAGAAGCCGGTGATTTATGTGCAGAATCTGATCACGCGTGAGCGCACCGTGATTGCGAATTACAAAGGGAGTAATTCGGCACCAGCGTGGTCACCGGATGGTAGCAAACTGGCGATTTCATTATCACGTGATGGCTTAACCCAGATTTATCAGGTGAATGCGAATGGCACGGGATTGCAGCGCTTGACGCAGACCAGCGGTATCGACACTGAGCCACAGTTTTCTGCAGATGGACAATATATTTATTTTCTCAGTGATCGTAGTGGCGGTCCGCAAATTTATCGCATGAGTGCTGCGGGAGGTGATGCCAAGCGCGTGACCTTCGGCGGCAGTTATAATATTACTCCTAGGATATCGCCAGACGGAAAAACCCTGGCGTTTATTTCCCGCCGTGAAGGTAAGTTTCAGTTGTACTCACTGGATCTGGCCAGCGGCCAGGAGCAGCGTTTATCCGATACGGTCAAAGACGAATCACCAAGTTTTTCACCGAATGGCAGATACATCATGTACGCCACCGAATCCGGTCGCCGCGGTTCATTAGCGGTAGTCTCGGTCGATGGTAGAGTGAAGCAAAAATTGACGGTGCAAGCCGGAGATATTCGGGAGCCCACGTGGGGTCCCTTCATGAAGTAATTGTTTGATTATATTTTTACCGAAATTTCTAAGTTTTTAGTTTACAAAAAGGAGAATTACATGCGCTCACCGATCAAATCCACTACCCTCGCATTGCTGTTGACTAGCATCGCTCTGATCACTGCTTGCAGCACACCGGTCAAACTGGAAGAACCAGCTAAAGTGGAAGATAAGTCTGCAACTACCACGGTTCCAACAACACCGGATACACGCACTGTCAGCGCTGTTGATACAGGCTCTGTTGATCCTTTGAATGATCCTAAAGGTGTCCTGGCAAAACGCAGCGTTTACTTTGACTATGACAGCTATGTTGTCAAAGACGAATACAAAGCACTGGTAGAGGCTCACGCTAAATACCTAGTGACAAACAAGGGCCGTAAAATTCTGATCCAGGGCAATACCGATGAACGCGGTGGCCGTGAATACAATCTGGCTCTCGGTCAAAAACGTGCTGAAGCTGTTCGTAAAGCACTGGCGCTGTTAGGTGTACCTGAGGCACAAGTTGAAGCGGTTTCTCTTGGTAAAGAAAAACCAAAAGCAACGGGTAGCGACGAGGCCTCATGGGCCGAGAATCGCCGTTCCGATATCGTCTATCAATAATCTGCGGTTGAGGATTGCCTGTGAAGAGCAATCCTCTATTATGTAGATTGACGGCCGTCAGATGAGATTCGCTTGTTCAAAATATCATCTGACCATCCTCGTAAAGCACTCATTGCTTTCCAGTCTTCTGCTTCAATTCACTAAATTGCCAATCCCATGAAATTGTTTACTTTTCCCCAATCGATGCGGGTGATGACATGCACGATGTTGCTGGTGTCTGCGTTGCCATTGAGCGCCTCTGCAGGCATTTTTGATGACGACGAAGCGCGTAAGGCGATACTGGATTTACGTGCCAAGGTCGATGCCGTCAGTGCCAAGTTAGACAATAAACTAGATACAAAGGCCGATAAAAGCAGTGCATTGGAACTGGCAAATCAGATCGAGCAATTGCGCGGTGAGATTGCGAAATTGCGTGGTCAAGTAGAAGTCTTGACCAATGATCTCGCAAACACGCAACGTCGTCAGCAAGATTTTTATGTCGATCTTGATAATCGCGTGCGCAAATTAGAACCAAAAAAAATGACGATCGATGGCAAAGAAGCGACGGTCGATCTTGGCGAACAACGCGCCTACGATGCGGCGCTGTCCTTGTTTAAAGCGGCGGATTATAAAAATGCGAGTGCGGCATTTACCGCGTTCAATGTGAACTATCCTCAGTCCGCTTATGCAGGCTCTGCGCAGTATTGGCTAGGCAATTCATGGTATGCACAACGTGACTGCAAAAACACGATTTCTTCTTTGCAGCAGTTAGTGAAGAATTACCCTGATCATCCTAAGTCCCCGGATGCAATGCTGAATATTGCGTCTTGTCAGCTTGAATTAAAAGACAAACCGGGTAGCAAAAAAACACTGGAAACAGTGATTGCACAGTACCCTGATACCGATGCAGCGCAAGCGGCAAAGAGTCGTCTGGCCGCCACAAAATAAGCCTGCGATCTGAGAGAACATGCCTGCACAGGAAAAAATCCGGCAAGCTCGTTGACAGGGATTATGGAACATACTATAATTTCGTTCTTTCGGGTCGTTAGCTCAGCTGGTAGAGCAGCGGACTTTTAATCCGTTGGTCGCAGGTTCGAATCCCGCACGGCCTACCACGAAATTCGAAAGACTTAGGTGAAAATCTAAGTCTTTTTCATTTATAAGCAAGAGCGTTATTGAATTTGCATTCGTTTTCTGCAGATCGCGCATTGATTATAAACAGCAGTCTTTGGGTCGTTAGCTCAGCTGGTAGAGCAGCGGACTTTTAATCCGTTGGTCGCAGGTTCGAATCCCGCACGGCCTACCAAAGTTACAAGCAAATATAAGGATTCAGGTGTAAGCCTGGATCCTTTTTTGTTTTTTCTGGTGCTGAGAAGTGTCTATACTTATTGCACTGTGCTTATTCCAGTGCGCTAGTCGCACAATGTTCCAATTCACCTATCAAGGCCGCCTGATGAAGCATAAGCAGGATAAAAACAAACCTATTCCATTACCGAAGGCTGCCAATAAGCAAGAGCAGCATCATGAGATTCGTCCCGGTCAATCCATTGAGTTGCTCAAGGAGCTGCACATCCTGACCCGTGACGGCAAGATGAATCAGGACAGTCGTCGTAAACTGAAGCAGGTTTATCATCTGTATCAATTTATCGAGCCTCTGTTACAGCAGTTGCGGGAGACTCACGCAGATCTGAGTCTGGTTGACCATGGCGCGGGCAAATCGTATCTCGGTTTTATTTTGTACGATTTGTTTTTTAAGGCGACAGCAGGTCAGGATGCTTCCCGTATCTATGGCATAGAAACGCGTGACGAGCTGGTAAGCAAATCGACGGAACTCGCGCAGCGCCTGGATTTCCCGGGGATGTCATTCCTGAATTTATCTGTTGCAGAATCCATTCGTTCAACACAATTGCCGGATCAGATTGATATTGTGACGGCTTTGCATGCCTGTAATACCGCGACTGACGACGCAATCGAATTTGGCCTAAAAAAGAAAGCAAAATTCATGGTGCTGGTTCCTTGCTGTCAGGCGGAAGTTGCGGCTGAATTGCGCAAACATAAAGCGGATGCAGTCAGGGATAATCCGTTGTCTGAAATGTGGCGTCATCCCATCCATACGCGCGAATTCGGTAGCCAGATCACCAATGTATTACGCTGCCTGCAGCTTGAGGCGCACGGGTATCAAGTGCGTGTGACAGAACTGGTTGGCTGGGAGCACTCGATGAAAAACGAGCTGATCATTGCTGAATATAAGGGCTTACCTGCGAAACGCCCTGCGGAGCGTCTGGCTGAAGTACTGAAAAGTACTGGACTGGAATCTATGCGGGGGCGTTTTTTCACTCCCGTATGAGATCGCAGAGACGATTTGTTAGCGTAGATGCCGTCATTCTGACGTCATAAATAATGATTAATATCATTTATCAGAATAGTGAGTCACCAGAGAATATCATCTGGATACTCCCTTGATTGATGATGTGGTCCAATCAGTTTTTTTGCTAAAAATTACTTGCTGCATGATGCATTTTGTATCGATATATCTAATTGGAGAGTCGCAGTATGTTTGCAGCCGTTGATCTTGGTTCAAATAGTTTTCGCTTGCATATAGGACGTCATGAAGGTGATGTGATTCGCGTCGTCAAAAGTGCGCGCGACCCTATCCGGCTTGCAGCAGGCCTGGATAGTCAAGGCAACTTAACAGCGGCAGCGATCAAAAGTGCGGTGGATAGTCTGGCGCGTTTTAAACTCATCCTCGACGAGTTCCCTATTGATGCGGTGCGGGTTGTCGCGACGAATACGATACGGATTGCCAAAAATGCGGGAGTCTTATTGCCCGCAGCGGAAGCGGCGATCGGTTATCCCATAGAAGTGATTTCAGGTGAGGAGGAGGGGCGACTGATTTACATGGGGGTGTCTAATTCCATTGCGATCCCCGGGGAACGTCGCTTAGTTCTGGATATCGGCGGAGGCTCAACCGAAGTCATTCTCGGGCGTGGGCATGAGATCGTTAAAGTCGAATCCTTCAGCATCGGCACAGTCAAACATAGTTCTATTTTTTTCCCGCAAGGGAAAATCACCGAAGCTGGTTTCGAAGCCGCCATCTTATCTGCACGATCTTTGTTTGAAGATGCCGCGCCGCCATATCAGCCTGAGCATTGGCGTAACGCCTATGGTTCGTCCGGAACAATACGTGCGATCTCGGATGCACTCTCAAAAAACAGTCTCGGTGACGGCAGCATCACCTTACAAAGCCTGACCACGCTAAAACAGTATTGCGTGCAATGCGGACAGATCAGTCAGTTGGAATTAACCGGCATCAAACCAGAGCGCGTTGCAATGGTTGTCGGTGGACTAGCGATTCTAATCGGGCTGCTGCAAGAATTTAATATTGATGTACTTCTCCCGATTGAAGCGGGTTTGCGTATGGGCGTGATGTGGGATTTGTATTTGCGCTCAACCAAGCGCGACCGGCGTGAGCAGGCAGTGCATAACGCTGCGACTCTATTCCATGCTGATGTGACACGCGCTAATCGCGTAGCCGATATGGTGAAGTCTTTATATGCACAACTGAAACCTTCCTCCGATACCTATACCCGTCATCTGCACTGGAGTGCGATGCTGCATGAGATTGGCATGGTAGTGTCGCATACGGGCTACCACAAGCACGGCGCCTACATGATTGAGAATGCCGATATGGCCGGATTCACTACCCGTGAACAGCGTGTAATGAGCAAATTGATTTTGAGTCAAAAAGGTAATCTCAGAAAAATCAGTGATAGTTTTGCCGATCTTGATTTTGCCAAAGCGGTACTGGCGCTGCGTTTGTCTGTGACTTTTATGCACTCGCGGGTTGAGCTTGATTATGCTGATTTTCGTTTGAAAATGAAAAATAAAATCGAACTCGAAATTCGCCAGGACTGGGTTACCTTGCACCCGACAGTCGCATTCGGGCTGCAAAAAGAAATCGAATGCTGGCGTGAGGTCGGCGTCGAGTTTGTCGTGAAAGCAAATATCTAACCGGATTTTTCAGTAGGGAACTTCTAAAAACCTCCGCATTGAAAAACCATATCGACAGGACTGACGCAAAAACCAAGACCTTTCACCACCGAGGCACGGAGACACAGAGATAAGACAAGAGTAAGTGACTTCATGAAAGATCGATTAAAGAGTGTTTGGAATTTACCATTGGAGCGCTATTGCTTCGCCGACACCTGAGTGGTGCGGTGCTCTGCGGAGTAATGCCATCACGATGCGCAATTACTGCTGTCCTTATGGCACAAGTGGGTCAATTCGCTTTTATTTTTTCTGAAAAATCGTGGTCCAGTAAACCGTAGTAGTCCATGTCAATGTAACGTTGATTTTTCCATGCGACTTCTCTGCGGCATCCTTCCAGCTGAAATCCCAGTTTCAATAAAAGTTCGCTACTGGCCTTATTTGCGCTTTCAACTTCTGCTTCGACTCTGTGTAATTGTCCTGCGCTAAATGCGTGAACTAGCATGGTGCGTAAGCATTCTTGCATCACACCTTGACGCCAGTAATCTGGGTGTAGCCAATAGCCGAGGTCGGCGTTGTGATTGTCCTTATCCCACTCATACAGCCCGCAAGCTCCAATTAATTGATCCGGCATCCCGCATGGACATATTGCCCACCAGCGGCCAGTCTGCTCTGCTTCTAAATGCTGATACCACTCGATTTGCTCTTGTGTCGCAATCAGACTGTCATAAGAAATACCATAATAAGCAATCACTTTTGGGTGTGATAAGCCTTTAAAAATATTGCCGATATCGTCTTGTACTATTTGCCTGAGAACAAAGCGTTGCGAATGCAATTCTGGGAAGTAGTCTTCGGATTTTTGTGGTGTAGAAGCTGCCATGCCTGATCCGTTAGTCGTGATGTTTTTATGTCCGCCTCAAACAGAGGGTGTCATTTTTTACATAGTGTATCTGTATGTAAAACTTTTGCCTGTTTTTGTATCGCTTAAGTATCGCGGCACCATCATCCCGTAAAAAAATGTAATAGTCATCAATATGATGCTGAGGGCAGACTATATTGGCATTGCTTCATTTTACTTTTCTTGATCCCACTCCCAAAGTGGTTTTCGGCTACGCCTCTTATGGCGTAGCTTTTTTTTGCCCGGTTTTGGGCGTCTTTTCTTTCATCTTATCAGGAGCAGCAAGATGTCCTTGCCACTTTCCCGCTTTCCTCTCAAATTTGCAGCTTGCATTGTATTTGCGTGCGCGTTGCTGTCTTTCGTCCAACCTGTACTAGCGATTCCTGTATCGGAATTTCGTGCGGAAGATGCATTGCCAATTCTCGAGGAAGTTAAAAAAAATCTTAGCTTAAGCGCCAATCAGCAGTTGCTGTGGCAGCAGACCGAAGCCAAAGTGCGCAATATTATCCGCACCCGCGAGGCTCGTCGTCGTAACGTGCAAGAATCCATTAAAAATGGCATACAAAACAAAAATACCGAATTACGTGACCTCGCCAAAGTGATGGATCAGGATGAGTTAATTTCTTTGCAGGAGAATCAGCAGCTCAGGGAACTATGGATGACCATGCATGATGCTCTGGACGATAAGCAGCATGAGATTGTCATGAGTTTGCTGATGGAGCAATTGACGCTTGTAGCAGACCAGCCGAGAGACTCACGCGCCGGTGGTGACGGACAGAAGCAAGGTGGTGGACCTCGCGGCGGTAAAGGTGGACCGGGCGGACAAAGTGGCGGCGGTATGCCTGGTGGATCCGGTGGTATGAATCAGGGTGGGCCAGGTGCTGACTAGCAGCTAATAGCTTAAATCATGATTCTCCATCCGACCGCGATCACTTCTAATAATCCAGATGGCATGCGGCTTTCAAAGGAACAATATGACCGCTGTTCTAATCCAAAACCCGGGTTAAATATTGTAGAGATTTTTGTACTTCCAAAAACTATTCCGCTTATTTCATAAGGTTTTTGAAGGATAACGCGCCGGAGAACCGCATAAACACTAGCGCAATATAGTTCTGAACGTGAGATTAATGCGCGGTGTGTGCAATCGGCTTTCTTTTGGAACGGCATGTTCCCATTTACTCTGAAGCTGACCTGACATGAGTAGTAGGCTGCCGTTGCTTAGGGCGATGGTCAGCGGTTTTTGCATGGGATTTGTTTTGTGCCTGAGTTTGAAGCGACGTGTGTCACCTAGGCTCAGGGATGCAATGACGGGCGACGGGCCGAGTTCCGGTTCGTCATCACTATGCCAGCCAACACTGTCATGCTGGTCGCGATACAGATTGAGTAAGACGCTATTGTAGGACTGTTGTGTCAGCTCTTCTATTGCGTGTTTAATGGCTAGCAGCGTTGGCGTCCAGGGGTAGGGGGCAAGTGCCAATCCCGAATATTCATAGCTACTTTGTTTGTCACCATACCATGCAGTCAAGCGTGGTTGCAGATGTGTTTTGCCCCACACGGTGATGGGATCTTGGCGCCAAGGGGTGGTATTGAGTAGCTCGTGAAATAAGTCCGTTGCATACTCTGCCGCATAAAATTGATGCGCAAATGCCAGCTCACCATCGACGATCGTCAGTTGCTCCAGTGTTGTCGGCGCAGAAAAAAGATCATGCATGGCAGCTGGCAAATCGCTTCATTTAATAGGCGCCCATGTAGTCTTTTTTGCCGATTTCAATACCGTTATGGCGCAGCAGTGAATACGCCGTCGTTACATGGAAAAAGAATTGTGGCAAGCCATAGGCCAACAGGTAATTTTGACCGCTGAGTTTTTTTTCTTTCGGCGTGCCAGGACGTAAAACGATATCAAGCTCTTCGCTGCCGTCAAATTGTGCCGGTGTCAGCGTGTCGAGCAGTGCCAATGTTTTTGTGATGCGCGCTTGCAGGTCTGCAAAGCTTTGTTCATTGTCTTCGTAGGATGGGACATCAATACGAGCAAGACGAGCCGAGACGCTTTTCGCAAAGTCGGCTGCTATCTGGATCTGGCGGGTGAATGACAGCATGTCTGGAAACAGACGTGACTGCAACAAAGCCGAAGGTTCGATATTTTTGGCCGTTGCGTGTGCCTCGGCTTTTGCCAGGACGTCGCTTAAGCTCAAGAGCATTTGGCGGAACACGGGTACAGAGGCGGCATACATAGAAATCGTCATAGGAACTCCTGAAAAAGTGATGGCAGCGGGATGTTGTTGTGACTGATATTGCGACGATTGGCATGCAGCAACACAGCGTCTCTTCGCAAAGCATGATGATTATAGTGAGTTACCAGAAAGCGCGTATGAGGGGGCTGAATTTTGCTTGATCAGTGCTGCTAGAAGACTCACGTAAAACTGCTGCGAAGATATTACCGTGTCTCGCTGGAATTATCGTGCGTAAGTCCTGTAATTAAAAAATCGCTGAGACAATTCAATTGCCTCAGCGATTTTTTGACGACGGGTATAGCGCAATATGGCACGGACTAGCTACAGCTCATATCTGTCAGGATGGAAAATTTCCCACACGTACAACGCTGCCGGAGCCGCCTATACTTTTGCTCACTTGTGGATCGCCGTAATAGCTGACAGTGCCGGATCCGCCGATGCTGACTTTTAAATTATCCTTGGTCGCAGTGCTGACCTTGCCTGATCCACCTATACTGATTTTGGCATCATTGACTTTGAGCGCTGCACCGTCGATAGAGCCAGAGCCGCCTATGCTCATAGACACGGTTGATGCAGCACCGGCGACTTTAAAGCTACCGCTGCCGCCAATCGATAATGCCAGACTATCGGCAGCCACACTGCTCAGATTCACCGCACCCGAACCTGCGACGGTTACGCGCAGTTTAGTCGATTGCAGTTTGTCCGCATGAACGGTACCAGAACCACCGACATCCAGTTCGTCAATCTGTTTTAGGCGGATCACGATCTTCATGGTCTTGGTGTCGAAATTCGTGTTTTTTTCAACAGGACGAATTTTAAGCGTTCCATTCTCCACGATGGTTTCAATCAGCGCGAGCAGGTTATCGTCGGTTTCAATAGAAATACCCTCACTGCTTCCTTGCTGTAACTCCACATTGGCTGGCAGACCTACGCTGATGGAAGTGAATTGACTGACGGCACGGTTTTCTATTTGTACCTTACCTGATCCGGCAATTTTCTTGCCTGATGCCCAGTTCCAGCTCCAATCCGCGGCACTTGCAGCCGGAGCATAAGTTGCCAGTCCAATTGCGCCGAATGCTAGGCCAATGACGCAAACACGATGCACAAAACGAGTCAGAGTAGTCATGTTGTTTCCTTATAGGTTAGATCAAACAATGCCGTCGCAGTATGCAGAAAGACGTGGCGAACTGCGAGCTGTTTGCGATGAAATGGTTTTATCGTAGACCAGAACGTCATGGATCTGGATAGGCGGTCGGAGCAATTCAGTGGCAATCGTGATCAGCGATTAATAAATGCCGTATCCCAGGTCGTCCTCGGTGCTGCTTTGTCCAGGTGCCGTTCATTTTCTGCCTGAATACTGGCGATTTCAACCAGTACTTCGTTCGGAAATCCGACTCTATCCTCGCCTGGACCTTGAATAACCAGAGAGGTCAGATAACGCTTCAGGTGCATAGGCTCATTGCAGAACAGGCAAATACGCTGCCATAAATGAGGATAAGCCGTTTTAATGTATTTCCTGGGAGTCAGCCGCTCAATATCATTAATCGACATGGCAACGATGTTGCTCGGTGTCGGATGCGACGAGTAGATTGCCTGAACTGTATCGGGGTTCGGTGGCGTGGTAGTCGCCGCTAATTGCTGGTTGCGCATAATTGTGCTGGCAGCGATATCCGGCTTGGGAGCGGCGATGCTTGAAAAGGGCGCTAAGGTACGTAATATCTGATCAAAAATCGGCAGCGACTGTCTTTCCCAGCGAATGGTCTTGATACCTGCGGCTTTAAAAAAAGCTTCATTGGTCAGGTACTTTCCATCATCACCGAGTTCTTCGTTGAGCTCGATCACACACAATAAACTCATGCTCGCGTCAAAAATCGCATAGTCTATTTTTCGATCTTCGAGATCGGCTTGTTCTGTGCGTCGTAATTTGGCGTCCGTACTCATTGGTTCAAGCAAATCGACCAGATCCACTTTCGGAAAAATATAGCAATTCGGCAGAGCACGACGCAAGCGTCCGAAAAAAACTTGTTCTTCTTTTTCAAAGAAGGGTTTTTCCTCATACGCTGCGGTCGTATTTTTATTTTTCTTGAAAGGGAAAGAAAACATCAATCAGCCTTATGTTCAAAGTGGCATGCGGAGCATTTGTACAATCTCAGCTGCATCTTTTGTCAGCCTGGATCAAGCTCTGCATGTCTTCACGATCATGTCCAAATTTGTTGTCTCAAAGCGCATTCAATCTTTATCTTGAGATTACGCGCTTTAGGAATGATGTGTCGATTTGCGGCAATGTGCCGCAAATAAAGGTTTCAATTTTCAACTTTATTTGCAAAAAAGGCAAGCTTTTTGTTATCTTAATACTACTATTTGAACGACATTTAGGTTAAATAATGTTAAAAAAATAGTTAAAAACGTATTACAAGCGATTTAAAAACCGACTGAATATCGAGGTGGTTAATTTACAACTGCTTTGTCTGAAACGTATCGCATTGCTCCATTTTTCCGCTCTCTAGTCCCCGGCTAAACCAGCGAACCCTTTGTTCCGAACTACCATGGGTGAAGGAGTCGGGGACAACCTGTCCCTGGGCTTTGCGTTGCAGCGCATCGTCACCGATGGCGGTCGCTGCATTCAGAGCGGTTTCTACATCTCCTTTTTCCAGGATGCTACGGGCCTGATTTGCATGAAAAGCCCAGACTCCTGCAAAACAATCCGCCTGCAATTCCATTCTGACTGAAAGGGCATTCCCTTGTATCAGCGAGGCGCGAGCGCGAGCATCATGTACTTTTTCAGAGATGCCCAGCAGATTTTGTACATGATGGCCGACCTCATGCGCAATCACATAGGCTTGTGCGAACTCACCGCCGACATTAAACCGATCTCGCATCAATCGATAAAAACTCAGGTCGATATACACCTTGCTGTCAGACGGACAGTAAAAAGGCCCCGTTGCTGACTCGCCTTTGCCGCAAGCGGTAGACGTGAGATTGTCAAAAATAACTAGATGCGGCGCTGTATATTGCGCGCTTCTGGCACGAAATAATTCGGTCCAGACGTCTTCCGTATCAGCTAGTACCGTACGTACGAACTTGGTTTCTCTGTCATTGGCAGCAGGACGGCTCTGATGAGCCTGCTGATTTGTTGACACCTGCCCACCACCGCCGCCACTTAATAAACTCAATACCGTCAGAGGATTCACGCCAAAAAAGTAGGAGGCCACTAAAGCGATGACGATGGAGCCGATACCGATATGGCGACCGCCTAAGCCACCGCCTGTATTTTCATCACCGCGGCGGTCTTCCACATTATCGCTTTCGCGATTACCTTCCCATTTCATACGAATCCTTCCAGTTGCAATTTAGGTGCAAGGGTATTTAAAGTGCATTTATTAAAGTGTATTTAATTAAGGTCATCGACTTGCAAAGCCTCACGTTTTTTTTGTACGTCATACACGGTCAGTATCGCATGCGCAATCAAGTCAACGGCCGGCCGGGTATTGCCTTGCTTGTCTTCCCATATCTTAGGCGTCAAAGCGCCTGAGAGTGAGATCGCGTCACCATCACCTAATGCGAGCAGCGCTTCTTGCAAATCGTCGTCGAACGCAATCACATTACAAAAAATAGTATCCCCGTCAGCGAGCGCAACGCGTAGCTTACAAGTGACATAATGGCTGCCTGACTGGCCTTGCCGTTGCTGTGCCTGACCGTACAATCTGCCAGCAATGAGTGCATCTATCACATGAACCTTTGTGTGTTATTTAAGTAATTGAAAAAAGTGCTCAGATTTTCTGACGATACGTTTAGATGCTGTCCCGAACAGATCATGGGTTTCTTGCAGCACATATTCATTCATATCTTTCAGATGGAAAATGATTCCGCGAAAATTTGTACCTAAGTAATCGAATGGAGCAAGTTTAGTTTTGACTGGAATATCGCTCGCCAGCAAATTGCGTAATTTGCGTTCCAGATCGTATAAAGATTTTTCATCAAAAGAGACCGTAGTACCTTTGGGAGTAGGGAAGCTCGTAGAAAACGAGGAGTTTTGCCCCATGGGATTTTTGATGGCAATTCTCACGCCGAGCTTTAAGAATTTCGCTGTCGCAAAAAAGTCATTATCATCGTACATGCAATTTCCTCATTTTCAATAGTAAAACAGATCATTTACAGACTTGCCAGATATCGACAATTTTCTTTTTATGTCGCAATGTTTATGAACTAACAGAATCCACTTACTTGCTAGATTCGGGTGCGTTATCCGTTCGCCTAGATCATCAGCAATTTACGCCGCTCATATTCCGTTTTAATAATAAACCGCTGGATAGCAACTTCCATTGCATGCGGTAACTTAAAAAACTTCACCCCGACCCGGTAGCGTCCATGTCCATCCCTGCTGATCAAGGTCACGTGCCTGATGTGACCGGCGCAGATCAAGATTGTTTTGTCTGACAGAGGTATTTCGAGCTGCATAATTTTATCGTCTGCGCGTAGTGATGGCAGTCCGGTTATGGTTGCCCCAAAACCTCCAACGCTCAGGTCATGCAAGACCAGTTCATGGTTTTTTGTCCCGTCTTCTATGAATAAAGCTACTTTGAGCGGATTAGCCACCGGTAATAAATTCCGGTAGGTCTCGCGTCGCTGCAGCCGGATAATACGTTCAGGCAAAGGCATCCAGAACGCCTGATGCTCGCCCCACATGAAACGGTTAGGCTGTAATCCTGTGAATTGCACGCGGATACCATCAGGCATGGCAACAAACGCACAGGTCGCGCTTTTGGGGAGAAGCTTATTTGCCCTCTCGTCACCACCCAGATCAAAAATCAAGGCTTCAGCGCGCGCCTCCAACAACATGCTAAGGATGAATTCCTGACCACCGTTAAAATAAACAGTGACGGGCTCTCTGCGGTGGATGAGATCATTGAATACATTCAATATCTCCATCTTACCGAGCAAAAAATAGCGATCCTCAATTTCGTCGTTGCTCAAGGACGCCGACATGGATTTTTCTCCAAATAATGATGTATATGAAAATACTCTCTGGGAGTAAAGAGGTCAATACCGTTTGGCTGTATATGTAACAAGATACTGATTATCGGGCCCCGGATTTCACCGCTTGATTGCGCAGACGTACCACCTTTACCCCGTCTTAGTAAAAATAGCACCAAAGGAATCAGGGAGAATAAGGGGGCACATCGAAAGTGAAATTAGCAGCTGCCTGTTAAGTCAATAGATAAAGTGGTACTTGTCGTTAGAAATGGCGGCATGGACTGCTACACTATTGTCAGTGCATTACGCGCTGACAATTCCCCGTATTTTTATCGTTGACGGCTTTTGGACAGGAGACCATTAACATGATCAAAGGTAGTTGCTTTCATTTACGTCACGTTCGTAAGGAGGATGTTCCCGAACTGATCACTCTAATGAATTCGGCCGAAGCCAAAGGCGAATTTTTGTCACTTGAGGTGATGTTGCCTGGCGCATTGGAAAAGAAGTTTGAGGCTGAATCCCAGTCCAAAGACATTAGTGAGAGCTTCCTCATTATTGAAGGGCAAGAGGCTAATCAAGGCACGAAGAAGGACACAATACTTGGCCGCGTTTTTCACTTCAAGACTGTGCCTTACTTTAACTCGCGTGAAATTGGCTATGGCATGTTCATCAGCAAGATGCGAGGTAAAGGTATCATGACCGAAGCGGTTCAGTTACTGACTGACTACCTGTTTAACACCACGCTGCTCAACCGGCTGGAGATTCATATGCATGTCGATAATATCGCCTCAGAAAAAGTCGCCATCAATTGTGGTTATCTGAAAGAAGGTATCGCTCGCGGCGCTGCCTTCAGCCGCGGCAAGCATATCGATATTACGATGTATGCCTTGTTGCGTAGTGATTGGGAGCAATTGAATCGGTCTAAACCTTAGTCACACACAAAGTCATCGTACTCCCGATCTGATTACTGATTTAATTTTGATCAGATCTCGGTGCCGGATCAGCATCCATCGCCGGACAAATAACAGATGCATCTATTTTGACGAACACAGAGATATTTTAATATGACCCGTTTAATCACCCAGCAAACCTTAGCCGAGTTGACGCGCGCTGCCAAAGAGAGTCCGCGCTTGCGCAAAAATTTGAACTTTCACACCAGTAATGACAGCGCTTGTCATCGATTGTTAAATGCCTTAGAGCCCGGTACCTACGTCGCTCCACATCGTCATTTGCATACGGAAAAAGATGAGACCATGATGGTGATTCGCGGTAGCTTCGGCGTGCTGTTATTTGACGAGCAGGGTGTGATAAGCGAGACCGTCGTACTCTCGCAAACCCAGGGCAGTCTTGGCATCACCATCCCGGCCGGTGTGTTTCACAGCATGGTGGCACTCGAAAGTGGTTCGATATTTTTTGAGAGCAAAGCCGGACCCTATGCCGCTCTAGCTGAAGAAGAGAAGGCGCAATGGGCGCCAGCCGAAGGTGATTCTGCCTGCGTCGCCTATCTGCAAAATATGACAGCGCAATTTGCCTAGTAATCATCAGTCAGTTGGAGTTTGGACGTGCGCCGGTAATTCAAGAGTGATGCTGCAATGAGATCAGTTATTTCCGGTCTTACTTCCAGCTGAATGACAGTCAGGATCCTCGCTAGCTGCGGGGATTTTTTCTATGACAATGACGTTCTTGTCCATCGGCGCAAGGACCTGTGATTTGACCGTCTGCTCAGCAACTGCTTTACGCGGACGTACCGGTTGTGGATGATGTAACCAAAACATAGCTTACTCTTAATAGGATGAGAAACTGAGATGGGGCGTCCAGAATCGAATACAAGTCCCATCCAGATTATGCTTGCCTGATATCGTCGTGTGGAACACACGCGGTGTGCGTCCTGATGATGACGGACGTCGCCAAACCATCTTTTCCGCCTATCAATCCTATCGACGTCTAGGTATGGCTATCAGGCATTCGCCAATATTGATTAATGAGCTGGCTTGGTCCGCTCAATAAATGCCGCGTGCGGATAGTCTGTCGGTGCAAAGGGAAAGCCTTTCAACGTCAGCCATGTACAGGCTTCTTGCATATCCGAAAAATAGCTCACCAGATGTTCCGGTAAGTTACCGGTCTGTCGCTGATGGATTGCCTGGCGCATCTGATCCGGTACGATGACGGCCAGGCAGACGCAACCGTGCTGGAAAGCCCATTCACGCATTTGCGGAAAAGCTTGCAGGGATGAGGCGCTGGACATTTCCCAATGTGCTGCATTGGTGAGCCCCGCCCACGGCGTGCCTATCGGCGCTTTTTTTTGTGTATCACGAAAGCAGGCCAGAGTGCCTTGCTCGTTGAAGCTGCCAGCGGTGGTGCGAACCAACACGTTACGAACGAGGGAAATCTCCCATTCACCATGTATTTTCATTAGCTAAATTTGTACGGTGTAGGTACATATCAAGTACAGTTTAAGGCATGATTGTACTCAGTTTGTTCAACGCTTGCCGTTGCTGACCTGGTGCTGGTCACTAGGGGTAACTGTCAAAATCAGGCTGTGTAATCAGAGCAATTATTGAACGGGAGTTTTAGGGAACAAGCGCAAAGAAACCGGCGCACTGAGTTTTTTCTGGTCACGGCTTGCTGCTTTGAATTTACAGGTTTTGACCAATTCTACGCTGGCTCTGTCCAGCTCTAGTTTGCCGCTCCCCCACTCCAGCGAAAAACGCCCTGGCATCCCGATGTCGGAGATATACGCGCCAACCACAATGCCCCGGCCAGGCTCTTTGTCGCTGGCAAAGCGCACCAGCTCAGATTCGGCGCAGCTTTCCGGGATCAGTTCAGGCTGATATTCAATCGCGCCCTCATAGAACCATTTATACGCAACGACCTTCGTCACTTTTATATTCGGTGCCGTTGCCATTAGCTGACAGCCTGTGATCGCATTGGTGACCGTATCGTCAAGTATGCGCCACCCGCTACTTTTCAGAATACTGATTCCCTCAATTTTGCCACTCTCATCAATAGTGAGGCCGATGATGGAATTACCCTGAAAGGCATTGCGTAGTGCAACCTTAGGATATTCCGGCTTGCGGCAGCGGCTCAAAAGATCAAAATCAGGGCGGCTATCTGGCGTTTCTGTAGCTGACGCTGGCGCCGCTGTGGTCGCTGTGTCTTGAGCATACGACAGAGTCGTCACGCTGATCAGAAGGGTGCCGAGGAAATTTTTTATTAGTTGAGGCATGCAGAACTCGCTTTATCCCTGAGCGGGATTGGGTTGGTTGGGATTGGTCGCATCGCCATCTACAAAAACGGTACTGCGATACATTATTGTTGAGTAATGGCTAACAAAAATCAACACAAACAGTATCCTACAATAAATATTGCTTTTCAATCAATTTATTTCTTTGATGATAAGTAATATGTGAGTTGACTGAGTCTCATTTTGCCCTATGCGTTCTGGCAGATGTTTTGTGGCGATGCGCCGGGGTTTGCCTGCGAGCTCAGGCGTTGCCTGATTTTATGAAGTCTTCGCTGCAGACGGTTTCGTTTTTTTTACTTTTTTCACCGGAGCAGGTAATGCTGCGACGGTGGAGAGCGCAAGCTGGCAAAGGCGCTCGCGGTCTTCCCACATATCAGCGTCCAGCAAAAACCTGGGCTTGGCTGAGGGGTAGGGTGGTGCTTCGGTTACCGTGTCGAGAAAAGTGCGTCCGGCATCCGTCGGTTTGATAAATAATTGATCATCACAAATGACGGCAAACATTTTTTCCGATAAATACAGGTCATATTCGCCAAACATACGTTTTGCCGTGACGGCGCCACAGCCACTCAACTGATCCACAATAAATTCAACACTGCTCGCCTGACTTGCCATGGTGATTCCTGTCTGATGACCGTTATATGTTTATCTGCTGTCGCTATCGATGTCGCTCTAAAACAGCGTGGATTCCACTCAGTTGCAATTGAACAGACGTTCAGCTTTTTGCAAAACGTTGATCCAGATATGCCATGATGTCACGTGACTCATAGAGCCATTTCACGCTCCCATCATCGTTGGTGATGCTCAGGCAAGGCACTTTCGGACTACCGCCTTGTGCCAGTAAGGTGTCGCGGTGTTGTTTTGATCCCTGAGTATCACGCAGTTCTATGCTTAAAGAGAGTCGGCGCATTTCCTGACGGACTTTGATGCAAAACGGGCAGGTGTTGAACTGATATAGCGCCAGTTTTTTACAAGCGGCATCGACATTTTTTTGCGCATCGGGTGTGCGCTCCAGACCTTTTGGCCGCGCCAGATATTCGTTCAGCAACATGAAAGGACCAAGGATGGTACGGATGAATCTGAAAAAGTATTTCATGAATTCTTTCGGTAGAAACAGTGAGTAATGCCGGGAGCTGTGCAGGCAATCTCGGTCATTGAATGTAGTGTTGCCGTGATCAGCGTCGTGCCGGCATTGTAGCTGAGACCGTCGTCCATTTAGTGGCTTTAGCTCTGAAGCGATATGATCAGTAGGGCGTTTTTTTAAAATTCTAAAAAGCGAACCGCATACTTTAAGCGCCTCGTGGCGCATAAATGCTCTGGAAGCCTCATGGGTGTTGCGGATTCATTTTAAAAAATACGAAAATTACTCAGCAATGCCCAAATAAATACCTCAATAAGTACGCAAGCAGATAAGCTCGGAACAAAAAAATGGCGGACAGTATTTGTCCGCCATCTGCGACTCACTTTTTATGTACTTACCAGATCGATACGCGCTGCTCCGGTGGCAGGTACATCTGGTCACCCGGCTTCACATCAAAGGAGGTATAAAAATCCGGATGATTCTTCAAGCTCCCATTAACGCGGAATTCGCCGGGAGAATGCGGATCGGTTTTGATCAGCGCCAGCGAACGTTGTTCACGCGATTTGTTGCGACGTGCTTGTGCCAGACCCATGAACAAGCGCTGTTCTGCCGTCCAGCCGTCAATCACCGGCGCGGGTTTGCCTTCCAGCGATAACTTGTAGGCGCGCAGTGCCATAACGATACCGGCGTTATCCGCGATGTTTTCGCCGAGTGTCAATTCACCATTTAGAAAATGGCCTGGCACCGGGCTATAGCCGTTGTACTGCTCAACCAATGCCTTGGTTTTGCGATTGAATTTTTCGCGGTCTTCTTTGGTCCACCAGTCGCGCAGATTGCCATCGCCGTCATATTGCGAACCCTGATCATCAAAGGCGTGACTGATCTCATGACCAATCGAGATGCCGAGCGCACCGTAGTTAACGGCGTCTTCTGCGTTCACATTAAATAGCGGTGATTGCAGGCGCGCTGCGGGAAAGACGATTTCATTCATTTCCGGGCTGTAATAGGCATTGACCGTTTGCGGTGTCATGTGCCATTCTTCACGATCGATAGGCTTACCGAGTTTGGCCATTTGTAAGGCATGTTCTGCCATACGCAGTCGCATCAGATTGCCGAGCAAATCGTCTTTGCTGATCTGAATGGCAGAGTAGTCATGCCACTTGCTGGGGTAGCCGATCTTGACACTGATTTTGGCGAGTTTGGCTTGTGCTTGCTTTTTGGTTTCTGGACTCATCCAGTCGAGAGTATTGATACTTTCTTTAAATGCGGCGAGGAAGTAGCGGACCATTTTTTCTGTGCGGGCTTTGACTTCAGGTGCAAAATATTTTTCGACATAGGCCTGACCGACGGCTTCGCCCATGACCTGATCAACCAGTGCTACGCCGCGCTTATCACGTGAACGATTTTCTTTGATGCCAGCAAGGATCACACCTTTAAACGCAAAATTTTCATCAACAAACGCAGTCGATAAATAAGGGCTGGAGTTACTGATCAGATGCCATGTGAAATAGGTCTTCCAGGTATCGAGTGAGGTATTTTGTACTATCTCGTTCATCCCTGTAAGGAAACTGGGTTGCTCCACCACGACGGCATTGACCTTGCCTGCAACGCCGGCGGCTTGCAAATAGGTGGACCAGTCATAGGCTGGTGTCAGCGCGTTGAGTTGCTGGATATCGAGTTTGTTATAAGTTTTGATCGGGTCGCGATTCTGTACCTGCGTCCATTGAACTTTGGCTAGTCCGGTCTCTAAGGCAACGATGTTTCTGGCATTGGCTGCGGCCTCTTTATCGCCCGCGAGACTCAGCATTTTTTCAATATGTGCCTGATACTTCGCAAGGATGTCTGCCATCTTGGCATCGTCTCGCTTCAGGTAATAATCACGGTTGGGCAAGCCCAGTCCCGATTGGGCGATACCGACGATGTACTGCGTCGAATTTTTATTATCCTGACCCACGTTCATCCGATATGGTGTGGTCACACCAATGGATTGCAGATGGGCGATCAGTGCGGTCAGTTGTTTTTTATCGCTCAGTGCTGCTATCGTTGCCAGCTCTGTGCTGAGTGACTGGATACCCAGCGCATCGAGCTTTTTTTGATCCATGAAGCTGTTGTACAGATCACCGATTTTTTGCTGATTGCTTCCTGCGATTTTGTTTGACTGATTGGCAGCCTCTTCAACGATGGTACGCAATTGCTGCTGCACGTCTTCACGCGCTTTCATGAACGTACCCCAGTCGGATTTGTCTGACGGAATCTCGGTTGCCTTCAGCCACGCACCTTGTGAATACCGGTAAAAATCATTTTGCGCCCGCACTGTGTTGTCGATGCTGTCCGTTTGTATGCCTGAGCTTACTGTGCCAACGATTAATGCGGTATCCGCCGCATAAACTGGGCAGCTAAGTGTGCTCACAACACTGAGTGTGCTGAGGATGCTGGCTGTGAGGGTACTGAGAAGGAGGCGTTTCATGACATCGTTACTTTCAGATAGGGATAAATTCTGGACGGCCGTTACCGTATGACGCAGTGTAAGAGTGACACAGTACTATTGCAGGCTATTTTGTATCGTTAGATGCTAGACATCATGATGTTCGGCTAAGTTCCTGTCCATCGTCAAGTGGCTGATCGGGATTGCAATGAGATTCGACTCGCCGGTGTGATGCGCTAATGCGATGTGCAGATGCCATATGTTAGGTCGATGCACTAATACGATACATCCGGCACTTAATAAGCTTGCTGATACAGGCGCATCACCCATCTCTCACATGAGATAAATGGGTGACCAACATGGATAACGATAATGTGCGATGTGATGAGCTTACGTTCCCGAAAATAGCCTAAGCCGCCTTCGCCGGAATCCGCTCCAATACCGCCAGCAATAGTGTCCAGAATTGTCCGACCGTCGTGATATTCACCATCTCATCCGGGCCATGTGGGAAGCGGATTGTCGGGCCGATTGAGACCATGTCCAGATCGGGATAATGTTTTTTAAACAGACCACATTCCAGTCCCGCATGGATCACCATGATCGTCGGTTCTCTGTGATAAATACTTTCGTAAGTATTCTTCACGATCGCCATTACAGGGGAGCTTGTGTCTGGCTTCCATCCCGGATAGCAGCCAGTGAAGGTGATACTGGCGTCTGCCAGATCACTCAATGATTGCAGGGTGTTTTCAATGTTTTCACGACCACTGTCGATCAGCGAACGGATCATGCAGACGATGCTGACGCTGTCGTCGAGCGTACTGATGACGCCGACATTGAGTGAGCTCTCGGTCACGCCGATAATCTCGTCGCTCATACGGATCACGCCGTTCGGGCAGCTATTGATTAGGTTGATCAATGTCTTTTGCGTGGCTGCCTGCATGACGCGTACCGGAGTTGTGGTAGCAGCCAGTGTGGTGATGGCAAGCTTTATTGCTGGCTCGACCTTCGCGAGTTCCGCTTGTAAGATATTTTGGTATTGCGTCACGCGCTGTTGCAGCAAATCGGCATTATCCGCTGGCATCGTAAAGCTGCATTGCGCTTCACGCGGGATTGCATTGCGCAAGGAGCCGCCTTTGATCTCACTCAGCGCCAGCCCCAACTCTGAGGCATGACCTGCCAAAAAGCGTGCTAGTAATTTATTTGCATTGCCACGACCCAAATGAATGTTCACGCCAGAATGACCGCCCTTGAGGCCAGAGATGCTCAGTGTGAAGGCGATGTGGCCCGCTTGAGCTGTCTGCCATTGCAGTGGCAAACTGATCTCGGCGTCGACACCACCGGCGCAACCCATGTAGATTTCACCTTCTTGTTCGGAATCCGTATTGATCAGAATCTTAGCATCCAGCATGCCCGCTTGCAGGCCAAACGCACCTGTCATGCCAGCCTCTTCATCAACCGTCAACAAGACTTCTAGTGGGCCGTGTCGGATATCGTCAGAACCAAGAATTGCCAGTGCCGATGACATGCCGATGCCGTTATCCGAGCCTAGTGTGGTGCCGGTCGCTTTGACCCAGTCACCGTCAATCCATGGCTGAATCGGGTCGGTGACAAAGTCGTGCACCTTGTCCGCATTCTTCTGCGGCACCATGTCCAGATGCGCCTGAATTACGACGGTCTTGCGATCTTCCATCCCTGTGGTCGCTGGCTTGCGTATGATCAGATTGCCGACATGATCGACTACCACAGACAGGCCGCGTTCTTTCGCCCAAGACTGAATGTGTGCGCTCAATGCCGCTTCATGTTTTGACGGATGTGGAATCGCACATACCTGGGAAAACCATTGCCACAAAGATTGAGGAAAAAGTTGGTTGATGCTAGAAGTTATCGTCACGATGCGTATCCTGTTGCGCCCCAGTAGAGAAGGCTGAGGGCGGCAATCTTACCATACCGCCAGATCTGGTTAGCGAGCGTTGCCTGTGCGGGGATGCAGGCAATAAGAACCAGTAAGCGGACAATCAGACTGACAGTACAGACAATCGCATAAACGAATAGACCCCGCCGGAGATTGATTTTCCTTAGAAATAACGGTTACTGTTTTGCAGGCCAATTGCATATAATCCTTTCTTACTGAAAAGAAGGTTTGTCCTAGCATGTCGTGGCAATTTTCAGCATTTACGGCGTTTGATCACCTCTGGAGAAACATGTCCACTTTCCCAACTATGTCCAGGCTTGGCTCTGGTTCTATTGTTACCGTTACTTGCATACTGGCGCTTTTGCATTTCGGACGCGATGTACTTGAGCCCGTTGCCCTTGCTTTGATACTGAGCTTGATCATTGCCCCACTTATCAATGGTTTGTACCGGTTTGGGATGGGAAGGGTGACTGCTACGTTCGCATCGCTACTTTTAGTTGGTACTGCCGTGGTTGGCATTGGTAGTATTCTGACCTATCAGTTGGTGGCGGTTACTTCGGAGTTGCCTCAGTATCGCTCGGCGATTCATGCCAAACTTAAAGCTGTGCAGGAGATGACTGAGCGGCCGTTTTTTCTTTTGGAGGCAGAGTTTAAGGCGGTCACGCCGCTTAGTTCTGCGTCAGAAAATCGTCAGCCAAGCGCAGAAAAAAAATTGCGCAACGGACAAAGCCAGCCAATTCCTGTGGAAATACGTACGCCGCAACTGACTACAACCGAAACAGTGACGCGGTTGATTTCGACGATATCTGGTCCTGTTGGCGAGGCTGGCCTCGTACTGGTGCTATTAGTATTTATTTTGCTAGATCACGAGTCGTTGAGAGACCGCGTGATCCGTCTGACTGGTCAGAGCGATGTCAGTCGAACCATCAAGGCACTCGGGGATGCGACCGAAGGAGTATCACGATTTTTCTTTTCACAATTTTTGGTGAATGCAAGTTTTGGCTTGATCGTTGGCGTTTTATTGTGGGCGGTTGGGATTCCGCATGCTGTGTTGTTTGGTGCGCTCAGTGGCATGCTGCGTTTTGTCCCTTATTTAGGCGCGATGGTAGCGGGTGCTGCTATTACTTTGTTTGTCGCTGCGATTAACCCCGGTTGGGCGCTGGCGGTCAAATGTCTGATCGTGTTTTTGTCGATCGAACTTATCGCAGCAAACGTGATTGAGCCTAAGGTCTATGGTCACAGTTCCGGGCTGTCTCCACTTGCCGTGATGTTATCAGCCCTTTTCTGGAGCGCTATGTGGGGACCTGTGGGACTTTTACTATCGACGCCGCTCACGCTTTGTTTAGTTGTGGCAGGACGCCACGTCAGCGCACTGGCGCCGATTACTGTGCTGTTTTCTGATGCGCCAAATATTGACGACGCGCAGCGTTTCTTCCACCGGGCTCTCTCATCAGATATCGATTCCATCGTGCACGACGCCGATATTTTTTTACATAAATATAGCTTCGCCAAATATTGTGATCATATCCTCCTGCCTGGACTTGCTCTGGGGGCGGATGACTACCAGAATGGTCGCATCGAAATGCAGCAACAAGAGAGCATTCGGAATGCCATTACTATTCTCGCTGAAACTGTAAGTCAAAGCGCCAGGGGAGGCGTGAAAAACCGTAAACAGCGTAAGGTATCGTTGCTCGACGCCAGCGTCGGCGCCCATTTACGCAAGCTGCGCCAGCAGCGTCTCGGTCGCTGGCAAGGATCACTTAATGTCCCGCTGCGCTCTGTTGTTTTGTGCGCGGGATTCTCTGTCGAGCGCGACGATTTGCTAAGCGAGTTACTTGTCTTAGCGCTCAGGGAGGCAGCAGTTGATGCCCGTAGTATTACATTTGACGGAGAAGCATCTAAACCTGGTGAAGAGGGAGTAAACCTTGTTTCCACCGTGTTTATCACCTATCCCCTGGCCACCATGCTGGATAGCTGGATACCCTTCGTTAAAGATCTGCGAACCAATTTGCCGCATGCACTTATTGTGACCATCCGATTATTTTCAGAGGAAAATCTCGGTGAGCAGTCAGTTGTAAGTCAACACGTCGATATGGTGTTCCGCTCCTACGAGGAGGGACTTGCATTTGTCGCACCTGACAAGGCGAATCAACAGTAACGCCAAATGCATCATCAACTCTCGGTTAGGTAAGACCGGACAAACCGGGGGAGTGTCATTGCCACAAATGGCAAAAAGAATTGATGCCAGATATTGTCGGCATATCTTTATCTTGCCGTTGGGAGCAACGCATGCCTGGCGCTTTCAACCAACTTTGCAGATAACCGCGCTAGTCGTGGCGATTGTACTTTCCAGCGATGCCAGTATAAGGCGACGTCTACGGGACGCTCTGGTGCCAGACAGATGAGGTCTGGTTCTGGTGACATTTCTTTCAACATCAGCTCTGGAATCATGCCCCATCCCAGGCCAAGCGCAATGGCGCGGTTGTACGGCGCAGTAGCGGGAATGTGATGACGCGGGCAGGCATTTTCGGGCAAACCGAAATGCTCAAGCAAAAACTGGGATTGCAATTTATCCTTGCGATTGAAGGTCAGCACCGGTGCCAGTCGTGCGCTTTCGCGTTGCATTCCTTGCGGGAACCAGCGTGCGCAAAATGCATTGCTGGCAACCGCCTGATAACGCATGTAGCCCAGCGCCTCGGCCTCACAGCCGCGCATAGCCTGCGGCTCAGCCGAGATACAGCCAAGTACCATGCCGTTTTCCAGCAAGGCATGTGTGTGTTCCTGATCGTCGATGCATAGATCCAACAGAATATTTTCTTTGATCAGAAAATCCGCTAATGCAGGTAAGACCCAGCTATCTAGACTATCCGCATTGACGGCAAGCGCAATGCTGACCGGTGTCTGCGCCTGATCGGCAAACATGCCAGATAAGTCTTGCTCCATTTCAGCGACGCGTCGCAAGTGCTGCAATAGGCGCTGTCCTGCAGGTGTGGCACGACAGGGACGACTGCGGATAACCAAGGTGGTGCCAAGCTGGATCTCCAGCGCCCTGATTCTTTGCGAGAGGGCAGACGGGGTAAGGCTTAGCTGCTGAGCCGCCGCTTCAAAACTACCACTATCAATCACGCACATCAAGGCTGAACACTGGCGAGTATCGAATTTCATAATTAAGAAATTTTAAAGAAGTCGTAAATAAATTAAATTGACTTCAGCTTAGTCGTAAAGAGACGCACTATGCAAGCTTATTCAAAGAAGTAGGAGCGGCGCAGGTGTTGACGTTTTTCTTAAAAGGCATGGGGCTGAGTGCCAGCCTGATCATGGCAATCGGCTCACAAAATGCACATGTACTGCGCATGGGGCTGCGGCGTGATCATGTCGCGATTACCGTACTGGTGTGTGTCGCTTGCGAAGCTGCATTGATCGCGATTGGTATCATGGGAATGGGCAGTCTACTGAGCCACAACCCTGCGTGGATGCGTGTTGCCAGTTGGGGAGGCGCCGCCTTCCTGTTCTGGTATGGTGCGCGTGCTTTGCGTTCGGCTTTACGAACACAGACTCTGCAAGTCGCTGGCGATACAGGTAAAAGTAGCTGGGTACAGGCATTGCTAGCGGCGCTGGCAGTCACACTGCTGAATCCACATGTGTATCTGGATTTGCTGGTGCTACTGGGTGTGGTCGGTGCACAGCAGGAGGGACAGGGCAAGCTCTGGTTCGGACTGGGTGCGCTGTGTAATGCGACCCTATGGTATATGGCGCTCGGTTATGGTGCCAGGTTGTTGACGCCATTGTTTGCCAAGCCAGTTGCATGGCGTATTCTTGATGGTGGTATCGGAATAATGATGTTGGCGCTCGCCCTGAATTTGTTGCTATGAATTGGCCGAAGTTGCTACCAAATCCAATTATCCGAGTGAGCGCACTGCAAGCAAGTCAACACTCAGAATTGACCGTTCAAAAACTCGCGATAAGCTTTGAGCGTTTCCGGCTTGCTCATCGCGTTCATGTGACCCGCACCTGCGACTTCTTCATAGCGCTTGTTAGTTCGCGGAATGCTGGTAAACAAGTCGCGTGCCGTTGGTGCCGGCGTTTGTACGTCATTAGCGCCGTTGACGATTAGCACGGGACCTGTGTAACTGCGTAATGCAGCGCGGTTGTCGATGGACATCAGTTCCTGATCCAGGTTGATCTTGACGAAAGGTTTAGCGAACCACGGCACCATATTTTCTGAGTAGGCGAGTGCGGTGGTTCCGGTACCTTCTAACACCAGTGCATCAACCGCGCGCTGACTGGCTAGCCTAGCCGCTACAAAACTGCCGAAAGAATGGCCGTGCACTACCAGCTTACCCTGTACCATCTTGCGCACATAATCGTATAAGGCCAGCGTATCACTTTCTAGCTCAATCAGGCTATGCGGCTTGCCATTCGAATCGCTGCGGCCAAAACCGCGATAATCGAAGCTGATCACATTCGCGTTCAAGTCCGTAAATGCCTTCGCAAAATAAGCACCGTTCGCATCGATCCGGACACCGCTCCCCATAAAGTACAGCACAGTGAAGACCGCACCGGGCTTACGTATATAGACGCCGCGACTTACTGCACCATCAACCTGTGTGTATTCCAGATTCTCAATCTGATACGCCGGTGCAGTCGTTTTTAACAAACTAATTTTGCCCGGATCTTTAGGAACGAACTGCTGCGCGGTGTAATTCACGGTAGTACAGCCGCCGGAACACAAAGCGGCGACAATCAACAGACCTGGCAACAGAGCAGACAACAAACCAGAGAGGCAAATTTTCATGTGTATCCTTAGTTTTCTAAACGATGGGTCGGATGTTAATGATGACAAGACCTCATCTCTGACGAGAATTCTTGGCAATAGTTCAATCGGGGTAGTTGGCATTAAGAGCTGTAAACGGATAGGACAGCGCGACAGATACGCGCTAAATTATTTCACTGATGGAGCGCCATCAATCTCACCAAGGACGATCTTGGCGTTACTGTGATTCACATGTTTAAAAAACGGCTTGCCATCCATATTTGAAACAAACATAAAATATTCACCGGCTGTATTCCTGGCGAAAATGGTCAGCGAATAATACAAGACGGTACCCCCGTCCTCGCGAATCTCCTCATCTTCCTTCATGACCAGAGCGTCAGCACCGCTGAAGATAAAACGGGCATCACCGGACGTCACCTGATGCGCCAGAAACTGAGCTTTAGCTTCCTCACGAAGCCGCTGTAATTCCTTCTCGTTCTTTACCTTAGGCCAGAGCCACCTAGTCGATTCCATCAGTGCGTCGATTAATTCTACTATCATGAAAACCTCGTCAAGTTGGATCTAAACTCGTGCATGTGGTCGGTAGCCTCAGTTAACTCCCTGCTACCAGTTACCTTTTTTATTTGAACGAAAATATTTATTCAATATTTATTTAAAATATTCTATCGATCTCATTACCTATGCTGACGTAGCTTAGAGGCACTGGGATGTAAAGGATATAGCATATTTACAAAACAATAGATGGCAGCACATTAAGTTAATGCGTTGATTGGAAATGTTCGAAATGGTCTTAGCTTTATCTATCCCGCATTTCATATGCCTGTATTTTTTTAAATAATCAGACAATACAGAAAGCGGAAGATAGAAAGAACTTGATGTGTGCTTGAGTGTTCAGATGATGAGATCCATCATGGATCTTCATCGTTTGACGTAGTGCGCATTGCGCGCACTACCGGGACATGCGTGCTACGTTTTCTGTCGATAAACGGTGGTTTTTTCTATCAACTGCAAAATTCACCTCAACAATCAGGCGAAATAAATTACAAGATTAGCCACGCTGAAATACCTTCATCAAGCTCACGCCGTCAGAACCGGCTACGCAATCGGTTATGCCAGCCTCTAGATGGACTAACTGTGCAGCTGACACTACTAACGGTGTGCCTGCGATTGTCAGTGTGCATTCGCCTTGCAGTACATACAGCACAAAAGCATGCCCCGCCTTGATGCTGACCGCTTCTGCCGCCGGGTAGGTATTCAAATAAAGCTTATGAGATTCCGCCGGATGCAATTCACGTACCGCGTCTTCAGAAATAGCGAGCGGTGATAATTCAGACCAAGATTGTGGATGGGCGTGCGTCATGTGGATTCCTTTAAATATGTCAGACAAAGAGCCAGCAAGCGCTACAGCCTATTTGCCAAAAGGCGCGAGTATAAGAGAAAACGCAGTGAGAAGACAGTGAGCGGGTAGAAATAATTACGTACTGCTGAATGTAAGGACAGTCTAACAGGCTCACGTCGATAGGTACTTATGACCGATCTATTTATCTATTCATAAGCGAATATAGGGGATGAAATACGGCGCACTCTGGGTGGTCTTCCTAATTTCGCAACTTGCTGAGTTGTGCACCTCATATTGCCTGAAAGAAGATGATGACAGTTTAGTATCGCTCGCCTTGAAGATCTTTAGTGGTAGTTAAGTGAGCAACTCCTGAGTGGTTGAGTGAACTTAACCGCCGCCTATCCTGCACGGCCAAAAGAACGGATAATGGCGCCTAGTTCAATTTTGGCCGCCTTTTTGGAACACTCTCATGGAAATTAAAGTCAACTTTCTCGATAAGCTTCGTCTCGAAGCCAAGTTCGATGATTTCACGGTGATCGCTGATCAGCCTATCCGCTATAAGGGTGACGGCTCAGCCCCCGGGCCTTTCGATTACTTTTTGGCCTCATCGGCGTTGTGCGCGGCGTACTTTGTGAAGTTGTACTGCAACACGCGCAATATTTCTACAGAGAATATTCGCCTTTCGCAAAACAATATCGTTGATCCAGAAAATCGTTACGCACAAATCTTTAAGATTCAAGTTGAATTGCCCGCCGATATTTCTGACAAAGATCGCCAGGGCATTTTG
Organism: Undibacterium sp. Xuan67W; assembly: GCF_049340165.1. NCBI lineage: Bacteria > Pseudomonadati > Pseudomonadota > Betaproteobacteria > Burkholderiales > Oxalobacteraceae > Undibacterium > Undibacterium sp. Xuan67W. The sequence continues at coordinate 49,193 of NZ_JBMPPN010000015.1, forward strand.
CGTTCGATTGAACGTTGCACCGTCAAAAAAGTCGTACAAGAAGGCCCAACATTTGTGATCGAAGAAGTAGAGAGTCTCGATGCCGATGCACAAGCCTTGCTGACCCTGAATCCAGATGCTGACGCAGCGACCTATATCCTCGGTAAAGACTTACCGTTAGAGCAAACCATCGCCAATATGTCCAGCTTGCTGGCGGGTCTCGGCATCAAAATTGAAATTGCCTCATGGCGCAATATCATTCCGAATGTATGGTCGTTGCATATCCGCGATGCGCATTCTCCGATGTGTTTTACCAATGGCAAAGGCGCGACCAAGGAGAGCGCCTTGGCATCGGCTTTGGGCGAGTATATTGAGCGTCTGAGCAACAACCATTTTTACGCCGGTTCGTTTTGGGGCGAAGACATCGCCAATGCCGAGTTCGTCCATTACCCGAACGAGCGCTGGTTTAAACCTGGCAAAAAAGATGCGTTGCCTAAAGAAATAATGGATGACTACAGCCGGGATATTTACAACCCCGACGGCGAGTTACGTGGCTCGCATCTGATTGATACCAATTCTGGTAATACAGAGCGCGGTATTTGCTCCTTGCCCTACGTGCGCCAATCTGATGGTGAGACCGTCTATTTTCCATCGAATCTGATCGAAAATCTGTTTGCCAGCAACGGCATGAGCGCGGGTAATACGCTGGTCGAAGCGCAGGTGCAATGTCTGTCTGAAATTTTTGAACGAGCAGTCAAACGTGAAATCCTCGAAGGTGAAATCGCCTTGCCCGATGTCCCGCAAGAAGTGCTGGCGAAATATCCGGGCATACTGGCGGGTATTCAGGGCTTGGAAGAACAAGGATTTCCGGTGCTGGTGAAAGATGCCTCGCTTGGCGGACAATATCCAGTCATGTGCGTGACTCTGATGAACCCGCGTACCGGTGGTGTGTTCGCCTCCTTCGGCGCGCACCCTAGCTTTGAAGTTGCGTTAGAACGCAGCCTGACAGAGTTACTGCAAGGTCGCAGTTTTGAAGGCCTCAACGATTTGCCGCAACCGACCTTCGTCAGCCAGGCTGTCACTGAGCCGAATAATTTTGTCGAACATTTCATCGATTCCAGTGGCGTTGTGTCATGGCGCTTTTTCAGTGCCAAATCCGACTACGAATTTGTGGAATGGGATTTTTCAGGTCAAGGCGAAAACTCCAATGCTGACGAAGCCGCTACCTTGTTCGGCATTCTTGCCGAGATGGGCAAAGAAGTCTACATGGCGGTGTACGACCAGTTAGGCGCGACCGCCTGCCGCATTCTAGTGCCAGGTTATTCTGAAGTGTATCCAGTCGAAGATCTGATCTGGGATAACACCAACAAAGCCTTATTGTTCCGCAACGATATTTTGAATTTGCATCAACTCGACGATGATGCATTAGAAGCGCTACTCGATCGATTAGAAAATAACGAGTTAGACGACTACAGCGACATCGCCACCTTGATCGGCGTCGAATTTGACGAGAACACGGTCTGGGGACAACTCACTGTCCTGGAATTAAAACTCCTAATCAATTTAGTCTTAGAACAATTTGAGGAAGCGCAAGAGCTGGCGCAAACCTTCTTGCAATACAACGACAACACGGTTGAGCGCGGATTGTTTTATCAAGCTTTAAACGTTGTGCTAGAGGTCACGCTGGATGACGATTTAGAGCTAGCCGATTACGAAGTCAATTTCCGGCGCATGTTTGGTAATGAGCGTATGGACGCGGTTCTGGGCTCGGTCGATGGCAGCATACGGTTCTTTGGTTTAACACCGACGAGCATGAAGTTGGAAGGCTTGGATCGTCATCAGCGGTTGATTGATAGCTACAAGAAGTTGCATCTTGTGCGGGCTAAGCTGTCGGCGGCATCTGGTAAGGCGTAAGACTGATAATGGATCATAACGTTGTCTACCGCACAGACGAATGATCCATGTCAGAGTATCTGCTTGTGTGGGGACATTAATAGGTCATACTGCTTAAAGTTAGGTGGTCAACGGATGTAATGCCACTTTGCTATAGCGATTGCCATTGTCATTACCAAAAAACAATTGAGGATGAAGACGAATGAAAAAGATGCTTGCCTTGTTGATTGCTTTTTGGGGAGTGACCATGAATGCTTTTGCGATTGAAGAACCACGGTATGACCTGGTAAAACAATACCCCGAGTTTGAAATCAGAAAATACCATGCCTACTTAGTTGCCGAAGTGATCGTACCCGGCCCGGCGGATAACGCCGGCAATAAGGGTTTTGAATATCTCGGCGGGTATATATTCGGTAAAAATAAAGGCAGCAAAAAGATCGCGATGACCGCGCCGGTTGCACAAACCGCAGCGCCAACGCCGGTCAAAATCGAAATGACCGCACCTGTCTCGCAGACTGCGGCCGAGGGTGGCTATCTGGTGCAATTCACCATGCCCAAAGAATTTACCTTGGACACCTTGCCGGAGCCGACCGATCCTAAAGTTAAACTGCGCGAGATATCCGCACAAACTTATGCAGTGATCACTTATTCGGGTAGTTGGTCGCAATCGCTATATGAAGAAAAACTCAGCCTGCTCAAAAAGCTCGCCAGTGAAGCTGGTTTGAAATTGGAAGGTGAACCTGTTTTTTCACGCTACAACTCACCATTTTCATTACCGTTTTTTCGTCGAAATGAGATCTGGATACGGGTGGTGATATAGAGGAAATAGGGCGCAATTTTGAGGGTGATAAGAAGAGTAGCGTGCGCCATGCCCACCAATCTATCCATAGCAATTACCTACTTCCCAAAGTCCCCGGCAACATCGGCACCAATCCCCTAATCTGGCGGTAACATCTCTTGTGCCACATAACGATGAAATGTCGAATGTGGCCAATCACCCGCACGTGTAACCAGACCATGTTTTACCTGGTTCCAATGAATATCATCGACATGCCGTGCAAAGTCCCAGTCGTCACGGATTGGATGTTCCCAGAAGCGTCGTTGCCAAATGCCCGATTCTTTTCTTTACGTTCGTGAAGCAGATAAATCGTCCACGCCAAACGCATCGGCGCAAGCTTGTGAGACCAAACGTTTGATCATCGACTGTCGAACAGAGAAGTCCGCATCACCTTGCGGCAGCATCCAGATGCAATGCACATGATCCGGCAGAAGCACCCATGCATCAATCTCAAATGGATGTGTCAGACGTGTTTTTGGATCGCCAGGCGTAAGGCGTCGCGCAAAGATTCGGCGGTCAAAATAGGCCGACGGCGAAAGCGATTTACGGTGAAGAAATACGTACCGCCAGCGATATTTGATCGTCGGTAATTAGACATGAGAAATGCAGGAGAAATAAAATCACAGCGTGCCTTGAACGCAATGACTCGTCAATCTCTGAGAAACGATCCCCCAGAAAAGACGCGCCTCGTGGCACAAAAACACGCCACAAGCCGCATAAACATTACGGGTACATCTGCGCATCAATGGTGGGAGAACGAACGGCGTAAAAATGAAGATATGCGGTGAAGCGGTTCGCATGGCGCACCATACGGAGATACTCAAGCTACGCTTGCTAAAGTAACTTACATAATTCCTCGTCAATTTTTTTCATTGTTAATGGATCTAACGAATGAAATGACTCTTGACTTCGGTCAGATAGACGTTGACAAAGCATCCCTAAGGTATTGAGCGTTAGTGCGATATTACTTTCAGCTGGAAAATTCATTTTTTTTGTCCATGCATCAATCGCGTATTTCGTTAGTCCAGTTAGCTCCGTACCATCTGAAATTTTCGTATTTACTATTGTGAGAATTTTTCTTTCCGCTGAGACCTTATTTATAAATGTATTTGTCATAAGGACTCCTTGATAGCGTTTATCCAAGATTTTATTGGGAGCAAAATGATGCTCTCTTTAATTTTTTTAAAATTGACATCGCTCGATATCGCCCTTGTCGACAGCAGTCGAGCTTCCATAGCACACATATAAATTTCATTTGGCACTGGAAATTCTATCGGCAGTAAATACGGCGAATTTCTTGAAAAGCACGGCTGCTTCAACAAGCGACTGGATGCGACCATCGCTATGTCCCGTAATGCTGTGTATACAATACCGAGTTCGTAAATGAGATTTGGAGAGTCATTTTCCAGTTCCAAAATTGAGTCATTAAAAAGCATCTCAAGGTTTGATATGTCTTCGATAAAAGTTATGTAAGGTCTCGGAGCACCTAAACTTAGCAAGAAGGGTGTTTCGCTATCGCTAAATACGCATTTCGCCTCTAGGTGAAGATGCCAAGCAAATAAACGCCCCTCTTCAAAATAGTTTCTGATTGTTTCTCGGGAATATACGCTCCAAAAGTTTGGAAAGATTTCTCGCTCATTGATATTTGAAGGTATGGCCAAGACATCGATATCAGAATTATTCTGAATTTCGCCGCGAACGGTAGATCCAAATATGTAAACGTCACCGTTCATCGCTTTGCAAGTCTCTTAATTAAAATTGACATAAATAAACCGACCCAGATGAAGCGGCCGATTGTAAGAACTAGTGGATATGGAAACACCAGTGGATTGGAATTTTTAATTCCCCAGAATTCGTTCAACGTCAAAATAAACGCGTCTTTAAACGTATTTGGTGTGAATGAAAATACAGAAATCGAGATTAAAAGAATAAAAATAATGCCGGAATAAATGACATTGCTAACACTTTCTCCGTTTCCCCAAAGATACCCAAGTACCTTCCACTTGAGGTGCTTATAAGCAAAGTCCAACCTATTCCAACCTGAGTACTTGTCTTTACTTCTGTAATAAGCTTGACGAGAATATGCGGCGTTGTATAAATGCCGCTCGGTCAGTTTTACTTCGATCGCAGCAGCCTGATTTGCTGCTTCGTAATTTCCAACCTGTATGAAATTAACCCGAAGCGAACGAACTAAATCGCGAGCAATATTTTCTTCTGGAGGAAGACAGCATTCAAGAACGTTTTCCTCAATAAGAGTTTTTTCGAGCGTTACATATTTAAGATTTGAGTCAGGAAAATTTGAACCTTTTAAATAGCATTCTTTAAAATGTGCACCTGTAAAATCACATCTAATAAAACGGCAGTTCTTGAAATAACACGAGCTGAAAGTTGATTGTTTAAAGCTTACATCGGTGAACGTGATCTTTACTGCGTACACTCGACTAAAGTCCATGCGAGACAAGTCTTCGGACCCCACATCACTCACGTACTCTATCTCTTGAATTTTCTTTTTTACGTGTTCTCGGAAATTCATGTTCGTCTCGTCTCGTGTTGTTGATGCTCTCTTTGAAATCCAATAACTTGTAAATCATTTTCCCCAACTATCCTTCAAAGTAGTCACCCGATTAAACACAGGTTTACCCACCACAGAATCCACACGATCCGCTACAAAATATCCATGACGTTCAAACTGCAAACGCGTATCTGGTGTCACGTCTTTCATGCTCGGTTCTACATAGGCTTTGACGATTTCTAATGCGTTGGGATTGAGCAGTGCCATGAAGTCTTTACCACCGGCATCTGGGTTTGCATCGGTGAACAGGCGGTCGTATAAACGGACTTCGACTTCTAATGCATCGGCTGCGCTGACCCAGTGGATGTTGCCTTTGACTTTGTAATTGGCGCTGCCTTCGGTGCCGGATTTGCTGTCGGCGAAATAGTTGCAGTGGACGGCGATGATGTTGCCGTCAGCGTCTTTGTCTGCGCCCGTGCATTCGACTACATAGCCGTAACGCAGACGTACTTTGTTGCCTGGGAAGAGGCGGAAGTAGCCTTTGCTTGGGACTTCCATAAAGTCTTCTTGCTCGATCCAGAGTTCTTTGCTGATGGTGAATTCGCGGTTGCCACGCTCTGGGTGGTGCGGGTGAACTGGTGCGCTGCAGGCAATGTTCTCGTTCTCAGGGAAATTGTCGATGATGAGTTTGAGCGGGCGCAACACGGCGGTGGCGCGTGGTGCTTTGGGGTCGAGGTCTTCACGCAGGCAACCTTCTAGCGTGCTGTAGTCGATCCAGCCGTCGGAGCGGGTGACGCCGATGCGTTCGCAAAACAGTTGTAGTGCTTCTGGTGTGTAGCCGCGACGACGGATGCCGACGATGGTGGGCATGCGTGGGTCGTCCCAGCCGCTGACGATGTTTTGTTCTACCAGTTGGCGCAGTTTGCGTTTGCTGGTGACGACATAGGTCAGATTGAGGCGGGCGAATTCGTATTGGCGTGGCACGGGTTGTTTGAAGAAACCACCTTCGGCTGCGCGTTCGATAATCCAGTCGTAGAACGGCCGGTGATCCTGGAACTCTAAGGTGCAGATCGAGTGGGTGATGTTTTCAATCGCGTCTTCCAGCGGATGGGCGTAGTCGTACATCGGGTAGATGCACCATTTGTCGCCGGTACGGTGATGATGCGCGTGACGGATGCGGTAGATCGCGGGGTCGCGCATATTCATGTTGGGTGACGCCATGTCGATTTTGGCGCGCAGGATGTGTTCGCCGCCTTGGAATTCGCCAGCCTTCATACGGCGGAATAAATCCAGCGATTCTGCTGCTGTGCGGTCGCGGAAAGGCGAGTTGACGCCGGGCTTGGAAAAATCACCGCGATTGGCAGCCATGTCGTCCGCAGATTGGCTGTCGACGTAGGCGTGTCCGGCATTGATCAGGTACTCGGCAATGGCGTAGAAGGTGTCGAAATAATCGCTGGCGTAATACAGGTGACTACGGGGTTGGCCACCATCGCCTTGTTCAGGACTGTCGTTCCAGTCGAAGCCTAACCATTTGACGCTGTCGATGATGGTGTCGACATATTCCTGATCTTCTTTTTCTGGATTGGTATCGTCAAAGCGCAGATGGCAACGGCCAGCGTAATCGCGTGCCAGTCCAAAGTTCAGGCAGATGGATTTTGCATGACCGATGTGCAGGTAGCCGTTGGGTTCTGGCGGGAAGCGGGTGATGACGTTGGGCAGACCGTCGCGGGTGTAAGTACCGGCGGCGAGGTCGTGATCGATGATGCCACGCAGGAAATTCGATACTGGGGCAGGGGTGTTGGCGGATGCGTCAGATTTGGTATCGGTTTTTTTAGTGTTTGCGTCGTTGCTCATGGTGCCAGTCATTCCAATAAATAATGTGATGACAAGCATTTTACCGCAGGGCACTACGATCCCGTAGTGCAGAGCTGCATAAATCTGGGATTGTGGTTGTTGGGGTGTGCTGGTGGGTGGCTGAGCGGCTTAGCTGTTGTGCCAGCGGCGCATGGTGTGTCTGGGGTCATCTTGGCGTTAGTTTGCTGTGGCTTGCTGTAGCTTTGGTCTTAGTTATGGCAGGAAATATCTGGTGGTGTGGCAAACATCGAGGTAAAAATCGCCGCAAATATCCCGGCAAAACGTGATCTGTAGAAACAGCTGCACAGATTTTTCTTATTTTAAGGTCAATATTTTCGACCTGAAGTATCGGCTTGCGATACTTCCTGAGTACTTTCCAACGCGCGGACAAAAAGTATTTTAATAAGCTCTGCAGTAAAAAAATGATGAGGTCGGAGGGACACAGAATGAGCAAATTATGTAAGCGAGACGCTTTGATGGAGGCGGCAGATTTGGGCTTGTTGCACTACGGACAGGTAGATCCATTGTTGCAGTTTTTGGAAGCGCGGGCGCGCAAAGCTGGGTACAAAGGGCATAGCGGCATGATCGGTCGCCAGGCGCCGACACGATTTAGCGGTACGACGGTGCTGTATTACCTGGGCGGGATGCTGGCGATTGCGGCGTGCTCGTTATTCAGTACGCTGGCGGTGGAGCGTTGGGGCATGTCGGTACTGCTCGATATGAGTCTGGTGTATCTGTTGTTTGCTGTTGCACTGGCGACCTGGCTGGATAAGCGCGGCCTGGGCGTGCCGGCGGGGATATTTGCGACGCTGGCGATTGCGCTGGTACCGCTGGCGATATTCGCGCTCCAGCATGTGCTGGGCTGGTGGGCTGACAGCGCTACGACAGAGCATTATCGGGATTTTCATCGCTGGATAGACTGGCACTGGCTGACGATGGAGCTGGCGACCTTGCTGGCGGGCGCGCTGATGCTGTGGCGCTTTCAATATAGCTTTTTGGTGATGCCGGTATCGGTGACCTTGTTTTATATGGGCATGGATGTGGTGCCTGCGATCCTGATGCAGGATGATGCTGGCATGTTGATCGGTAACTGGCATGTGCGTCAGCAGATTTCGCTGGTGTTTGGTCTGGGGATGCTGATGTTGGCGCTGATTGTGGATTTGCGCTCGCGTCGCGGGGTTGATTATGCGTTCTGGCTGTATCTGTTTGGCTTGCTGACGTTCTGGGGCGCGTTGTCGTCGATGGGAAATGGCGCGCTGTCGGGTAAGCTGATTTATCTGGCGATTAATGCTGGTCTGATTTTTATCGGGGCGATTCTGGCACGCCGGGTATTTGCGGTGTTTGGCGGGATTGGTTTGGCGATGGTGCTGGGGGATTTATCCTGGCATTTGTTCAAAGACAGTTTTGTATTTGTGGCTTTGCTGACTCTGCTGGGCTTTGCGCTGATTGCGGCGGGTGTGTGGTGGAGCAAGCATGTGGCACGTATCACGGCGGCATTGTCGGCGATATTGCCGGAGTCTTTGCAGTCGCGACTGATCTTGCGCGGTATCGCATGACTATGTTGTAAGGAAACCGGGCTCTTCTGCGACTATGATGAACTGGATGCGGTTCGTACTGCGTCGCCATCGCCAATGTCGCAGAGGAGGTTCTATGCAGCACAATATTGCCCGCCGGATGTTTTGTCTAACGTCAATACTGATACTAGTCTTGGTGGCGAACACCGCCACCGCAGCAAGTACACCCGTATGCACTAAGAGCAGCCCGCTGCATACGATAGCCTTGCTGGAGCTATACACCTCGGAAGGGTGCGACAGTTGTCCGCCCGCAGATAAGTTCGTCAGCAAGCTCAACCAAACCACAGGCTTGACCACTGATCAATTATTGCCGCTGTCCTTGCATGTCGACTACTGGGATTACATTGGCTGGAAAGATGTATTCGCTAAACCCGCCTTCACGCAACGCCAGCGCTGGCTGGCAGAACTAGCCTCATCACACAGTGTGTACACGCCTGAGGTGTTCGTTGCCGGGCATGAGTTACGCAACTGGCGCGGGGATGTGAAGGAGACAGTCAAGCGCATTAATCAGGTGCCAGCGCGTGCTGATATCCGCATTAGTCTGGACGAGTTACATGGTCAGCAATTGTCGGTGCATATCGACAGCAAGACTGAGCATCCGGGTAAATTGTATTTTGCTTTGCTTGAAAATAATCTGGTGTCGAATGTGCAGGCAGGCGAGAACCGTGGTGTGAGCTTGCAACATGATTATGTGGTGCGCGAGTGGGGCGAGCCGGTTCGCATGATGAATAACATTGCTAACGTGGCGCGACAGATCAGTATTCCGGCCAATGCGGTACGCAAGAATCTGGCGGTTGCCGCGTTTGTGCAATCGGATAAAGGTGAGGTCTTACAGGCATTATCTTTGCCCTTGTGTAGTAATCTGTAAAACAGGAAATGCCTACCGTCATGCAAGATACTGTGACGACGGTAAGCATTAGTGTTGAGCTTTATGTTGCAACTGACATCGCTACTAAGTTAGCCAATAAGGCTGCAACTAATGTGGCAGTTGTTGCGGAGGTTGTTGCATAGGTTGATGCAGGTTGCCACGTGTTGCCAGAAGTCGCTGAGTGACAAAAACTTGCCAGTCAGTGCTGCCGTAACTGGCCATCAGATCATAGCCTGCCGTACGCCAGCGCGGCGTATCGACCTCCAGTCCAATCACTGCCAGATAGGGTGGTTCGACCACGACAAACTGCGTACCATAGGGCAGCAAAAAACGATCTGTGCGTGCCTGGACAAAGGCTAGCGCGACGTCGTATTCCACAAACCAGGCGTTCATAAAGACACTGCAGGCTTTATCGTCATACCAGAATTGCCCCATGTCGTCGCCAATTTTTGCCTCGCCTTGCAGTACGGTGCGTGCGTGATCCCAGCTACGAAATCCAACCTCGATTGAGACCAGATTCAGGCAGAGTTGCAGACTGTATGTGTCGGGCTGAGGACGGCGGGCGCGCTTAGAGAGTTGCTGGACTTTGAGTAATGCTGCCGGGGTTTGCTTCTCCAGGGCATTGAGCAAAATACGGGCGCGGGTTTTGAGTTCGTCGGTCGCTTGCTTCATGATGGTTCTCCCATGATGCCTGAGATCGATAGGGGGCCTAGATTGCTCTGGAGAGCATTTGAAAAATTGCTGGGAAGTGTTTGCATGTGCTTGTTCCTTTTCGTGTATCGGCTGCCCGCTGCGCCATACGAATTGGTCAATCACATCCAGAAACGGAAGGAGTAAATAAGGGTGAGAGCCTCTTGTGCGGGATGGCGTCCCTTTACGCCCGGCTATGCTGTTTTTTTAATTGACAGCATGCCGGATTGTACAAGAGAAAAGGGTGAGGTTCAAATAGATTTCAATCAGCTTAGTGAGCGGGAGCATCTGGCAGAGCTGATGAGATGATGTGGACTGATAGGCAAGCTGATTGAATGATTCCGGTTGTGTGATTTAATCAAATAGTCTGACTACACACTGCTCGCTGGACGCAGCATTTCCACGTGCGGAATATCATCTTCGAGATACATTTCCGATACGGTGACAAAGCCGAAACTGCCATAAAATTTTTCCAGATAGGCTTGTGCACCGATACGTACTGGCTGTTGCGGATAGTGTTTTTCCAGATGGAGCAGCCCTTGTGTGATCAGTTCTTTACCTGCACCGCTGCCGCGAAAATTTTTGGTCGTGATGACACGTCCTAGCGATGCTTCGGTAAAAGTAACACCCGGCGGAACAATACGCAGATAGGCGGCGACTGCTTCTTTGCCGTCCCACTTACCCCAGCCTGTCAGATGCAGACAGATTTTATCCACGCCGTCCATGTCGAGAAAAACGCAGTTTTGTTCGACTACAAATACTTCGCTGCGAGCGGCAAACACATCGTAGAGTTGAGTGGCCGTCATGGCATCGAGACTGGCACATTGCCATTGCAGTTCTGTGGATTGGGTAGTCATAAAGCGATCTTGATTTTACATTTGCTTGAAGAGATGTGCGTACACACGGCTAACCTGAAGCTTATCATCACTGCCACGCAGTTTGAGTGTCAGTTTGCCGGTCTCATCTTTGATGGCGGTATGAATGTAGTGTGTATTGACGACCGTGCTGCGATGGATTTGCCAAAACTGGTTGCCGTCCAGCTGCGGTAAGAGCTCGCGCAAGCTCACGCGTATTAGCGAGGAATGTTCGGCAGTAACGACATTGATGTATTTGTCTGTCGCTTCAAAATATAAGACGTCGCCAATCGGGATCATACGAATCTGGTTGCCGATGGCTGCACGTATTAAGCTGAGTTTTTCGATGCTGTTGTTTGAATTGTTACTAGCATGGTGCATGCTTACGATGCCGCCGGAGTTCGCGGGATTGCCGATGCCCGGCATCAGATTGCGTAGTTGCGCCACTACCCGTTCCAGTTCGCCGGATCGTTCTTGGCCGTTGTCGAGACGGGTTTGCAGGCGCTTAACCGTTTTGCTCAGCCTGTCTTCGCTGACTGGTTTTAGTACGTAATCTGAGGCGGCATGTTCAAACGCATCGACAGCAAATTCGTCATATGCGGTGACATAGACAATCAGCGGGAATGGTTTGCTGTCGGGCCATTCTTCGACTAATTCTTGTGCGACTTCGAGCCCTGTCTTGCCTGGCATTTTAATATCCAGAAACAAAATGTCCGGTAACTGGGCGAGGGCTTCCTGGACTGCGAATACACCGTTATCGACGACGCTGCAAATCTGCAGGTCGGGCCATAATTTTTCTAAATGCTTGAGTAGTGTCAGGGACAGAATCGGTTCGTCTTCAGCGACGAGGGCGCGTAGTTGTGTCATGGTCGTGATTTGAATTGGTCAGTTCGTTGGATTATTCGTGCTGTAATTTTTACTCTAATTCATGGGAATTATCAGGTGCGCCACCACGCCTTCAGGCTGATTGGCGCTCAGGTTGAGTCGGGCGTCTTTGCCATAGAGCGCAAGCAACCGTTCACGCACATTGGCATTGCCAACATGGCTGGCGCTGTCATTGGCTGGCGGTGCTTCGTGATAATCAAAAGGTAGTCCCATACCGGTATCGCTGACTTTGACGTGTAAGACCTTTCCTTCCATTGATGCCGTAACCTGGATAGTGCCACCTTCCATTTTGGGTTCTACGCCATGCTTGATCGCGTTTTCAACGAGTGGTTGCAGTAGCATGGGAGCGATTTCTATTTCTTGTAATTCTGGCGGTAGGTGAGTGCTGTAACTCAGGCGCTTGCCCATACGGATTGCGAGTAGCTCAAGGTAGGCATTCATCAATCCAAATTCTTGTTTTAGCGTGGTCTTATCGGTGCGCGAGGAATTGAGACTGGCACGCAGATACAGAATTAATTGCTCTAGCATGTATTGCGCCCGATGCGGGTCAATCGCGATCAGACCTTGCAAATTCGCTAGTGTATTGAACAGCATATGCGGCTCAATCTGCGCTTGCAGAAGCTGTAGCTGTGCCTGCATCGCCTGACGTTCTATGGCCGCGTTGCGGGCTTTTTCTTTCTCGGCCTCAGCTTTTAAGTCTGCGAGCTTGCTTTGGTTCCAGAAAAAGAAACCCGAAATCACGCTCAAAAAAATACACATGATGACCATCGCACGATCACCGCGTTCACTGAGATTAGTCAATTCGGAGGTTGGAAATCCAAATACCAGCATGCCAAGAAAATGCCCGAAGTAATAACCAATCGGTGCAGCGACGATGCAGATCATGATAAAACCAATGGGATGTGGTTTGTTGCGTCGCCATATTAGCCAGCGACTGCCATCGACTAACAGTGTGATGCTTGTACCAATTAGCATCGAAAACACCCAGTTGAGTTGAAATGTTCCTCCACCCTCTCGAATAAATGTCAGATACAGGGCGATCAGCGTATTAAACCCGGTCAGCGCTAGTATTGTGCGAATGAGAATAACTTTTTGATCACCGCGCGGGAAAAGCAATGGAAACATAGTGAGTCAGTGGTCAGTGATGAGGTTAAGTTTCATTAAGTGATCCAGTACATCTGGAATTGTCCGCTCTCGTGTTGAACGTTTTAGCCTGATCGGAATGATCTCTCAATCTGCTGTTAGTCGCCAGGTGAAAGCGATGAACGCCGGTATTTATGTCGCCAATGGTCATCGTTTCATCGTGAAAATAATGCCATTGTATAAACGCAACACAGTGTAACAAGTCAAATAGATTGCTGATATATTGGGCGGCCTTTAAATTTAAATCCAGATTTTTCGCTAACCCGACCCATTTCATCGAAATGATGGATGGATGTAGGTTTTCGGTGAACCAGCGCACATCGCTGAGTTAGATAAAAAATCAGGGTTTAATTCAACACCATCCTCTTAAATTGATCATCTGGTCTCGCCATTATCCATGGCGAAGAGCCCGAAAAAGGATTTTTATGCGTTACTTCCAACACCTGATTTCACCACGAATTCCCGCACTGATGACGATGTCGCTGGCACTTGCTTATCCAGTGAGTAGTTTCGCACAAACGACCCCTCCTGTGAAAAAGGCGGCATCCACAGCATCTGCACCTACGGTGGCGGAAGCGGAGCGTTTTTTGCGTGATGCTGAAGTGCGCTTGCAGCAGTTGTCCGTGATTGCGCAGCGCGCAGCGTGGGTGTACGAGACGCATATTACCGATGATACTGAGGCGATGTCGGCACAGGCGAGTGAGCAGGCATTGACGGTGGGTAGTGAGATTGCGATCCAGGCACGCCGTTATAACGCATTGCCTTTATCCGCAGACAGTAAGCGCAAGCTAAAGCTGCTGCAATTGAATCTGAGTTTTAAAGATGCAGCGGATCGTGAGGCCTATACCCGTTTATCCACTTCACTCGCCGGGGAATATGGCAAGGCAAAATATTGTAAGAATCCTGCCGATGCGAGTACCTGCCTGGATCTGGGACAGATGGAAGAAATCATGGCACAGAGCCATGATCCTGCCGTACTAAAAGATGTGTGGATGGGCTGGCATCAGCAGGCCAGCAAATATAAAGACAGCTATGTGAATTACGTTGCGGTATCCAATAAGGGCGCACGTGAAATGGGCTTCGCTGATACCGGCGCTTTGTGGCGCTCTCAGTACGATATGTCGTCGGATGCGTTTGAGGCAGATACAGAGCGCTTGTGGCAGCAAGTGAAGCCTTTATACGATTCATTGCACCAGTATGTGCGTTTGAAATTACGTCAGACCTATGGTCCTGATGTCGTACCATTGACGGGCCCGATTCCCGCGCATTTGTTCGGGAATATGTGGAGTCAATCCTGGGAAAATTTATACCCGACTGTGAAGCCGCAAGAGCAGGCTGCGTCCTTGGATGTCGGCGCGGTATTGAAACAAAGAAATATCGGTGCCAAGGCGATGGCGCAATATGCAGAAGGCTTTTACACCTCACTGGGAATGGAGAAATTGCCTGAGTCGTTTTGGCAGCGATCCATGCTGACGAAACCGCGTGACCGTGAAGTGGTCTGCCACGCGTCAGCCTGGGATCTGGATAATCTGACCGATGTCCGAATCAAGATGTGTATTAATCAGACAACAGAGGACTTCATCACAATTCATCATGAGTTGGGACATATTTACTACGACCTCGGGTATCGCAAGCAACCGCATTTATTTAAAGGCGGTGCGAATGACGGCTTCCATGAGGCGATTGGCGACACTGTAGCTTTATCCGTGACGCCAGAGTATTTGAAAAAAATCGGCTTACTCAGTGAAGTCCCCGATGCATCGCAGGATATCGGTGTCTTGCTGAGTCGTGCATTAGAAAAAGTGGCGTTCTTACCGTTTGGCTATCTGGTGGATCAATGGCGCTGGAAGGTATATTCCGGCAAAGTCGCACCGAAGGATTACGATAAAGTCTGGTGGGAACTACGTGAAAAATATCAGGGGATCAAACGTCCTGCACCGATGGAGGTGAATGGATTTGATGCCGGTGCTAAATACCATGTCCCAGCCGATACGCCTTATGCACGTTATTTCATCGCACATATCTTGCAATTCCAGTTCCATCGTGGCCTGTGTAAAGAAGCAGGTTATATTGGCCCACTGAATCGCTGCTCTATTTTTGAGGATAAAAAGGCTGGTGCGAAATATCAGGCAATGCTGGCGATGGGAGCAAGTCGACCATGGAATGAGGCGCTAAAGGCGGTGTCTGGTGAAGATAAGATGGATGCCTCGGCGATTCTCGATTATTTCGCACCGCTGAAAGTCTGGCTTGACGCACAGAACAAGCAGTTAGCGCAATAAATCAAAGCGTTATCGTATTAAAGTAAAAGGCTGAATCACGAAGGTGGTTCAGCCTTTTTATCATTAGTCGTTTAGTAAAAATTATTGAACAATGTTCAGCTGGCCATTTTGATAAATGACCTTGATGCGGTCACCAATCCGGTAGTAGGAGCCTGGTTCAATTAGCACCGTTCTTTGCTCTCCGTTTGGCATGCGCAAGGTCATTTCGGTTTTTATTTTTTGCGGAGCATTGTTTCGTTCGACTTCGTTGCCGACGATGCCACCAGCTATTGCGCCGCCGAGTGTCGCCAGATTGCGGCCATCGCCTTTGCCGACCTGATGACCGATCACACCACCTAATACAGCGCCGACCAGAGCGCCAGCACCGCCTTGATTATGACTGGCTTGCCCGACTTCACGCATGCCGACAATGGTAGCGACTTCGACATAAGCAGGGGCGGGTGCCTGATATCCTTGCGGATATTGAGGGTAGGCTGGCTGCTGATATTGATTAGGATACGCTGGGTTCTGTGCCGGATACGGTGTCTGGTAGTTTGACGGATATGGGGAACTGGAAGAATTCTGGTATCCCTGATAACCCCGCGTGGCGCAAGCCGTTAATTGGCTCGCGACCAGGACAGAAATGAGGATCGCTACTTTACGCATGACAGACTCCGCAACGTTGATGATATGTCCTTAACGCAGCGTGGCGCCCGGTTGTTGACCTTGGTTTGCGAGGCAAGGTAAATAATCGTTAATTCCTTAATTTTGTATTACGTTATAGCGGCTTAATACCAATGACGCCGCTCTGTCTTAGTCCGGCAATTTTTTCATCGTCATAATGGAGTAAGTCTTGTAACACCTGATCGGTATGCTGTCCAAGCAGGGGCGGCGCCAGCGGATATACCGCTGGCGTGACTGACATCTTCATCGGACTGCCAACAAGTTTTACCTTGCCGGCACTTGGATGCGGTAAATCCATCTGCATCTGCCGTGCGATAACTTGAGGATTCTCGAAAACTTCATCAAGCGAGTTGATCGGGCCGCAAGGTACGCCTGCTGCCTCCAGCACATCGATCCACTCTTGCTTTGTTTTTTGCTGCACCATGTCTGCCAGCAGCGGAACTAAAATGTCGCGGTGCTGCACGCGCAGTGGATTACTGATAAAACGTACATCATCGGCCAGATCCTGACGACCACCTGCCTGAACAAATTTGCGATATTGGCCGTCGTTACCTGCCGCGACAATGATATGACCATCAGAGCTTGCAAAGGTCTGGTAAGGCACAATGTTGGGATGGGCATTGCCCCAGCGTTTTGGCGCTTTACCACTGGCAAGATAATTCGTGTTCATATTAGCCAGCATCGCGACCTGTACATCAAGCAATGCCATGTCTATATATTGGCCCTCGCCAGTGCGGTCACGATGGGTCAGCGCTGCCATTACGGCGATGGTTGAATACATTCCTGTCATCAGATCGGCGATGGCAACACCTGCTTTTTGCGGACCTCCGCCGGGCAGGTCATCGCGCTCACCAGTCAACGACATAAAGCCACCCATGCCTTGCACAATAAAGTCGTAACCCGCACGATGAGAGTATGGGCCTGTCTGTCCAAAACCGGTGATCGAGCAATACACTAGGTTTGGTTTTAATAACTTTAGACTGTCATAGTCCAGTCCGTATTTTTTAAGCTGGCCAACTTTATAATTCTCAAGAACCACATCGGATTGCTGTGCAAGTTCTCGAATAATTTGCTGACCTTCTGCTGTGGCTATATCGATGGTGATTGCTTGTTTGCCGCGGTTGGCGGCAAGATAGTAGGCTGCTTCAGTCGTGTTGTAGCCCTCTGCGTCTCGCAAATACGGCGGACCCCAGGTGCGGGTATCGTCGCCAGACACGGGCTTTTCAACTTTAATTACTTCTGCACCGAGATCTGCGAGATTTTGTGCGCACCATGGACCGGCAAGTACACGTGTCAGATCGAGGACCCGGATATGTCCGAGTGAGGTCTTGTTTTTTTCTGTGGTCTGCATATATCCTGTACGTTTTCTTTTTGTGCAAATCGGAGAGTCAACATGGAGAGCAATGATGTGGCCTTATCCTAAAGTTGTCGCTCATCGGGGCGGCGGCACTCTGGCTCCGGAAAATACCCTTGCTGCGATGCAGTGTGGTTTCAGGCATGGCTTCCGTGCGGTTGAATTCGATGTCATGTTATCAAAGGATGGCATACCTGTGCTGATGCATGATCCTTTATTTGGCAGAACTGTCCGTGGCGAGAGCGGCGTTGCGAGCACGACGGCACATGACTTATTGCGGATGGATGCTGGTAGCTGGTTTTCAAATGATTTTGCAGGGACGCTCGTCCCAAGCTATCAGCAAGTATTAGCATTCTGCCTGGAGCACGGTATCTGGATGAATGTAGAAATTAAACCCGTGCCAGGTTTTGAGACGGAAACGGGTAGGGTGGTTGCGCAGATGACCCGGCAAATGCAAGCGGGGGCACAAGTTTTATTTTCATCTTTCTCATTTGATGCTCTGATGAGTGCCAGAGAATCCGCTCCAGAGATCCCTCGCGGATATCTGACTGATCAGATTCAGAGCGACTGGCAACAGCGACTACAAACTCTTTCAGCGATCGCTTTGCATACAAATCACCGTCATTTGACTGCTGGGCTTACTGCGCAAATCAAGGCTGCGGGTTATGGCGTATTTTGTTATACGGTAAATGCACCAGAGCGGGCGCGCGAAATTGTAGGGTGGGGTGTGGATGCGTTTTGTACCGACAGGATTGACTTGATTTCTCACGACTTTATTACCTAGAGTATTGTTGGAATTATCGCCTGAGCTGATGGTTACGATTCATTACATGGCTTACAGTTTTCATGTCATCAGGCTTGTATTCGACCTCGTTATAGGCTCATGAGTGATACAAAAAATGACTCAGATTAATTAAGAAGCGCTCCACTTTTACAACGCAGAAAGGCACTATCATGAAATCAGTTAAACTCGTTTCCGTACTCGTTGCAACTTTGTTTGCTATCCCTGTGTTTGCTCAAAACACAAACACGCCTAACATCGACAAGCGTCAAGAGAACCAACAAAAACGTATCGCTAATGGTGTGAATAGTGGTGCTTTGACTGCACAAGAAACAGCGAACCTTGAAAAGCGTGAAGCAAAAATCGAAACGGATAAGGAAGCCGCTAAAGCAGATGGCAAAGTAACGAAAAAAGAACGTGCGAAACTGGAGCATGAAGAAAATCGCGCAAGTAAAAAAATCTACGCGAAAAAACACAATGCACGTACCGCAAGTACTCCCGCACAATAAGAAAAACGTTTTACTGTAGTATTTTCTGTATAACCCGTCTGGTATTCGATGCCAGACGGGTTTTGTTTTATCGGTGGTGCTGAGAATATTATTCTCAGTTGGCATGTCAAGAGCCTCTGAAACTTGCCTGGTCGAAATGAGTTTTGACGAGAAAATGCGCGAAGTTATCACGTATAATCAAGAGCTAAACTTTAAAACCGCATCAATCTGCCCTGAAAATTACTATGAACTCGTCTGAAATCCGCGATAAATTCCTCAGCTTTTTCGAATCCAAAGGCCATACACGAGTCCGTTCGTCCAGCCTGATCCCTGGTAATGATCCGACTTTGTTGTTTACCAACTCCGGTATGGTGCAATTTAAGGATGTCTTCCTTGGTCAGGACAAGCGCAATTACACCCGCGCGACAACAGCGCAACGCAGCGTACGTGCCGGTGGCAAGCATAATGATCTGGAAAACGTCGGCTATACAGCGCGCCACCATACATTTTTTGAAATGCTGGGCAACTTCTCGTTTGGCGATTATTTTAAACGTGACGCGATCAACTATGCGTGGGAATTACTGACCGTCGTCTATGGCCTGCCAAAAGACAAGCTGACAGTGACGGTGTATCAGGAAGATGACGAAGCCTACGATATCTGGAAAAACGAGATTGGCGTGCCGCCTGAACGCATCATCCGCATCGGCGACAACAAAGGCGCTCGTTACGCATCAGACAATTTTTGGCAGATGGCAGACACAGGTCCATGTGGTCCGTGTTCTGAAATTTTCTATGATCATGGTGCGGATATCTGGGGTGGCCCTCCAGGCTCACCTGATGAAAACGGTGATCGTTTTATCGAAATCTGGAATCTGGTGTTCATGCAATTTAACAAGGATGAGCAAGGCGTTTTGCATCCTTTACCAAAGCCGTGCGTCGATACCGGTATGGGACTGGAGCGTATTGCTGCGGTGTTGCAGCATGTGCATTCCAACTACGAGATCGATACCTTTCAGCATCTGATCAAGGCGGCAGCGCGTGAAACCGGTTGTACAGATCTGAACCACAATTCCTTAAAAGTAATTGCCGATCACATCCGCTGCGCAGGTTTTCTGATTGTTGACGGCATTATTCCTGGTAACGAAGGACGCGGTTATGTCTTGCGTCGTATCACGCGCCGTGCATTGCGCCATGGACACAAGCTGGGTCAGCCACAACCGTTTTTCTACAAATTGGTGGCGGATCTCGTGAAAGAAATGGGTGTTGCTTATCCTGAGTTGGCAGAGGCTGGCGAGCGCGTTGCTCAGGTCTTGAAACAGGAAGAAGAACGTTTTGGCGAAACGCTGGAACATGGTATGAAGATTCTGGAAGCAGCTCTGGCCAAAGATAGTAAAAATCTGGACGGCGCAACCGCATTTACGCTGTACGACACTTACGGCTTCCCGCTGGACTTGACTGCAGATATCTGCCGCGAGCGCAATGTGGTTCTGGATGAGGCAGGTTTCGATGCTGCCATGGCGCATCAAAAGCAAACCGCTCGTGCCGCAGGCAAATTCAAAATGGCCGCAGCGATCGAATATAGCGGCGACAAAACGACATTTGTCGGTTACGAGCAATTGAGTAACGACAGTAAAGTCATTGCCTTATATGTCGATGGCAGCGCTGTGTCCAAATTAGGAGCTGGGCAGGCCGGTATCGTGGTACTAGACGTAACACCTTTTTATGCTGAATCTGGCGGTCAGTGCGGTGACTCTGGTGTGTTGAAATCGACTAGCGGTGCCGAATTTGAAGTCGCTGATACGCAAAAAATTCAGGCGGATGTTTTTGGCCATCACGGCACTCTGACCGCAGGTACTTTAGAGGTCGGTCAAAGTTTGCATGCGCAAGTAGCTACCTCAGTACGCGCTCAAACTGTGCGTAATCACTCTGCAACGCATTTGATGCACAAGGCGTTGCGTGAAGTGCTGGGTGCTCATGTCTCGCAAAAAGGTTCACTGGTTGATGCTGAAAAGACCCGTTTCGATTTCAGCCACAACGCGCCGATGACCGATGCCGAAATTTTGCAGGTTGAAACTATTGTTAATCGTGAAATTTTGTCTAACGCCGCTGCGCAGGCGCAGGTGATGTCGTATGACGATGCGATCAAGCATGGTGCAATGGCGTTGTTCGGCGAAAAGTATGGTGACGAAGTGCGTGTACTGGACATCGGTACGTCGCGTGAGCTGTGCGGCGGTACCCATGTGTCGCGTACAGGCGACATCGGATTGTTTAAAATAGTGTCTGAAGGCGGTGTTGCCGCAGGGATTCGCCGTGTTGAGGCTGTGACTGGTGAAGTTGCGCTGGATCTGGTGCAAACCTTAAATCAACGTGTCAATGACATCGCCGGTGCATTAAAAACGCAACCGGAGAAATTGACACAGCGCATATCACAATGGCAAGATCACGTTAAGTCTCTTGAAAAAGAATTAACGCTATTGAAATCCAAGCTGGCAGCGAATCAGGGTGATGCTTTGCTGGAACAAGCCTTAGACGTCAACGGCGTCAAAGTGTTGGCTGCGGTCATGGAGGGGGCGGATGCGACAGCTCTGCGCGAAACCATGATCAAGCTGAAAGACAAGATGAAAACAGCCGCAATTGTTTTAGCTGCTGTGAACGATGGCAAGGTCAGTTTGGTTGCTGGTGTGACTGAGGATTCAACCTCTAAACTTAAGGCAGGTGAGCTGGTCAATTTCGTAGCGCAACAGGTTGGTGGTAAAGGCGGCGGTCGCCCTGATATTGCTCAGGCCGGCGGTACTGATGCTAGCGGTCTGTTAAAAGCGCTGGCTGATGTACCTAACTGGATTAAAGAGCGCCTATGATCTTTATACGCCGTGCCGAACCAGCAGATGCTGCCCAGATCCAACGGGTGTATGCAAGTACCAATGCGTTTACAAGTACCTTGCAATTGCCGCACCCGACGGTGGAAATGTGGCAGGAACGATTAAAGCAATTTAATCCCGACGACACTTTGCTAATTGCAGTGTATGACGGTGTTGTAGTGGGCACGGCAGGTTTGCATCTCGAAAAGAAATCACGCCGTCGTCATGTGGCAGGTCTGGGCATGGCTGTCGCGGATTCGTTCACCGGGCGCGGTGTTGGCACTGCTTTACTTGCCGAGATATTAAGTCTCTCAGATAACTGGCTCAACGTATTGCGTATTGAATTGACGGTGTATTGTGATAATGCGGCGGCAGTTCATTTGTATAATAAGTTTGGCTTTGAGATCGAGGGCACGATGCGTGCGCACTCGCTGCGCAACGGCGTATTTGTAGACGCATATTCTATGGCGCGCTTTCATCCTAAGCAGCCGCAAATTCCTCGCACTGGTCGTTAAACGAACCCCAATAATGGAACTAAAATTTTGTCCCGTATGTGCCGCGTCACTGGCGTACCGCGCAGATGAGCAAGAAGCCTCCCGACTTAGACTGGCGTGTCCGGAAGGTCATTGGACACATTGGGACAATCCACTTCCGGTATTGGCCGCGCTGGTCGAAGTTGAGGGCCATATTTTGCTTGCAAGAAATGCTGCCTGGCCAGAAAAAACTTTCGCCCTGATTACTGGTTTTATGGAGCGTGGTGAGACGCCGGAAGAGGGGATTGCACGCGAGCTGAAAGAAGAGACTAATCTCGACGCCGATCAGGTGAGTCTCATCGGCGTATATGAGTTCATCAAAAAAAACGAAGTCATTATCGCCTACCATGTAAAAGCTTCGGGCAGTATTCAATTGTCCACCGAATTATTAGAGTATCGTCTTGTCAGCCCGGAAAAATTACGTCCCTGGCGTGCCGGAACTGGTTATGCGATGGCAGATTGGATGCGTACTCAAGGTCTGGATCCCGTATTTGCTGATTGGGCAAGTTCTTGAGTGATCAGCTAACAACAGATACTCACTAAAATTGTGCAAACAATTGTTAATCAATGTGGAATCTGGGGTCTCGTTGTTGCGTTGCACCATCTTGATTAAATTTCCGGTAGAATTGGTGCAAATGTTTTAGTAAGTATTTTGCTGTTCAAATTGTTTATTCCCGCTACTGGAAAAAATCATGCAATACAATAAAGAACTGGATGCTCGTGGATTGAATTGTCCGCTTCCAATTTTGAAGACCAAAAAAGCTCTGGCAGATATGATTACTGGTGAGGTATTGCACGTCATTGCAACTGATCCGGGTTCAGTGAGAGATTTCAAAGCATTCTCCAAGCAAACTGGCAATGAACTACTTTCTCATTTGGAAAACAGCAAAGAGTACGAATATTTTATTAAGCGTAAATAATAGCGTGACAGCATGTCAGCAATAGTTTGCCAATTCTTAGTATAAAAAAGCTCACGATAAGTGAGCTTTTTTTATGCATGATCCATGTAGTCGTTTGTTGTGGAAAGCCCTTCGTTTAGGGGTTCCGCTCTACTGTGGTTCTGGATTGAAAAGAACGATCGTGCTAAATTGTGTGGCTTAGATCATTTTAGTCTTATAATTGATGAAGTTTACGTATACGTCAATTTGCTGCACTCGCAACATTCGTTTCATCAGAATTAATCCGTTTCACCATCTCTGTTCAAAAATTAGCTCAGTAAAGGCAGAACTATGAAAGTCCTGGTACCAGTCAAACGTGTAGTCGACTACAACGTCAAAGTACGCGTCAAATCCGATGGCACTGGCGTGGATATCGCCAACGTCAAAATGTCGATGAATCCTTTCGACGAAATCGCCGTAGAGGAAGCAATGCGCTTGAAAGAAGCAGGCGTTGTGACTGAAGTTGTCGCAGTATCTTGTGGTGTCGCGCAATGCCAGGAGACTTTGCGTACAGCGATGGCGATCGGCGCAGACCGCGGTATTTTAGTTGAGAGCGACGCCGAATTGCAGCCCTTGGCAGTGGCTAAACTGTTGAAAGCACTGGCTGACAAAGAGCAGCCTCAGCTAATTATCCTGGGCAAGCAGGCAATTGATGATGACTGCAATCAGACAGGTCAGATGCTGGCAGCCTTGTTGGGTTGGCCGCAAGCGACTTTTGCATCCAAGGTTGTCGTTGCTGACGGCAAAGCGACCGTGACGCGCGAAGTTGACGGTGGGCTGGAAACTTTATCGTTGACTTTGCCAGCGATTATCACAACAGATTTGCGTCTGAATGAGCCGCGCTACGTCACTTTGCCAAACATCATGAAGGCCAAGAAGAAGCAATTGGACAATGTAAAGCCAGTGGATCTGGGCGTAGATGTGACCTCACGTGTGAAGACTTTAAAAGTCGTTGAGCCAGCAAAACGCTCTGCTGGTATCAAAGTGCCTGACGTTGCGACTCTGGTTGCCAAGCTAAAGAACGAAGCTAAAGTTATCAGCTAATTCATTTGTCCTTAGTCCTTAAGAATAATCTTTGTGCCAGATGATCTGGTTCAATCAATGTGGAAAACATCATGACTACACTTGTCATCGCTGAACACGACAATGCTTCCTTGAAGGGAAGTACATTAAACACAGTTACTGCTGCTATTCAATGTGGTGGTGACGTTCATATCCTCGTCGCAGGTCATAATGCTGCTGCTGCTGCACAGGCGGCGTCTCAGATTGCTGGTGTCAGCAAAGTGTTGCACGCAGATGCACCTTATTTCGCTGATGGCTTAGCTGAAAATGTTGCTGAGCAAGCGCTGGCAATTGCTTCCGCTTATAGCCACATTCTGGCGCCTGCTACCGCTTACGGCAAAAACATTTTGCCACGCGTTGCGGCTAAACTTGATGTGTCACAAATTTCTGAAATTACTAAAGTAGATTCGCCTGATACGTTCGAGCGTCCAATTTATGCAGGTAATGCAATCGCAACCGTACAGTCTGCCGATTCGGTGAAAGTGATCACTGTGCGTAGTACGGGTTTTGATGCTGCTGGTACCGGTGGATCTGCTGCGATTGATAGCATTGCTGCTGTTGCTGATTCAGGTAAATCTGCGTTCGTTTCCCGTGAAGTCGCTAAATCAGATCGCCCTGAACTGACTGCGGCGAAAGTGATCGTTTCTGGTGGTCGTGGTATGGGTTCTGGTGATGCATTTAAAGTCTTGGAACCTCTGGCTGACCGCCTTGGAGCTGCGATGGGCGCGTCGCGTGCGGCAGTTGATGCTGGCTTTGTGCCAAATGACTGGCAAGTTGGTCAAACCGGCAAGATCGTTGCTCCGCAGTTGTATATCGCTGTCGGTATCTCTGGCGCAATTCAGCATCTGGCAGGTATGAAGGATTCAAAAACCATTGTGGCAATTAATAAAGATCCTGAAGCACCAATTTTCTCTGTGGCTGATTACGGTATCGTTGGTGATTTATTTGAAATCGTACCGCAATTGGTTGCCGAGTTAGGCTAATCAATTCAATGTGAGCACGGCAAACACGGTTTGTCGTGAGCAGTCTTGGAATATTAACAGGACAGGATAGGCAGGTTTGTCGTGAAGCTGACAGAGTATTTTCTCTGGTTCTGACATGATCCTGATCATCCTGTCCTTTTTCATGGAGTAAATATGAGCTATGTAGCGCCACTGAAAGACATGCTGTTCGTGATGAGTGAGCTGGCGGGTCTTGCCGAAGTCAATGCCCTGCCAGGTTGCGAAGACGCGACGCTGGAAACTGTTGAAGCTGTATTAGAGGAAAATGCAAAATTTACTGGCGAAGTTGTTGCCCCTTTAAATTGGCCAGGAGACCAGGCGCCGAGTTATTGGAAAGACGGCGAGGTCTTCACGACTAAAGGTTTTAAAGAAGCGTTCAAAATGTTTGGCGAGGCAGGTTGGCAGGGCGTGCAGCATCCGGCTGATTTTGGCGGTCAGGGTTTGCCAAAGCTGGTCGCTACACCCTGTATCGAGATGTTGAATTCGGCGAGCGTTTCTTTTGCCTTGTGCCCTTTATTAAGTGATGGTGCGATTGAGGCATTGTTGACGGCAGGCAGTGATGAACAAAAAGCGATTTATCTTGAAAATCTGATTGCCGGTAAATGGACTGGCACGATGAATTTGACTGAACCGCAGGCGGGATCAGATCTGGCAATGGTACGTTCACGCGCAGTTCCTCAGGGCGACGGTACTTATAAAATTTTCGGTACGAAAATTTTCATTACCTATGGTGAGCACGATATGGCTGAAAATATCGTTCACCTGGTGTTGGCTCGCACACCAGACGCACCCGAGGGCGTCAAAGGTATTTCTCTGTTTATTGTTCCTAAATTCCTGGTAAATGCGGATGGCTCTCTGGGTGCGCGCAATGATGCGCACTGCGTCTCGATTGAGCATAAATTGGGTATCAAGGCGAGTCCGACGGCAGTACTGCAATTTGGTGATAACGGTGGTGCGATAGGTACGTTAGTTGGCGAAGAGAATCGTGGCCTTGAATACATGTTCATCATGATGAACGCAGCTCGTTTCGGGGTCGGTCTGCAAGGTATTGGTATCGCTGAGCGCGCATATCAAAAAGCCGTAGGCTATGCGAAAGACCGTGTTCAGTCGCGTGATTTATCGGGTTCTGCTGGCCCCGTCACTATTATTCATCATCCTGATGTGCGTCGTATGCTTATGTCGATGCGTGCGCAGATTGAGGGTGCCCGTGCGCTTGCTTATGTAGCCGCAGCTGCGAGTGATGCAGCTCATCACCACGTCGATGAGTCTGTGCGTAAAGCAAATCAGACTTGCTACGAATATCTGGTGCCTATTGTCAAAGGCTGGTCTACTGAAATGTCTCTGGATGTTACGTCAACAGGTGTTCAGGTACATGGTGGAATGGGCTTTATTGAAGAAACTGGGGCGGCTCAGCACTACCGTGATGCCAAGATTCTGACGATTTATGAAGGTACGACGGCGATTCAGGCAAACGATCTGGTTGGTCGCAAAACTGCTCGTGACGGCGGCGCAACGGCCAGGGCGCTGATTGCCCAGGTGCGTCAAACAGCATCTGAATTAGCTGCAGTGCAATCCGATGATTTGCAGGCAATCCAGCGCCAGCTGTTATTGGGTGCAGATGCTATGGAAGAGGTAGTTGCTTTTGTCGCGGCGAATTTTAAAACGGATATTAAAGCGGTGTTTGCCGGTAGCGTTCCATATTTGAAACTGGCTGGTATTGTGCTTGGCGGCTGGCAAATGGCTAGGGCTGCATTGATCTCCCAGGATAAATTGCAGGCGGGTGAGGGTGATTCTAGTTTTTATAAGGCTAAAATCGCTACGGCACGTTTCTTCGCAGATCACATATTGTCTGCGGCTCAGGGATTGCGTACTTCTATTGTAGAAGGTAGTGCCGGTGTTTTGGCATTGACTGAAGATCAGTTCTGATTAGTGTGCTGATCAAAAAATAAAAAAGCGGCTGAGGCTGCTTTTTTATTGAGATTGTTTCTTATGTCAGCCGAAAGAGCCACCCGTATATAACAGGTCAAAAGCGCGTGCAATTGTGGCGATTAATGCAAAAGCTCCCACACCAAGACTTAATACTAAAATCAGCGCTAAAGGCCATGAGGATTCACTGGTTTGCCCAGATTGCGCATTATATTGCTGATCCCATTTCTCATCGGCTGTCAGTCCAAGTACTAATGCTTCTAGCATAGCAATTAAAAATGACAAGATAAATGGACTTGCAGTCACAGGTAGTGGCGAGCCGAAAAAGAAATGACCAAGCAGCCATGACAATGGTAGTGTTGCTAAGTGTAACCAGCCCCAAATGTCTTGCTTGCCTTTTAAATAGAAGCGGTGCAGACCCGCGCTTCCGAGTGTTGCGGCAAGCAGGGTAGTGATGGTTTTGTTTTTATGGATGGTATTCATAGGTGTTCTGCAAAGTAATACGTGATTCTAGAGCAAGACGATGCCCCCTGCTGGCTTATTCTCAAATCTCGGCTGGGTTAGTCGCCCGGACATCGTCGGTAAAACACGACTGAATCTTGGATAGTGCTTGCGGTTTGGTCTCGAAGCAGGCTATAATTTGCGGCTTTTTCCGCGTTTAGACATTTTTTGGAAATATTATGGTCGTTATTCGTTTAGCTCGTGGTGGCGCAAAAAAGCGCCCTTTCTACAATATCGTTGCAACAGATTCACGCAATCGTCGTGATGGTCGTTTCATCGAGCGCATCGGTTTTTACAATCCGATCGCAAATGGTAATGCTGAGACAGTACGTGTTGCAGCAGATCGTCTGGCTTACTGGCAAGGCGTTGGTGCACAATTGTCACCAGCAGTTGCTCGTCTGGTAGCGCAATCTGGCAAAGCTGCAGCTTAATTGCTGCGTGATTGTTAGCAAGTGATATCAGTTGGAGTGCATGTTCCTGAAGATTTAGTCCTGGTGGGCTACGTCTCGGGAGCATACGGCATTCATGGTTGGGTAAGAGTGCACCCTTACTCCAATGATGCCGATGCGTTGCTCAGCGCCAAAACATGGTGGCTGGAGAATGCAAAAATATGGCCTGAATTGCACGACGTAGATCGCATGGAATCCAAGATTCACGGCGAGGATGTTGTTGCGAGACTAATGGGCGTGGCCGACAGAAATGCAGCGGAAGCGCTTAAAGGCACAATTGTTAAGATTCCCCGTAGTCATTTTCCAGCCTTACCGGATGGAGAGTTTTACTGGGTGGATCTGATCGGCGCATCAGTGCACAACTTGCAAGGTGAAGACTTAGGTCAGGTTAGAGACTTGATGGATAACGGTGCTCATCCTATTTTACGGGTTGCAGCAGCTGACGTCCCTGAGGCTGATTTGGCTAAATCGGAACGTTTGATCCCCTTCGTAGACAGCTTTGTAAAAGAGGTCGATCTGAAGGCCGCCAAAATTATCGTTGACTGGGGCTTGGATTATTAAGCGTGCTGTAATGAGAAATAGTTTGATGAGATCGAAAGGCATGCGATATGCAGTTTGATGTCATTACATTGTTTCCTGAAATGTTTGCTGCGCTGACCAAATCCGGCGTCACCCGTCGTGCTTTTGAGCAGGAGAAGTGTGCTATATCTCTGTGGAATCCCCGTGACTTCACAACAGATAGACATCGTACCGTGGATGACCGGCCTTATGGTGGTGGTCCTGGTATGGTGATGCTGGCTAAACCTTTGCAGTTAGCAATTGATGCAGCGAAACAGCGTCAGGTGCAGTCCGGAAGTAATGCTGCTTCCAGAGTAATTTATCTGTCACCGCAGGGACGTCCGTTGACGCATCGGCGTGTAATGGAGTTATCGCAACTGGATGGTGTTGTTTTACTTTGTGGCAGGTACGAAGCGGTTGATCAGCGTTTGCTTGATCAGTATGTGGACGAGGAAGTTAGCCTGGGCGATTTCGTATTATCTGGTGGTGAGATTCCAGCGATGGCTTTGATGGATGCCGTCATCAGGCAATTGCCAGGAGTTTTGCATGATGATGATTCTGCCGTACAGGATAGTTTTGTAAATGGCCTCCTTGATTGCCCACATTACACCAGGCCGGATGTATTTGAAGAAATTCCGGTCCCTGCCGTCTTAACGGGGGGGAATCATGCTGACATTGAAAAATGGCGTCGTGAACAATCGTTGGAAGCGAGCTTGCGTAAACGTCCCGACCTGATTGCTCAGGCACGTGAGGTGGGTTTGCTCAGTAAGGCTGACGAGAAGTTTTTGAGTAGTTTGTAGTTCAGTCATTTCCTAGGATCTGACTTTAAGTGCAGGTATTGACCTGCTTGTTTAACCCCATCCTCTACTGAGCACAGCAGTTATAGCGTCAGCAAGATGGTATCAGGAGTAAAAAATGGATCTGATCCAAAAATTAGAGGCAGAAGAAATTGCACGCCTCGGCAAAAATATCCCTGTATTCGCTCCTGGCGATACAGTAGTTGTTAACGTCAACGTAGTTGAAGGCACTCGTAAGCGTGCACAGGCTTACGAAGGTGTTGTCATCTCCCGTCGTAACCGTGGTTTGAATTCAAACTTCATCGTTCGTAAAATTTCATCTGGTGAAGGCGTTGAGCGTACATTCCAATTGTATTCTCCGCTGATCGCTTCGATCGAAGTTAAACGTCGCGGTGATGTACGTCGCGCTAAGTTGTACTATTTGCGTGAACGTTCAGGCAAATCTGCTCGTATTAAAGAGAAATTGCCAACACGTAAGACAGCAGCTGCGAAAGCAGAGTAATATTGTTTGTCATGCGTTGAAAGAAAGGGATGCCTCGGCGTCCCTTTTTTGCATTTTGAAATGAAATAAATATTAGCTCATCGCTAAAAGCCCCGAGTAGTTTAATTAAGGAAGTCGGTGTGAAATTGAAGTTCAATCCAGAGGAATTGCCTGTGCACTCTGTTGCAGGAGAGGATGCCGTACCAGAATCCCATTTATCCTCAGCATGGCTAAAACAGCGTTTTGCACAGCCGGGAGTTTGGACTCCGGAAACAACTGATGAGCATTTGCTCTCGACGATTCGCAGCTTTAAACCTGCTTCAGTATTGATGCCCCTTGTGTTGCGCGACACGGGCTTAACTCTGTTGCTGACCCACCGGGCGGCCCATTTGAATGATCACGCGGGGCAAATAAGTTTTCCCGGTGGCAGGTTTGAGGATAGCGATCGGTCAGCGATCGAGACTGCCTTGCGCGAGACTGAGGAAGAAATTGGCCTGCACCGCAGGCACGTAAATGTTCTTGGCGTGTTGCCCGATTATAAGACTGGTACTGGTTATCAGGTCACGCCGGTTGTGTCGTTAGTGCAGCCTCCGTTTGGTTTAAAAACAGATCCGTTTGAGGTTGCCTCATTATTCGAAGTGCCCTTGTCTTTTTTAATGGATGGACGGCATCATCAGCGCCGCATAATTGACCTGCCTGACGGAAAAGGTCAGAGAACTTTCTATGCGATGCCCTACGGTGAGCACTTCATCTGGGGGGCAACGGCAGGCATGTTACGCAACTTATTTCATTTTTTGCGGGCATAAGGCTATAAGCGCTTAGACGCACAATAATGCTGGGCTTCATAAACCAGCTAAATCAGTTTACACTTGCCGCAATAACAAATCCATTTCAAGCTGGAAACGATTTAAACTAACTCACCATGACATTCATTTCCATACTTTGTGCGCTCCTGATCGAACAATTGAAACCTTTGCGGGTCGACAATCCGATTTATTTACAGGTACAAAATCTGGCCGAAAAGATCGAGTCGTGGTGTAACGCAGGTAAGGCCAAACACGGCCGCATGGGATGGTGGATACTTGTTATCGCACTGACTTTGCCTACGGCATTGATCTATTGGCTGTGTTTGCGTATAAATCCATTTGCAGCGCTTGTATGGAATGTTCTGATCGTTTATTTGACTCTCGGTTTCCGGCGCTATAGTCATTACTTCACCTCTATCCAGCTTGCACTGAGCTCTGGTGACGAAGATGCCGCTAAAGCACATCTCGCCGAATGGACGCATCTCGATACGTCCGGCATGGATATCTCTGAAATTTCCAGGCTCGCGGTTGAGCGCTCGCTGATTGCAACCCACCGCAATGTATTCGGTGTATTTTTCTGGTTTCTGATGCCGGTTGGGCCAGCTTGTGCCGTAATGTACCGCGTTGCCGAGTACTTGGCACGAGCCTGGAATGAGCCAGAACACATGAAGAACGAAGAGTTTGGGCAATATGCAACGAAAATTTTTTACTGGATAGACTGGATCCCGGCGCATCTTACGGCGATTGCATTTGCTGTCGTAGGTAATTTTGAGGACGCAGTGTACTCATGGCGTAATTATGCTGACCGCTGGTCAGATGAACTGGTAGGAATCATTCTGTCGGCAGGTGGTGGCGCCTTGGGAGTACGTCTTGGCGAACCTGAAGCAAAAGCGATGGTATTGAGCGCTGATGCCAGTGCTGTGGATGTTGATAGCCTGGATATCGAAAGCCAGCCTGGTGCAGAAGCCTCACCGAGATCATTGCAAAGTGCCGTTGGACTGGTCTGGCGGGCATTATTATTGTGGATGCTGCTGTTGTTATTGCTCTCCTTTGCGGTTTGGTTATAAATTTGCCGTGCGCCCCTTTTCTCACAGGTAAGATGTATCTAATTTACTCATAGCAGAATTGCAAAAAAGACTGAAGGAAACCAATTGAAACTAAAACAAAGCGCCCCATCCGGGGCATTTATCGGTGCGTCCTGGCTTGCCTTGTTTATCGGTGCCCTTACTTATTCAATTGGTCTGTGGAATGCGACCATGCAGCTGAATGAAAAAGGTTATTACTTCACGCTCATTTTATATGGACTGTTCTCTGCGATTTCTTTACAAAAATCCGTGCGTGACAAACAGGAAGGTATTCCAGTGACAGGGCTGTACTTTGGATTGTGCTGGTTATCGGTTGGTGCCGCCTTGCTCTTACTTGCCGTAGGTTTGTGGAATGCAACGATTGTCCTGAGCGAAAAAGGTTTTTACGCGATGTCTTACGTACTGAGTTTGTTTGCGGCCGTAGCGGTGCAAAAAAATGTCCGGGATGCAGCGCTGTTCAAAACTGAAATGAGTGCTTCGGACCTTACCTCTGAGGATGCCTGACGCGAGAGTTTGCATCTGTGTCAAGGCGATAAAAAAGGCTTGCGTATTCCGGCAAGCCTTTTTCTTATTGAACAGTTCGACCCGTAGTTTGTTACTGTTTTACTATGTCGTTCCGCCAGTAAGCTTTACTAAGTTCGTAAATACACTATAGTTAGTGAGTAACATTTCTTCGCGTGCATCAAAACGGGTTTATCTGCGATCAGTTTTTGAATCAAGTCTTCTATAAGATATAATACTCAGGTTATTTGAAAGCTTGGCGCAAGGTTTACCGACCTACAATGGATGCCAGGTTGTCTTCTTAGGTTCAGAGCAAGCCGATCACATGGCCGATTCCATCAAAAACACTTCATCACCGATACGCGAATTTTTCATCCAGGGAGTTACCAGTGATGGAAAACAGTTTCGTCCCAGCGATTGGGCTGAGCGCCTGTGCGGTGCCATGTCATGTTTCAGTCCAGATGGCGGGCGACATTCGCACCTTCAATACTCTCGTTATGTGCGGCCAATCCTTTTGAATGGTGTGCGTTCTGTGGTGGTGAATGAAGCTATCCGCGATATCGAGCCACTTGCCTATCATTTTGTGGTGAACTTTGCCAAAGATAATGATTTGCAGATCATTGATGCATGCTTATTGCCAGATGAGCCGGGCACCAGTAAGTAAGTCCGCCAATCTGCATGCATTTGCCTTTTACTAGAACGTATATTTGCTCTGGTTTACATTTTTTCTTGTCACTACATTCTACTGTTATGTGACGGTGTCATCGCATCATTTTGCTGAGATGCAACTAACCTCCTGACCTTCTCATTTCCCTTTTGATCAAGTGCATTGCAAGTACATGAATTTTTCCTTGCTTGTAAATTTTAATGCGATACGGTCGCTATTCTTTTTACTTGGTTTCACCAAAATATTTTTTGCATAAAAAGTAATATATTTTTTAACTTTATTTGCTTGATATTGGTAAATGTTATTTTTTTGTAATTAATAGTTACAATCTATTTATTATGTATAAAAGTATAACTAGATAAAATACACATGTTTCTTTCAGGTGAATACTGACAACTTTTTGCTCGTATTGATTAACGCCTGCAAGGATTCCATAAAGTTGTTTTTGATAGGGGAAATATGCTGAATCGCGTAATAAAAACATTAAAAGTTGCCGTTGCGGCTACTTTGTTATTGAGTGCAGGATTTGCTGGTGCAACTCCACCCGAAAATGGATGGTGGTGGAACCCGGCCGAAGGTGGACGCGGTTTTGCGATTGAAGTACAAAACGGTTCCATGTTTATGGCGGGTTTTATGTACGACAACGCTGGTGCACCAGTCTGGTATGTCTCTGGTCCCGCGCCTATGACCTCTGATGTTTTGTATCAGGGGAAATGGATATCGTATAGCAGTGGACAGACTTTAAACGGTCAATACAAGAGTGCAGTAGTAACAAATGATGCGGTTGGTTCGGTAGTGATTAACTTTACCAGCACGACTACAGCAACCTTGCAATTGCCAAATGGCACAGTAATGCCGCTGGTGCGCTTTGGTTTTACGCCACAACAGCCGGGCACTGTCTCTGCGACATGCACTTCGGCGAACATCAATCTGGATAAATACAATCGTATTACCGTTGGTATGACGATGGCGCAAGTTAATCAGACCTTGGGTTGCACTTATCTACCCGGCTCAACCAAGCGAACTGCGACATACGCACTTAATACTTGGATGGCGTATGACAATGGCGTCAGAGGTATTTTGATTTACTTTGATACGACGAATTCTGTCGTGACTGCACAACCGGGAAACCTGTTTAAATACGCTTCTGGGTTTTAATTTCAAAGCTGTAAGATTGTTGTCGCTCTGTTAAGTACTACATTGCCATAGCTGGTGTCGACATACTGTTCCTGCTGTTCCTGCTGTTCGGTATGTCGGCATTTTTTTATGCTTTTGCTTTATTAAAGCACTTTATGCCTAGACGCGTCTAAGGCCAGAATCAATCAATTATTTCCAGACACAGACTGAATGAGTTGCTCGCGTAACCAGCGATTAGCTGGATCACGCTCGACATTTTGATGCCAGTAAAGGTAGACATCCCAAGATGGCATACTGACTGGAAACGGCAAAATCTGATTGTCAAACTGTTGATTCGCAATCCGTGCATAGCCTTCCGGCATAGTGAGCAACAGATCTGTCTGACTGGCGACACGACAAGCCGCAAAATAGTGCTGGCAGCGCAGCCGTATGCGCCTTTGCAAGCCGAGGCGACTCAATTCAAAATCTTCTAATCCCATACCTTTCCGTCTTGAACTGGCGAGCACATGCTCTGCTTGCAAATAAGTATCCAGATCTAACTTGCCTTTTTTAATTGCTGGATGATCTTTGCGTGCGATGACGACGGTGGTGTCTTGCACTATTTTTTGACGACGGATTTCATTCGGTAAGGGTAATAACATATCAATCGCCAGATCAATGCTCCCTGCGGCAAGTTCGCTGACGAGTTCGCGGCGCTCGACCTGAATCGCCGCAAGGCTGACCTGTGGCGCTTGCTCAGTGATGTTCTTAAGTAAAGGCGGTAGTACCGTTGATTCCAGTACGTCGCGCAAAGCAAAGTTGAATTGTTTGTTCGCCAGCATCGCATCGAACTTGCCTGCATCCGCCAGAGTAACTTCCAGGCCGCGTAACGCTTGTCTTACGGGTTCTATGATGCTGCGTGCCAATGGTGTAGAAACCATGGCATGCCCTTGGCGTGTGAATAGGGGGTCTTCAAAGATGACGCGCAGCCTGTTCAGTGCGTGACTGATCGCTGGTTGCGTCAGGAATAGC
Organism: Undibacterium sp. Xuan67W; assembly: GCF_049340165.1. Lineage (NCBI taxonomy): Bacteria > Pseudomonadati > Pseudomonadota > Betaproteobacteria > Burkholderiales > Oxalobacteraceae > Undibacterium > Undibacterium sp. Xuan67W. The sequence goes on from NZ_JBMPPN010000015.1 coordinate 84,159, forward strand.
TTCTGGCTTGCGCGGGTCACGCTGCCCTCGGTATAGATAGCCTCAAATACCGTGAACAGATTCAGATCGACTTTTGATATATGCATCAGATTAATTTAACTTGATAATAACTATTTATTTGATCAATTATATCCTGAGCCTTACACTCGACTCATTCTGAATTCGCACCGCAAACTGAAGGGTCGTCGCAATGGCACAAATTTATCTGGTTCGACATGGGCAGGCGTCCTTCGGCAATCAAAATTATGATCAGCTATCTGAGTTAGGCAAGGAACAGGCGCAGCATCTGGGGCGCTGGTGGGCAGCACGCGACCTTACAGTGTCGCGGGTAGTCACAGGTAAACTGCACCGCCATATACAGACTGCGCGTGCGGCGATTGCTTGCTTGCATGGCATAGCCGAAGACAGGCTCAATGTTGCGGACTGGGAGTGTGACCCCGACTTTAACGAGTACAACCATCATGAAGTATTGGCCAAACATGTGCCCGCCTTCGATGATCCGGCTGAGGTAAAGCGGTTCCTGCTTACGACACCAAATGGCAAGCAGGCGTTTCAAGATATTTTTGCACAGGCGATTACGCGCTGGATGTCAGGGCAGTTTGATCACGAATATTCAGAAACCTGGACGTCTTTTCGTCAGCGTTGTATTACTGCACTAGAGCGTCAGATTCACCATCCTGACACCGCAAAAAACATCGTGATATTTACCTCGGGTGGCACGATCTCTGCCATTTGTCAGCATGTGCTGGGTTTTCCCGACGCGAAGTTTTCTGAGCTGAATTGGTCGCTGGTGAACAGCGCTGTGACCCGTCTTCACCTACAGCCGCCATCGGAGGGTAAGCCCGCCAGGCTGGCGCTTGCTTACCTGAATAATTTTTCTCATCTTGAACAATTAAATCTCCCCAAACACATTACCTACGTATAGGAGCTGGCGCATGGCAAATTCGACTGATGTGGTTGATCTCTTTGATCTGAGCGGCAAAGTTGCGCTCGTCACCGGTGCCAGTCGCGGTATTGGTGAAGAAGTGGCAAAAACGTTGGCAGCGCATGGTGCCGCCGTGATCGTGTCCAGCCGCAAGGCAGAGGCCTGTGAGATGGTTGTCGCCGCCATCAAAGCTGCTGGTGGCAAGGCGGAAGCACGTGCCTGCCACATCGGTGAGATGGCGCAGATCGACGCCTTGTTTGCCGATATCGAGGCTGCGCACGGACGGCTCGATATTCTGGTCAACAACGCCGCAACTAACCCTCACTTTGGACATATCGCTGAGACCGATGCCGGTGCCTTTCAAAAAACGGTGGATGTGAATATTCGTGGCTACTTCTTCATGTCATCCTCCGGCGTCAAATTGATGGCAAAAAATGGTGGTGGCAGCATCGTCAACGTTGCTTCTGTCAACGGCGTGATTCCGGGGGCAATGCAAGGTATCTATTCCATCACCAAGGCCGCAGTCATCGCCATGACTAAATCGTTTGCGCTGGAATGTGCTCCCATGGGCGTCCGTGTCAATGCCTTATTACCTGGTGCAACCGATACTAAATTTGCCTCTGCTTTATTTCACAATCCGGTGATTCTGGAAAAAGCCTTAAGCCGTATTCCGATGAAACGGATTGCCGAACCCAGCGAGATGGCGGGCACTGTCCTGTATCTCGCGTCGCAGGCCGCAAGCTATACCACTGGCGCCTGTATTAACGTTGATGGTGGTTACCTGATCAGCTGATTAGCTCATTAACTCATTTCTGTAAAACAAACGACGCTCCCATTTTTTAGCAAGGACACAGCATGGATTTCCAATACAGCCCAAAAGTAAAAGCGCTGCAGGCGCGTCTAATCGCCTTCATGGATGAACATATTTATCCAAATGAAGTCACCTTCTATGGTGAGATCGAAGCGAACCGTAAAGCCGGCAATCCTTGGATTCCGACGAAGATTGTCGAGCAACTGAAAGCCAAGGCGCGTGCAGCCGATTTGTGGAACTTGTTCTTGCCAGAATCCAGCCACGGCGCGGGTCTCACTAATCTTGAGTATGCGCCATTGTGCGAAATCATGGGTCGTTCTCTGTGGTCTGCTGAAGTCTTTAACTGTGCTGCACCGGATACCGGCAACATGGAAGTCTTTGCCCGCTACGGCACACCGGAGCATCAGGAAACATGGCTGAAACCTTTACTGAATGGCGAGATTCGCTCTTGCTTCGCGATGACCGAGCCTGCGGTGGCCTCATCAGATGCCACGAATATCGAAGCATCGATTGTGCGTGATGGTGACGAGTATGTCATCAATGGGCGCAAGTGGTGGTCGTCCGGCGCCAATGATCCACGCTGTAAAGTTTTTATCTTCATGGGTAAGAGCGATCCGGATAATGCCGATCGTCATAAGCAGCAATCGATGATCATCGTACCGCGTGACACCAAGGGTGTAACGATTTTGCGCGCCTTGCCCGTCTTTGGCTATGACGATGCGCCGCATGGTCACGGCGAGGTCGTTTTTGACAATGTACGTGTGCCGGTATCGAATATTTTGTTGGGTGAAGGGCGTGGTTTTGAAATCGCCCAAGGTCGTCTTGGTCCCGGCCGTATTCATCACTGCATGCGTCTGATCGGCTTGGCAGAGCGCGCGCTGGAAGATATGTGTAAACGCTCGTTGCAGCGTGTTGCTTTCGGTAAGCCGGTAGCAGAGCAGGGGGTCACGCTGGAGCGTATCGCCAATAGCCGCATCCTGATTGATCAGGCCCGCTTGCTGGTTCTGAATGCTGCGCAGATGATGGACACCGTGGGTAACAAAGCTGCCGCGAAAGAAATCGCGATGATCAAAGTTGCTGCACCGAATATGGCCTGTACCGTCATCGACTGGGCGATCCAGGCGCATGGCGGCGGCGGGGTCTCGAATGATTTCGGAGTTGCTTATGCCTATGCGCAAGCGCGTACCTTGCGTCTGGCGGATGGCCCTGACGAGGTTCATCGTAACCAGATCGGCAAAATGGAATTGAAAAAATATAAGATCAGCGCCCACTAATCAGCAACGCTGTTCTTCGCCCCGGTAACCTTCAATTCGACGTTGAAGGCTGCTGGGCATTTTCGCATCATAGGACTATAAATTAATTCAACGGGAACGCAGCAATGACAGACATGACATTTAAAGAAAAATCCGTGTTGGTCACGGGAGCGGCCAGCGGTATTGGTCGCGCCGCGGCACTGGCATTTGCCAAAGCCGATGCCCGCCTGACGATTGCGGATATTGATGTGGCTGGTGCTGAAGAGACGCAGGCGATGATCGCGCAATCAGGTGGTACGGTACGTTTTGTCAAAACGGATATCGCGAACGCCGCCGAAGTAGAGGCACTGATCACCGGGATTGTCGATACTTACGGACGGCTTGACTGCGCATTCAATAATGCCGGGATCGAGATTGAACATTTACCACTCGCTGGTTCGGACGAGGCGACCTTTGACAAAATCATGAATGTGAACGTCAAAGGTGTATGGTTATGCATGAAGTATGAGATTGCCCAGATGCTGAAACAAGGCGGTGGCAATATCGTCAATACTGCCTCAGTCGCAGGTCTGGTCGGCGCACCCTTGCAGCCTATTTATGCTGCAAGCAAACATGCGGTAGTTGGCCTCACCAAAACTGCGGCGGCGGAATACGGTCGAGCCGGTATTCGCGTCAACTCCGTTTGTCCCGGTGTGATCCGTACGCCGATGCTGACACATGCGCTTGAGCGCGAACCTCGCCGCGAAAAAACCATCAAGAGTATTCATCCGATTGGCCGCATTGGCGAAGCCGAAGAAATCGCCAATGCAGCGCTGTGGCTGTGTTCTGATTTATCATCATTTGTGACGGGACATCAGCTGGCGGTGGATGGAGGGTTGACGGCAATCTGACCTTGGTCTTTGCACCAGTAAATATGGATTTAAAAGGGAGTATGCTTAAAAATAGGGCATATACCTCAAGTTTTAATTAGGCACTTAAAAAATACAGGTGGGAGTATAGTAATTCGCTACCCATAATATATTTCATTTCCAACCGAGTGAGAGAGACAATATGAGTGATTTTCCCTGGATACAATCTTACCCCGCTGGTGTACGTTGGGATGCGGAGTTACCCATCATGCCAGTACCGCAATTGCTCGATGAGGCCTTCGCCAAATGGCCGGATCATGTTGCGCTGGAATTCATGGGCAAGAAAACGACGTATCGTGAATTGCATGCCCAGGTCAATCAGGCGACCAAAGGATTTCAGCAGATCGGTGTGAAGCCCGGCGTTCATGTTGGTCTGTTCTTGCCTAACACCCCACACTATGTGATCAGTTTTTTTGCAATCCTCAAAGCGGGTGGTACGGTCGTCAATTACTCGCCTCTCGACGCTGAAAAAGTCCTCGAACATAAGATCGCCGATAGCGAGACCGATATGCTCGTCACGCTAGATATGGTAATGCTGTATCCGCAGATGGCGAAAATGCTTGGTCATACGCGCTTGCAAAAACTCATCATCGGTAACATTGCCGAAATGTCGCCTTACCCAGATGCAGTGCGCGCCAGTCTCGACAAGGCGCAGCAGCTATGCGCCATTCCGGCAGACGCCTTGCACGTGCCTTTCGCGCAGTTATTGGCGAATGACGGACAGTATCAGACAATCGCTGCGACAGATCCCAAAGAGACGGTCGCGGTCTTGCAATACACCGGTGGTACCACGGGTTTGCCAAAAGGTGCGATGCTCACGCATGGCAACCTGACCACTGCGGTCAGTCAGATCATGGAGACCCTGAATGTCGATCCGCCCGTAGTAACAGAGGGGGCAGAGCGCCTGCTTGCTGTGCTGCCGCTATTCCATATCTATGCCCTCACCGTAGACATGCTATTTGGCATACGGCTGGGCGCCGAGATCGTTTTGCATACGCGTTTTGATGTCGATGCCGTAGTCAAAGATTTGTCATCGAAAAAAATTACCGTATTCCCAGGTGTGCCAACGATGTACACCGCGATCATCCATTATCCCGACATCAAGAGCCATGATCTGAGTTCGCTAAAATTCTGCAACTCCGGCGGTGCACCTTTGCCTGCGGAAGTCCTGCAACAATTTCAGAGCATCACCGGCTGTACTTTGCTTGAAGGCTGGGGAATGACTGAGACCTCGCCGACCGGTACCTTTACATCGATCATGAGCCCGCGCAAGCCTGGATCGTGCGGATTACCGACTCCGGGTATTACGTTTAAATTTGCTAGCGTTGATGACGCACGCAAATATGTCCCCATAGGTGAGCGTGGAGAAATTTGCGTCGCCGGAGCGAATATCATGAAAGGATATTGGAAGAAGCCGGAGGCCACTGCCGAGTCATTTACGGCGGACGGATTTTTCCGTACTGGTGATGTCGGCTACATGGACGCTGAAGGTTTTGTGTACATCGTCGATCGTACGAAAGATATGATCTTGTGCGGCGGTTACAACGTCTATCCACGCAATATCGAAGAGGCGGTATATGAACATCCGTCGGTAGCCGAAGTCAGCGTGATCGGCATTCCTGATGAGTATCGCGGCCAGTCACCGAAAGCTTTTATCAAGCTCAAAGCCGGCGCTGCGGGCTTTACACTGGAAGAATTAAAAGAGTTCTTGAAAGACAAACTGGGCAAGCATGAGATGTTGCAGGCAATGGAGATCCGTGCGGATTTGCCAAAGACACCAGTCGGTAAATTATCTAAAAAAGAGTTATATGAAGAAGAGGCAAGAAAGTCCCGTGCTTAATCATTGCAATTCGAGCTTATTCGAATAAATTCAGTAACTCAGTAACTCAGTTTTAACAAAATTTGAGGCGTAAAAAAAGCACCGGCATTCACGGTGCTTTTTTGTTTTTTTGCAAAACGATTATGTGAAATCGGTCGCAGCGACAAAGGCCGCAACCATTGCCTCTAAGCCCGCCTGATCTTCTTCATTGAACCGATTCAGGCTCGGGCTATCGATATCAAACACACCATACAGCTCGCCATTTTTTATCACAGGGATCACGATCTCTGCATTTGACGCCGAGTCGCACGCGATATGACCAGGGAACGCATGCACGTCCGGCACCAGGATAGTCCGGCGTTGCGATGCCGATGCGCCGCAGACACCTTTACTGAATGGAATACGGGCGCAGGCAACTTTACCCTGAAACGGACCAACTAATAATTCTTGCTGCGTATCGCCGGAACTACTTTTCGCCGGTTTAACCAGATAAAAACCGGCCCAGTTAAGATCGGCAATCGTGTCATACACCAGCGCAGAAAATTGCGCGGCATTCGCCGTAAGATCGGTTTCTCCTTCAAGGATACTGCTGACCTGACGGGCGAGCAGAGCGTAATCGGGTTGTGTGCTGGCGGCAGGAGGTGTGAACATAGTAGGACTGAAAAATAATGACTAGGGCTGAGCATTATATCGCTGTGCTGACGTGAGTGCTGGGCCCGAGTTCTAGCTTGCGTAACGGCGTATGGTAATTATTGGGTGCAACTAATCTCACAAAATTGCCAATTGGTTTTGCTATTATTTTTTTCCTGGTGTTTGGAAATACAGAGGCTCAGAATTTTAAAAAACTCAAACTGTCAGCATTGAAAATAAAAAGGCTGAAAATAAAAAGACAGAAAATAAAAAAGCGAGCTATCAGGCTCGCTTTTTCAGATCATCTGAGAATCGACGATTCAGGGAACGCCGCACAGACAATGCGTCATCACTGCGTAACCTTTGCCTTCTTTGTTCAGATCTGCCAGCCAGCTCAATTCTTTAGCAATTTGCGTTGCCGCCGCAGGCGGCACACCCGTCGGTACTAAGGCGAGCTTAAACTGATCATTCAAGACTTGGGTAACAGAGGCGCCGAACATAGTGAAGAGGCGATCAAATTTTGAGGGTTCCCGTTCGATGTAAGAAACGCGGAAATCTTTGCCGAGTTTGGCGCGTGTTGCCGCAGATTTAATCGCGTCACCATAACTGCCCACCGTGTCGATCAAGCCGCGTTCTTTGGCTTGTTGACCCGTCCAGACGCGGCCTTGTGCCACAGCATCGATTTTTTCTGGTGTGGTCTTGCGTGCTTTGGCAGCCTTGCTTGTGAAGTCATCGTAAATATGATTGATACTTGCCTGAATGACTTCACCGAATTTTGGATTCAAAGGACGCATCGGGTTAAAACCATCGCCCAGCCAGGTCGTCGTTGTACCACCGGTATGCACACCAATTTTATCCAGAGCTTTTTCAGCCGTCGGCAAAATGGCAAACACACCGATTGATCCTGTCACTGTCGTGGCATCGGCAATCACTTCATCTGCCGACATCGAGATCCAGTAACCTCCAGAGGCGGCGACATTGCCCATAGAGACGACCACGGGTTTGCCTGCATTGCGAGTCAGTTCAAGTTCTCGACGGATGAGTTCTGAACCGAAGGCGCTGCCGCCCGGTGAATCGACGCGTAAGACAATTGCTTTGATCTGGTCGTCTTCGCGCGCTTTGCGAATCAGATTTGCTGTTGACAGTCCGCCGATTGATCCGGCTGGCGCAGTGCCCTCGCTGATCTCGCCGGATGCAATCACAACACCAACGGCATCACCGAGAAATTTAGGTACCTGACGAGCCAGATAATCGTCAAAGCCGACCTGCTTGAAGCTCTTGTTCTGATCGTCTTTGACACCTTTGCCTATCATCAGCTGACGCAACTCGTCGCGTGTTTTTAGACCGTCGACTAGTTTGGTATTGACAGCCATTTTGGCGATGTCTCCGCCTGTGACTTTGAGTAGTTCTGGTAATTGGTCGATGCCTTGCATGATGCTGCCAGCAGGCAGCTTGCGCGCTTTTTCTACATCACCGGTATATGTTGCCCACATCGCGTTGTACAAGAAACTCTCGGCTTCGGTCGCGGCGGCAGATGGTTCGTTAGCAATATACGGTTCGGCAAAACTCTTATAGGTACCGACCTTCAGCAGATTGACGGTAATACCGATTTTATCGAGCGCATCACGATAGTAATTGCGATAGCGGCCAAAGCCGTTCAGCATGATGTTGCCCATAGGGTGCAAATAAACTTCGGTGGCATGTGAGGCCAGATAGTATTGGCGCTGATCGTAACTTGAGCCCCAGGCGACGACCGTTTTGCCGTTGGCTTTGAAGCGGTCAATCGCGGCGGCGACTTCACGCAGCATCGGCAAGCCTGCACCTTGCATCTCATCAAGCAGCAAGACTGCGCTGGTGATCTTGGGATCTTTGCCTGCTGCATCAAGTACGGTCAGGATGTCACGCAGTTGCGTTGTCTTTTTAGCGTTACCTTGCGCTTCAGCCAGGACGTTGTCGCGGAGACTGCCGGCATTCTGTTCAACTAGTGCGCCTTTCAGATCTAGCAGCAAAGCCGTTTTATCGTCAATTTTTTTCGCAGACCCACCGAATATGCCTACCGCCAGTGCAATCAGGAGCGCCAGTAAAATGAAATTGAGGATCAGCCGGCGGCCAAAATCCAGCGTCCTCCAGACAAAAACGATACTGTTCTTGATCCAGCGAAAGGGTGAGAAAGACATGGGCACTCCTGGTTGTAGATTTTAAACACGCTGCTGAAAGACGACAGCGTTCAATGAAATAGTGACGTATCTATGGCGATCCGAACAACTACGCGTAACGACTACAATAAACAAAAATACAGAAAACGAGCATCTCAAACGACTAGTTCAAAAAAGTAATGAATGTCTCAGTTTGTCAGGATTTATTGAGGCAAGACAGTAATCCTGATGAGGTATTCATCTTACTGCTTAGTCAGGCCAGATCGTTTGCAGCAATTGAGCCAGATGAGCGCCTGCTTTGGTCAGCGACTCTTCTTTGACTTGCGCCATCGTTCTTTCATACGCCAGAGGCAATGCGATTGACCAGTTATTGCCCTTGACGTTGGGCGTGCGTTCACTGAACTGAGCGCCGGCAAAAACGATACGCGCATTGCGAATGGCGTCATCGGCCCACAGGACTGCCCATTGCTCAGTAGGGGCTGTTTCTTTTGCGATCGTCTTGGCTTTCTTCGTCAAGAAGTCGTTCATTCTGCCGCGCTTGAAGTTCTGCGGCAGGTCATCCCATAAGGAATGCAGATTGCCGCAAGGGCATTGCAGGGCATTACCACCTATCGTATTCGTGGTTTTGTCCAGTCCCTTATCATCCGGGTTGATGATTTTGCCGTCGGCATCCAGAAAAATCGATCCTACATGCAGAGGCTGATGGATATCTCCAACGTAGTGAGTCAGCAGCATCAGGGCTTCGCGCTCATCCTTGATATTGAACGGGGCTGGTGCTTTTTGCCCGCGCAAGACAGCGATGGTTGCTTGAATAGCGTTCACGATGTCGTGATCATTGGTGCCGGCAAAACCGGTTTTGTAATGATCATGCTGCAGGCTGATATCGGTATAGTGATATTGCTTGTGGCAGGTCTCTTCATCCGCGCCAGGATTGCAGGCATTGTTATTTCGGCGTACAAAATCGGCGAAGGCTTGAATATCTTCAGGATTTTCAAATGGCTGACATTCAGCGAAGCGGCCAGTCACAGTATAGGCAAAATCTTTTTCGGGACTGATCCCTTTGGCACAATCCGCCCAGACCGAGATTTGCTCCAGTGTGCGCGTGCCTAAAAGATTTTTGACTTTGCTACCTGCCTTGGTGTCAGCGAGCATATTGTCAGCGATAGCCCCAACGGTCTGATGGCCGTCTGCTCCCCACGCGAAGGCGAGTTGCGGAAGCAGGGCGATACTGGCTAACACGCCAGCAATAAATTTTTTTGTCATGCGAAATCCAGTGAAATTCAGAGGCGCTAATCTCAGCGCTGAAATAAATTAACCAAGAGAAAGATTAAACCATCTTTTTACTCAGACCGCTATGTCTGCCGGATTGTTCCACGGAGTTTTATGCCGTGGGTTCACGTTTTGATATAACCATTATCTGAATTCTTTAGGAGGCCACATGGTTTCCTCATTAATTCCAATTCTCGGATCGGTTAGGTGTTTGGCGAATTCCAAAAAGAATTCATGATTTTTTTGTGAGAATTGAGTCTCGATTTCTTCTAAAGACGCAATACAGGGAATGACCTGACCGTAATAGTCAGTAGCCGGCCCAATTTGTCGAAAATTAAAATGGTGATACTGAAGAAGTCGCATCAGACTTGGCTCCATCGCTGCAAGCCAGTATTTGATACCGCGCTGCTTGGAATAAGTGAACATCACACGAAACAGTTCCATCAGTAAATCTGAAATACCAAAATCGGTGAAATCACTGCGAATAGCGCCAATTGCGACGGATGTCGTTGGCTTCGCAGGCCGTATCATGGCTCTCTTTTTTTTACTAATGATCAGGCGAGAAATTTCGGCAAATTCTAATGAGGTCGTTCCCTTGGGAAGTTGGGCAACTTTGCAGTGATCAAAAATTGGAAAATGCATGTTAGTGGAGCGAACAAGGCGCAATGATCCAACGATGTTATCGCCCTCGGTAAAGGCACCTAAATGAATCGCTGATTCATCATATTCGTCACTTTCTATTTCTTTTGGATAGTCCTTAGCGTCCAGGAACATCTTTTCGAGACAATAGACCTGGTAACGCAATCCAAATATTTTCTGCAGTTCTTCCTGCTTTTTTACTCTTTTTACATAAAACATCAGCAGCCTTGTTTAGACGGGGCTAAAAAGTATTGATTTCGAGCATCTCGCTTTTTAAACCTGAGACGATGCAGATCTAGTCTCGCCTGTAATTGTATTTCCGTTCGATGATTGCAATGACGTCGTGTCAGTTAATTTTTGCCGCATTGCATTTAAAAAGCTTTTTTTAGTTTAATCAATTTGGTTGCACATCAAGTTTTAGATTGTTTAACAATTGTTGAGCCAATGCGTAACGTTCATTCACATTGTTAAATCATAAATAACTCTAAAATTAACACATGACATCAACGTTCATTTCTATTTTTCTTGAAAAGATGTGGCCTTATGCCGACAGCGTTCTTTCTAAGGAAACAATCGACGCTTTGTCGATAAAGTTTCTTTAGTCCTTGAACACACATGTTGAATCAACTTGGTTTTCAAGATATGCCAATAGTAGTACGCATTTCTGAAAATTTGTTATGACATTTATAAGAATAGTGTATGCGATCCCACGGAAGTTTTAAAATTTATGTAGATGGACAGATTTTGGTCTCAGAAGTGACCGGACCCTGGAATACAGAGCTCGTAACGCAATGGGTAGAGGCAATGATGCCGACGATCGAGGAGCTATCGGCAAAAGGCTCATGGGGAACCATTGCTATCGTCAAAAATTCTCTGCTTTGCCCAAAAGAAGCCTTGGAGTTGCTTACTGATAGAGCTCGTATTGCCGTTGATAAACGCCAATTTGTCGGCAGTGTCTATGTCGCGTCACCCGAGGTGGAGGGGCGAAATTTCATTGAACCCATTTACGAAAAATTTTACCAAGGTATTTGCCCAATCAAATTTTTCGATGACTACGATGTGGCTCGTAACTGGATTCAGCAGCAATGCATTAACTATCCGAAATCTCATGCATGACCATTTCACGATTCTTTCCTAGAAACGCGCTAGTGCCTAGTAGCAGCTAATTCGACACAAACCTCAAACACCGTTAAACTAGTCAGCTTTGCTTAATTTGGTCATTACCGTGTCTGACATTACTCCTTCCAACGAATCTGAAGCAATTCAGTCCGACGCTCATATCAGTGTTGTCTCCAGCGATTTGATCCAGCGTGAAGTCGCACGTCGACGTACTTTCGGTATTATTTCCCATCCGGATGCGGGTAAGACAACACTGACTGAAAAGTTGCTGATGTTTTCCGGCGCGATCCAGTTGGCGGGTACGGTAAAGGCACGTAAGAGCGGTCGTCACGCTACTTCTGACTGGATGGAGATCGAAAAGCAGCGCGGTATTTCCGTTGCGTCCTCGGTCATGCAGTTCGAGTACCGCGATCATGTGGTGAACTTGCTGGATACGCCTGGTCACCAAGATTTCTCCGAAGATACCTATCGTGTGCTGACCGCTGTTGATTCTGCGCTGATGGTGATCGATGCCGCCAAGGGCGTGGAAGAGCAGACACTGAAACTGCTGAACGTCTGCCGCATGCGCAATACGCCGATTATTACCTTCGTCAACAAGATGGATCGTGAAACACGTGATCCACTGGAGTTGCTCGATGAACTGGAATCGGTACTGAAGATCCAGTGCGCGCCTGTTACCTGGCCTATCGGTATGGGCAAGACTTTCCGCGGTGTTTACCATATTTTGCGCGACGAAATCTTGTTGTTCACTCCCGGTAGTGAACGTGCGGATCAAGAGTTCGAAGTCATCAAAGGTATCGATAATCCGCGTCTGGCAGAAATGTTTCCGCTGGAAATCGAACAACTGAAGATGGAGGTCGAGCTGGTACATGGCGCGTCCCATCCGTTCAGTCTTGCTGATTTCTTAGCCGGTGTGCAGACACCGGTATTTTTCGGTTCGGCAATCAATAACTTTGGTGTGCGTGAAATTCTGAATGCTCTGCTCGACTGGGCACCGGCACCGCGTGAGCGCGATGCTAGTGTGCGTTCTGTCGTGCCAACTGAAGTGCCGTTCTCCGGTTTTATTTTTAAGATTCAGGCGAACATGGATCCGGCTCACCGGGATCGCATTGCTTTCCTGCGGGTTTGCTCAGGTCGTTTTGAGCGCGGGATGAAACTTAAACACTTGCGTCTGAACCGCGATATCAAAGTATCGTCTGTGGTGACTTTTATGGCATCCTCACGTGAGCAAGTGGAAGAAGCATATGCCGGCGATATTATTGGTTTGCCGAATCATGGCAATATGCAGATCGGCGATAGTTTCTCTGAAGGTGAGCTGTTGCAATTCACCGGTATTCCTTACTTCGCACCGGATTTTTTCCGCACGGCGCGTATTCTGAATCCACTCAAAATAAAGCAATTGCAAAAAGGTTTGCAGCAGCTAGGTGAAGAGGGCGCAGTACAGGTTTTCAAGCCTGTAGTCAGCAGCGATCTGGTTCTTGGCGCAGTTGGTGTCTTACAGTTCGAAGTGGTCGCCAGTCGTTTGAAAAACGAATATGGTGTCGATGCCGTATTTGAAGGAACTAGCATCAGCAGTGCGCGCTGGATTACCTGTGATGATAAAAAAATGCTGGCAGATTTTGAACGCTCTAGTGCTGGTGGCAATATTGCTTTTGATGCAGCCGGAAACATGGCTTATCTTGCGACTTCGGGCGTGAATTTAAAACTCACTCAGGAGCGCTGGCCAGGTGTTGTGTTCCATGCGACGCGTGAGCATGCTGCTAAATTAGATTGATCCTTGTCTGTAGTAAAGAATAAAAGCGCCTCATCACTGATCGTGATGAGGCGCTTTGTTTATCTGTATTTATGCGGATTTGAATCGTGGTGCAATCGATAGCACCACCAGTGCCAGAGCCAAGGGCAATGTCGAAATAAAACCCAGATATTTAAACCCAGCCGCACCCAATAATCCCCCGCAAAAAAACGCGCTAATCAGCATGAGATGCAATCTCAGTTTGTAGCGGTTAGCAGCAACTTCCCCGTGACTTGGATTGACTTTGTCCCTGTTCCAGTAAATCATTTTGCCTAGCTCTATTCCCACATCGGTTACTAATCCCGTGACATGTGTCGTTCTGATTTCTGCATTGGATATTTTGGTAATCAGTGCATTTTGCAATCCCATTACATAGCATAGCAATACCGCTGTGAAGGACACGGTGATGACTTCGTGCTGGCGCAAACTTGTGCCAACCAAACCAAATACGATTAGCAGACTCGCTTCCAGCAACAACACGGGGGTGTAAATATACTGTGGTGTATTACGCTTGGCATAATTCACCATGAGTGCGGTACTAGCAGATCCGAGAACAAAGGCGCACAGCATCAACGTCGCGGCAAAGGCGGGAATCAGTCTGCCAAGGATCAAGTCATCGGCTGCGGATGAGACAATGCCAGTCATGTGCGAGGTATATTGACCGACTGCCAGAAAACCGCCTGCATTCAATGCGCCTGCGATACTCGCTAACGTGACGCCCAAGTGCAGATTCGCTTGAGCTGTGCGCTTAGGTGAGGTAAGTTGAGCGAGATACTGAATTGGCATGGCAGGCTTTAACAGACTTTATGCTGGGCAAAAACTCAGTGTAGCGCGCTGACAGAAAATCTTGCAAGCTGCTACCCTCAATTAATCTAGAAAAACGACCATCCAGATACAAAGGACATGTAATGACTAGCATCCGTAAATTAATCCATGGACAGACTCGTGACATCGGCTTTCCTATCCGGCGCCTCTTGCCGGATGCAGAGGTGCGCCGTATCGGCCCCTTTGTGTTTTTTGATCATATGGGGCCTGCATTGTTTGAGGCCGGAACGCATGTTGGTGATGTATGGCCACATCCGCATATTGGTCTGGCAACGGTTACCTATTTGTTTTCTGGTGCGATGATGCATAGAGATAGTCTGGGAAGCGTGCAGCGCATTGTTCCCGGTGATATCAACTGGATGACAGCAGGGCGTGGAATTGTTCATTCTGAGCGTATGCCGGAAGACATCCGTGAACAGCAAATAGCAATTCAGGGCTTGCAAATGTGGGTAGCTTTGCCCGCCAGTGATGAGGATATTGCGCCAGTTTTTCATCACTATCCCGCGAAGGTTTTGCCAATGGTAGATCAAGATGGCGTGCGTTTGCATGTGCTGGCGGGACAGGCTTACGGACAGATCTCTCCAGTCGCTTGCCATAGTCCTACCTTGTATGTGGCAGGCTGGATTTCCGAAGGCCGCAGCTTGCTTATCTCAAGTGAGACCGCGAATTATCCCGAGCGCGGCGTGTACATCGTTGAGGGCAGTGTCCTTCTGGATGGCGAGCCTATTCCTGCTGGTACGCTGATTGTGCTGGAGCAAGGTCAGAATGCGACACTCCTGGCAACTGCTGATACGACATTGATGTTATTGGGCGGCGCGGCGCTGGAATCGCCACCAGCTTTATGGTGGAATTTTGTCGCCAGTAGTAAGGAAAAAATTGATGCCGCAAAAATTGCATGGACGAATCAGGACGCCACTATTTTTCCGCCAGTACCCGGTGAGTCCGAGTGGATTCCGCTGCCGGAGCGTTAATTTTATATCGAGCGGCCAGCAAGTACCCCGCGCCGATTGGCGGGTAGATGCATTGCAGGATCGACGCTGCCATCAAATACATAATGCTGAAAAAGCGCTCCCCAGGCCTCGCGTTGATCGGGTGGCAGATGCTTGAAATTGTTCAGGCAGTGAAGCAAGCATTCGAAGGGTGTGCTCGCTTGCGCGGGAGCGACTACATTGCTCCACCAGTAATTGACCAGTACATTAAAGGCATTTAGTGACTCCACATGATGCCACCACAAGGGCGGAATGAAAATCGCATCGCCGGGTTGCAGTTCAGCGAACTGTGCTTGTGTTAGTGCATCTTTAAATTTGGGATGGAGAACAAAATCGGGCTGCGTAAATGACACCATGCTGATTGGTGAATTGGTCGGCGCGAAGTCGAGCGGACCGATATATAGATTGGCGACCTGACTAGGCGGAAACAGTGTGAAACGACGTTTGCCGCTAACTACACAAGCGATATTGTAGGATGTGTCGATATGTGCGGGTGTGGTAATTGCATTGCCCAGCCAGAGTCGTGGCAAAATCTGTGTATCCACAAAGGGCAGTACATGCTCATCGATAAAGCGCGGCATACATTCGGTAATCATCGCGCTTTGTATTGCGACAGAAGGCGCTGTGGCAAATTGTGCGTAACGCAGTACCTGATCGACGACGGAAGATACGCTGACCTGATTGCGTAAAAAGTTAAAACCATCCAGATTTTCGTTATAAAAAATCCTTCCCCTGACTTCTGGTGGAGTCAGAATTGCTTCCACAGGTTTGCCCGTGTCGAGCTTTTTTAAATAGGTGCTAATCGCTGCGACCGATGTTTTGGCATGCCGGACGGCGGGCCAAGCATCGACAAACCCTCGCAATACTGCTGGTTGTCCGCCCGGAATAATCTCGTTCAGAAGTGTCGTTTTGCTGACGTCGCGCCATTCACGTATGGTGGCTAATTCTGTTGTCATGGTTGTATATGTCGTTACTGATCGCCGCCACTGATCAGTGGTGGGCGAAATTGTGATTACTGGCGATAGGCTTCGTTCAGGGATCTTTGCATTTGGTATTTATTGTACCCAAAAGTCCAATTTTTAATAAGACATTAATACCAATTTACGAATGAAAATACATGTGACTATTACGGGCTTACTATTTGCATTTTTGACGAAACAAATAGCAATTTTCTTGCTGGCTACATGATCAAGGCCTGTTTTTCTATCTGTCTGGTACTTAAAACATCGCTCGGCACCAGATTGTCAGGCAATCCCTGATTGTATTGGTTGCACAGATATTAAAAATTTCATCACAAAAACATTCTTCTCATAAGACTAGGTGAGATTTTTCTGCTGTTGTAAAAACTAATCAGTCCACTTCTCTAAAAAAATTAAATTATTTAAATAAAAATAGTTTAAAAACATATGCTTATATGTTTTTCTTAATGACTATTTTTAATACCAATAATGGTTTCGATAATACCACGTAGATACCGCTTGACAGCCACTTTTGAGGTATCTACAGTGAGTTCAATGCAAAAATCTTGAGGTGAAAATTTCGGAAAATGTCGTGCCACTAGAATCTGGTATCGGTACGACGAGGTTTCGCAATTGGTTCTGCTGGTTTTGCTAAGGTTGGTGTAGGAAGCCTGATCTTAATCGCATAAAAAGCAGAAATAGTTCAAAGAGCAGGCATTTATAGAGCGCATTAAAAAATATGTTTTCAATTGTGGCATTTAAGTGGTTTTGCAATTCAAGCTTAGTGGTAAGTTGTATCGAAACGCTCATCTGCATGGAAAAAAAAAAGCTCTGGCAGTGGAGCATCAAGTAGTTTTGATTGATCAATCTTGGGGGAGTAAATGAAAAGTAATTCGACACCTAAACTGACGCCGATTGCCTCTGGCGTTGCTGTGCTGGTAATGACAGCCGCGATGTCGGCACACGCGCAACAGGTTGAACCTAAAGCGCAAGAAGTTGTTGTGACTGGTATCCGTGCCGCGGCACAACAATCTTTAAATCAAAAACGTAATGCGGAATCACATCTGGAAGTGATCACTGCAGAAGATATTGGCAAGATGCCGGACAAGAACGTTGCTGATTCTCTGCAACGCGTTCCTGGCGTAACGACCAGCTCCGCAAGTGGTAATGAAGGTGGTTTCGATGAAAACGATCGCGTCAGTATGCGTGGTACTAACCCAAGTCTGACACAGACATTGATCAACGGCCACAATATGGCTGCAGGCGACTGGTTTGTATTGAATCAAAGTGGTCCTGGTGTTGGTCGTAGCATCAGTTATACACTGCTGCCATCCGAACTGGTCAGCCGTATTGAAGTTCATAAGAGCTCTGAAGCCAGTCTGGTAGAAGGCGGCGTTGCCGGTTCTATCGACATCATCACGCGTAAGCCGCTAGAGTTCAAAAAGCAATTCACCGCAGAAGTCACTTTGGGCGCAGTGTATGCCGATCTGCCTAAAAAGACAGATCCACAAGTCAGTGCCTTGCTGAACTGGAAAAATGAAACAAACACTTTCGGTGTCATGGTTCAGGCGTTCTCGGAAAAGCGCAGCCTGCGTCGCGATGGTCAGGAATTACTGGGTTACGAGCAGATTGGTGCGAATAGCAAAGTCGGAAAATCGAATCCCGACTTAGCCGGTGCTTATTATCCGGTGTTGGTTGGTTCCGCGTTGTTTGAACAAACACGTAAGCGTCAAGGTGGTCTGATCGATTTTCAATTCAAGCCTAGCAATGATTTTTCGATTGATTTTAATGCTTTCAGCTCGACCTTGGATGCCGCAAACTACAATCGCAACTACATGATGTGGGGCACTCACTTCATCAATAAAGGCGATGGTCAGGCACCGGATGCCGGTTATGTTGTCACGACAACTAACGGCGTGAAGACTTTGACTAAAGCTAATTTTACAGGTGTCGCTGGTACGCAATATGGTATCTACGATCAGATTTCTCGTCCTGATGCTGGTTCTGAAACCAATTTCTACAACGTTGATGCAAATTGGAAAGTCAATAGTTCGTTGAAGTTGAATGCGCAGTTAGGCACTTCAAGTGGCGTCGGCAAAACGACCACACAAGACGTCGCTGAATGGGATACAGGTAAGGGCACTGGCGCATCATGGGCGTTGAACGGTATCGGCAGTGCCGCTAGCTGGGGTCTGGGTTCTGCGAATAATGCAAGTAACGCTAACACCAGTCTTGACTGGATTTTCGGTGATCAGCAAATTAACGTTAAAGACAAAGAAACGTGGGCAAAGCTTGATGGTGAGTATGCGATTAATCAAGGTGTGTTCACTACATTGAAATTTGGTGTGCGCGGTACTGAGCATAAGCGTAATAATGACTTCGTTAACAATCAACGTCCTGAGCTGAGTGGCGCAGTATGGAGTGCGTTACCTTCTGGTGGTACAGTAACTTATCCAGGTAATTTCGGTAGCGGCCTAGGGGGCAACTTCCCGACTAATGTCTGGTCTTACACGGCGGACCAACTGGCAGCTTATGCCTCTAAATATGCATTGCGTCCAACTGATGGATCACGCGAAAACTGGGCTTCTGAGTTTGCGCTGAAAGAAAATACCACAGCAGCGTATATTCAAAGCAATCTGGAAGGCCAAGGTTGGAGCGGAAACGTCGGCTTGCGTTTTGTACAGACCAAAGAAAGCGTTTTGTTACCTTTCTCTGCTGACGCAAAAGCACCTGGCGTCATCACAACTTCATTGTTTGGTCCATTCGTGCGTCAACAGTTTGATAATACTTACAATGATGTTCTGCCTAGCGGTAATTTACGCTTTGACGTACAAAAAGATGTAGTCGCTCGCTTTGCAGTTTCTAAAACGATGACACGTCCTGACTTCGGTGCTCTAGCGAGCTCTATCAGTCTGAGTCCCCCTGCCGTAGTCGGCGGCGTTGGTAGCGGTAGTGGTGCTAACCCAGATCTGAAGCCAATTCGTTCGAACAACTTTGACGCGTCTTTGGAATGGTATTTCGCGCCACGTTCGCTGGTTTCTGCTGGTTTGTTCTACATGGATCTGACTAGCTATGTAGGTATTGGTCAAGTTTCCAAGAGCTATATGACTTACAGTGCTCAGGTGCCACAGGGTGCGATGGTTCCTTACATCTTATCTGTGCCGATCAACACCAGCGCTAAAGTCAAAGGTATTGAGCTGGCCTATGAACAGCCTTTGGGTAATCATTTCGGCTTCTCGTCTAACTACACCTATGCCGATGCAAAAGATGCAGATAACAAAGAGGTCGTTGGTGCATCTAAGAATACATTTAACTTGAGCGGTTACTATGAAGACGACAAGTTCAATGCGCGCGTATCTTACAGCTATCGTTCCAGTTTCTTCAGTGGTCTTGATCGTGAAACAGCATTCTCCCAGGCAGCAACGGGCGCAGTGTCCGCCTCTTTTGGCTATAAAATCAATGACAACTTCAGCATTTCTCTGGATGCGCAGAATCTAAATAATCCAACTTTGAAATACTATGCACTGAACGAAGACCAGCCGCGTTCGATTTATCAAAGTGGTCGTCAGTTCTATCTGACATTGCGCGCGAAGATGTAATAGATATTTAGGGCGTGCTGAGCCTTAGCACGCCTGCGATATTTTTCTCTGGCACGAAGTGATGGAGCGTTGCTCCATCACTTTCTTCTTTGTCAGAATCGTCTCACCAATAAAAAATTCTGACTGCAACCAGTTTGACCGGTTGTGTGGATTTCCATACTCGTGTGATTTGTAACTAGTTCCCGCAGATGTGTTCCTGTCACATTTTGTATTGACAAGTGATTGCCTGGATTGCCTGGATCATATGATCAATTGCTTCCTTCATTGATAAGACGTAAGTGCATTTTTTTGAGTTAACTGAATAAGCGTAAGAGACGCAGGAGTTGTTGTATGGATTTTTCAAATCGCCAGCAAGAGCCGGGCAAGAAGTTGCTAGGGATAGGGCTGGTCGTTGCATTTCACGTCGTACTCGTGTACGCCCTGATCAACGGATTAGGGGTCAAAGTAGTCGAGTT
>NZ_JBMPPN010000016.1:0-99114 GCF_049340165.1 Undibacterium sp. Xuan67W
AGCTGGTTATGGACTTACAATCACGACCGGCCCAACACGGGCATCGGCGGCATCACCCCGAAACAGAAACTCGCACTTGCCGCATAGCCTCTACTCATAGCTCGCGCTAAAAATGGGGGGATTACCAGAGTACATTGATCTGAGAGTCTTTTCCCATCAATAAATCAAGTTCGATCCACATGGTGTTGAGATCAATAAGCATCGCTTGGGCACAAATTGTGCGCCTCAAGCAGATGCCGAAAATCCATCGGATTGGTAATATCAGGGGAATGTGCAGGAAATATTACATCTTGCTCATGGCACGAGTTAATTCTGCGTGACCTTGCGCTGTGCCGCTTTCCGGTACGATTTCGCCGTTGCGGTTTTTGATGTCTGCCAGTTGTGCTGCCAGGCGCTCTGGTGCGTCGTCGCCGCGGCCGATCCATGCACCTTGTGTCAGTGTGATATGCGCTGCCTCAAAGCTGCCTGCGCCGGCGCACAGGATGGTGCGGGTTGGCGCACTTTCTGCTGCCAGAACCAGCATCGCCGGGACGACATCCGATGGTTGCAGGGCTTGCAGCATTGCTTCCGGGAACAGGCTCTCTGTCATGCGGGTTGCTGCGGTCGGTGCCAGACTGTTGACGCGGATATCGTTTTTCGCACCTTCTAATGACAGGGTTTGCATCAGGCCAACCAGCGCCAGTTTCGCCGCGCCGTAATTCGATTGACCAAAGTTGCCGTACAAACCGGAAGAGGAGGTCGTCATGACAATGCGACCGTATTTTTGTTCCGTCATGATGGGCCAGACAGCTTTGCAGCAATTGACCGCTCCCATCAGATGTACATCGACCACCATTTTGAAATCATCCAGCTCCATCTTGGCGAAACTCTTATCACGCAGGATGCCGGCATTATTGATCAGGATATCGACCCGACCCCAGGTATCCATCGTCTGTTTGACCATGGCCTGTACCGCGACGAAATCTGTGACGGAGGCACCGTTGGCAATCGCTTCGCCACCGGCTTGTATAATTTCTTCAACCACTGCCAGGGCGGCGGCGGATGAGCCGCCGGAACCGTCGCGCGCACCGCCGAGATCATTGACCACGACTTTGGCGCCGCGTTTGGCCAATGCCAGCGCATGTTCACGACCCAAGCCACCACCAGCACCTGTCACGATGGCCACACGGCCTTTGAAATCGATCATCATGTTTTACCTTTTAATAAAGTGAATAAGAGAGTGAATAAGAAAGTGAAAAGAAAGCAGAACGTGAAGTTGAAATAAAAAAGTACGACTATTCTATTTTAATTTGATGGCCGGAGTGACTCAGCATGCTAATTTTTTTTGCATCATGATCGCGCCGCCCATTGCTGGATCCAGTTCATATCCGGCGAAACCGAGCGTTTGATAGATACCTTTCGCGAGATGATTTCCCTCCAGAACTTCCAGCGTCATTTTGCAACAGCTGCGCTCCAGGGCGATCTGTTCGATGTGGTTCAGGATCAGTTTGGATAAACCTAGGCCACGAAATTCATCCAGTACACCAAGATCATGAATATTCAGCAAAGGCTTGCAGGCAAAAGTCGAAAACCCTTCAAAACAAATGCTGAAGCCAGCGGCTTGTCCGTCAACATAAGCAACTACCGCATACGCATTCGATCGTTTTTGCAATTCGGGAATCAAGTTGGCGGTAGCAAATGCTGACAGCGGATCACCGCCACCCACGCGGTCGGATGCATAGGCGTTGAGCAGCATGACGAGGTCGTTTGCGTGCTGGGGATTGTGCAGGTCGGCGTTGATGATGGTGTGCATGGTGAGATTTTTAGGTTTGTGTTTGTGAAATAGTTGTGGATGAATACTTGTGAGTGCTTGTTTTTCACTCTCTATCCAGCAAGCGGTGAAGAGTAGTAATGTGTTGCGTTTGAATCGAAAATAAGCAGATTAAACCCGTAAAAATTCTTCTTTATTCCCCATCCAGCGCTGCAGATGGGCGTCGACCGTCACGGTGTCATGCTGGAGTAAATCGATGGCCAGATTGCGGGCTTTTTCGACCAGCCATTGATCAGTTTCCAGGTTGGCGAAACGCAGCATGGCTTCACCCGACTGGCGTGCGCCGAGGAATTCGCCGGGGCCGCGTAACTCCAGATCTTTTCTGGCGATTTCAAAGCCATCGGTACTTTCGCGCATAGTCATCAGGCGCTGCTTCGCCGTGCCGCCCAGTGGCCCCAAATATAGCAGCAAACATACGCTGGCTGCGGCGCCGCGACCGACACGGCCACGTAATTGATGGAGCTGTGACAGGCCGAAACGTTCGGCGTGCTCTATCACCATCAGGCTGGCGTTCGGCACATCGACACCGACTTCAATCACCGTGGTCGCGACCAGTACTTGTACTTCATTTCTGGTAAAAGCATCCATCACGGCCTGCTTCTCCGCCTGTTTTAAGCGGCCATGTACCAGACCTACCCGCAGATCGGGCAATGCGGCACTCAGCATTGCATGGGTATCGGTTGCTGTTTGCAATTGTAGGGTTTCGGATTCTTCGATCAGCGGACATACCCAATACACTTGCTTGCCGTCTTGCGCTGCTGCGTGCACGCGCTCGATGACTTCGTCGCGCCGGTTCTGATCGACGACACGGGTCACGATCGGTGTGCGTCCCGGTGGTAACTCATCAATCACTGACACTTCCAGATCTGCGTAATAAGTCATTGCCAGGGTGCGCGGAATCGGTGTGGCAGACATCATGAGCTGATGCGGGATTTTTCCGGCCTGTGCTTTATTGCGCAGAGTGAGGCGCTGTGCAACACCAAAGCGATGCTGCTCATCGACGATGACCAGACCGAGATTAAAAAAATGCACTGCATCCTGGATCAGCGCGTGTGTGCCGATCACGAGCTGTGCTTCGCCCGAGGCGATCATGGCCTGCGCTTTTTCTTTGTCTTTTTTCTTCAGGCTGCCGGTCAGCCATGCGGTTTTGACGCCTAATGGTTCCAGCCATGCAGCGATCTTACGAAAATGCTGATCCGCCAGAATCTCGGTCGGTGCCATTAACGCAGCTTGATAACCGCTATCAATCGCCTGTGCCGCAGCCAGCGCAGCGACGATGGTTTTGCCGCTGCCGACATCACCCTGGAGCAGGCGCTGCATAGGGAAACTTTGTTTCAGGTCGCTGCGGATTTCTGCCAGCACGCGTTCTTGGGCGCCGGTGAGTGTGAAGGGTAGCGTCATCAAAAACGCATTGCAGAGTTCACCAACGACAGGCAACGCGGTCGCGCCTTTTGCTCTGCGAGTTGCTTGTGCCCGTTTGAGTGAAAGCTGCTGTGCCAGCAGTTCATCAAACTTCATCCGCTGCCAGGCCGGATGCTCATGTTCGATCAAACTATGCTGATCGGCATCGGGCGGGGGATTGTGTAGCAAGCGGACGGAAGCTTCAAAACTCTCTAGCTGTAATTCTGCGAGCAAGGCTGGCGACAGTGTGTCTTGCCATTGCACCTTGGTCAGCGCGGTTGCAATCGCCTTGCGTAGCATGGTTTGCGACACGCCTTCACCGGCGGGATAGACCGGCGTCAGCGCGGTGGGCAGCGGTGCGCCTTCGTTGACCATCTTGTAGCTCGGATGCACCATCTCTGCACCGAAGAAGCCGTGGCGCAATTCGCCACGCGCCCGCACCCGCATGCCAACCGCCATCTGCTTGGTCTGGCTGCCGTAGAAGTTTAAAAAGCGCAGCACTACTTGCGCCGTTTCATCCGCAATCGTGACGACCAGTTGCCGACGCGGTCGATATTGAATATCACATTCCGTCACGACGCCTTCTATTTGCACCATACTGCCACCGCGAAAACTGGCGTCATGCATGCTGGTGATTGCAGTCTCATCCTCATAGCGCATCGGCAGATGCAGCACAAAATCCATCTCTGAGCGTAAACCGAGTTTGGCGAACTTGTCGGCCAGCTTATTGACAACAAGCTTGGCTGCGCTCTTGGGCTTGGTGTCAGGGGCTGCACCAGATGCGGATCGCTTACGCGCCTTGCCAGACGCACCGGGCATCTCGGGCATATCGGGAGTGTGTGGACTCAATGGAGAAGGAGCAGGCATAAGGTAGAATGCTGGGTTTTCTGTTCGTCTGATTGGTTTGACACAAGGACTTACGCATTGCTGCTATAGACTGCTACGGCGTGCTTCATGAAATGGAATGACGTCATTCTACTGTTTTTTTATACAGTGTCTAGCGCGAAGTTTCATTGAGGTGTGAGATTGTTGTCGTTTTAGCTGTTTTTAGAGGTTTCCTAAACTGACTCCGCAATGTTGATGCGGGTTTTCAGATGAAAAGCCTTGCGAAGCCGCATGAATACTGTGTGTTTGTTTTTAAAAATTTCCTTTAGACCTTTCTTTTTTTACCTGACCGTTCTTACTTATTGCATCGCATGTCTACCCTGACCCTGAGTGATTTTGATTTTGATCTGCCCGAAGAGTTGATCGCGCAAACCGCCTTGCCTGACCGCTCGGCATCACGTTTGCTGCATGTTGATGGCGACCGTCTGGTTGACCGGCATTTTGCCGATATTGTCGAGCAATTGACGGCAGGCGATTTGCTGGTATTTAACGATACCCGCGTACTCAAGGCGCGTTTTCATGGCGTCAAGGAAACCGGTGGTAAGGTCGAAATGCTAGTCGAGCGCGTGATCAGCAATACGGCTGACGAGCATATTGTGCACGTCCAGTTGCGCGCTTCCAAGTCGCCGCAGGCCGGTGCAAAAATTCGTCTGGCAGATGCCTTTGATGTGGTGGTCGGCGAGCGTGCCGGTGAATTTTTTACTCTGCATTTTCCCGGCGATGTATTTGAGTTGATCGAGCAATATGGTCGCCTGCCTTTACCTCCTTACATCAATCACGAAGCCGATGACTTTGACGAACATCGCTATCAAACGGTGTACTCACGCGTGCCTGGCGCGGTTGCTGCACCAACGGCTGGCCTGCATTTTGATCAGGCTTTACTTGACCGTTGTGCGGCAAAAGGTATCCAGTTTGCCTATGTGACTTTGCACGTCGGTGCCGGTACATTTCAGCCCGTACGTACCGAGAATCTGGCGGATCACGCCATGCACAGTGAGTGGTACACCATCTCAGAAGCTACGGTCGATGCGGTGCGCGCCACGAAGGCCGCCGGTAAATCCGTAGTCGCCGTTGGCACAACCAGCATGCGTGCGCTGGAGTCGGGGTCGCAATCGGGCAGTTTGCAGGCCGGTAGTGATGACACCCGCTTGTTTATTACGCCGGGCTATGTTTTCAAGACCGTCGACAGGCTTATCACCAATTTTCACTTACCAAAATCAACCCTGCTGATGCTGGTATCCGCCTTTGCAGGCTATGATCGCATCCGTGCAACTTATGCTCATGCCATCGCCAGTCGCTATCGTTTTTTTAGTTATGGTGATGCGATGTTGTTGACGAATACCTCTGGGCAGGAAGAGACAATCACAATCCCTCTGGAATAGATTGTTTTAGGTTGAACAATCCGAGAATCAGTGAGCTACAACATGCGCATCACTGGTTCACACAAATTTTTGGTGCGCGCGGCGCACCTTACAATGCACTTTTATTTTTAGGTCGGTAAATCCTATGCTTGAATTTCAATTAATTAAAAAAGACAAAACCACCGCTGCCCGTCGCGGTCGCGTCACCGTCAATCACGGTGTGATTGAAACGCCGATCTTTATGCCTGTCGGTACCTATGGTTCTGTGAAGGCGATGTCGCCGCTGGAGCTGAAAGAGATTGATGCCCACATCATTCTCGGCAACACCTTCCATCTGTGGCTGCGTCCGGGTCTGGACGTGATCAACAAGTTTGGCGGTCTGCATGACTTCATGGGTTGGGACAAACCGATATTGACTGACTCAGGCGGCTTTCAGGTTTTTTCTCTGGGTGCCATGCGTAAGATTACCGAAGAGGGCGTGAAGTTTGCGTCACCGATTAGTGGCGAGCGTCTGTTTTTATCGCCAGAGATTTCCATGCAAATTCAGCGCGCGCTGAACTCCGATATCGTCATGCAGTTCGATGAGTGCACACCGTATGAAATCGACGGTCGTCCGGCAACGTTAGAAGAAGCGGCAAAATCCATGCGTATGTCGCTGCGTTGGGCGCAGCGTTCCAAAAACGAGTTTGACCAGGGCGGCAATCCAAATGCCTTATTCGGCATCGTGCAGGGCGGCATGTTCGAGCATCTGCGTGACGAATCATTGGCCGGTCTGAATGACTTGAATTTTCACGGTATTGCGATTGGTGGCTTGTCGGTCGGTGAGCCGAAGGAAGATATGCTGCGTGTACTGGCGCATGTCGGACCGCGTTTGCCCGAGAACAAACCGCATTACCTGATGGGAGTCGGTACGCCGGAGGATCTGGTGGCCGGCGTTGCCAATGGTATCGACATGTTTGATTGCGTTATGCCGACCCGCAATGCGCGCAATGGCTGGATATTCACCCGTTACGGCGATGTCAAAATCAAGAATGCCCGCTATAAAGAAGACAAAGCACCGCTTGATGAAACCTGTGCCTGCTATGCGTGCAAAAATTTCTCACGCGCCTACTTGCACCATCTGCACCGCACTGGCGAAATCCTCGGCGCACGTCTGAATACGATTCACAATTTGCACTACTACCTGGAACTGATGAAGGGAATCCGTCAGTCTTTGGATGATGAACGTTTCCCGGAATTCGTCGCGCAATTCCATGCTGACCGTGCCAGAGGAGTCTAATGATGTACCTGCACAAAACAAATAAATATCGCCACGCACTGACCGCTTTATTCAGTGCAGCAGTCGTCTTGTTCGCACCGCATCAGTCAGCGTATGCCGATGCCGAAGTCGCCAAAATCACCGACGCGAATCAGTCCGCGCCGGCAAAAGGTCTGATGTGGGAAATCAAGGCAGGTCAGAAAACCGCTTATCTGCTGGGATCAATCCATCTGGCTAAACCGGATTTTTATCCGCTGACAACGGCGGTAGAAGAGGCGTACACCAAGTCGAAGATCCTGGCAGTCGAGGTAGATGCGACGGACCAGAAAGCAATTGCTAAAGTCATGCCGCAGGTTATATATAAAGCGCCGGACCAGTTAGACAAACATATCTCCGCTGAAACCTGGGCAGAACTGAACAAGGTTGCAGGTCCCGCCATTACACAATTACAAATGCTTAAGCCCGCTATGGTCAGTACCGGCTTAGTCGTCGGTGTCATGATGGGGCAGGGCTATCAGCCGCAGGCCGGTATTGATGTGTATTTCCTGAATCGTGCTAAAGCAGATAAAAAGAAAATTCAGGAATTAGAAACACTGGCGTTTCAGATAAAAGTATTGACTGATTTCAGCGATAAAGAAGGCGATGAAATGCTGGCGTCTACCCTCAAAGGTATCCAGAGCGGCGAAGCGGTCAAAGAAGCCGAGAACATGGTTGCTGCCTGGAGAACCGGTGACGCACCAGCCCTAGAAAAAATCCTCGACGACCTCAATAACAAAGACGCCGCCTCTGCCAAGATGATGAAGCGTTTACTCGACGACCGCAATGTGGGCATGAGTGAAAAAATCATTAAATTGATGAATGGTGGACAGTCAGTTTTTGTGGTTGTGGGGGCGGGTCATATGATTGGTAAAAACAACATACTCGAATTTCTTAAGAAGAAAGGCTTCCAAATACGTCAGGTGGAGTAATGCTAGTGTTATTGGCATGTCTGATGCTGCTGTTTCCACTAATGTATGGCAAAGCATGTTCTACAGCGAAACGCAGCATAGTCGGTGTCACGTAGGAGCGGTGAGTACGATTAATTACCGCCATGTAGAAACGTCCGAAAAAATTTTTACAATGAACCCTTGTGCCCAGAGTAACTACAATGCGCTGTGGATTAATCACTTCAACGCCTACGCATGAGCGAAATATCAGATGTTTGTCATTTGCGCCCAGAATCACTTGCGCGCGCGTATGACTGTCGTTGATGTGCTGATTCAAGACAGGGTAGCGGTTGTCAAATAAGCTGGTGCTGCGTTGTGAGAGCAAAGACGACACAGGACATCCCAAGCTCGATGTTCTCAGCCCCATCGGGCGTACTAATACGTTGCGGAACGCCATCATGCGAGATACTCCTTTCGGAGGATTCTCCAGGAAGCCCTTGAGTACGGCGCTTAAAATTTTATCTGCCTTCAAATTGCTGATGTCATTTAGCTCTAATGTCAGGCTAAATGTGTCGTCATGATGCAAACGTACCTTTTCAAGTTCGTTTGTAAGTAGTGAGTCAATTGGCGTACCGGTTAATTCCACTACTTTGAGCCCTTTTCCATTGTCTGAAAAAAAGCCGCTTGGTCTTCGCCATGCTGCCCAGGCACCACGTACCATCCCTAGCTTGCCGCGAGTCGTGTCGCACACAGTACGTTGAAGCGTTCCGGGCGGCGCATCCAGGGATAGGGCAATGGTTGGGATGTGTGTCTGTTGAAAATCGGGCAGCTCCAATAGGCGGAGAATTTTTTCTGGAAGTAACTCAGTCAGTGACGGTATGCTCGCCTCATTATTAAGAACTTGTTGACGTAGCGTCTCGGACAGGGTGCCACCTAATTCGTTTGTATGACAAGACAAGGCAAAAAATACCGGGTGCTTGGAGTTTTCTGTCAGCGGGGCAAATTGATGCCAGGTTTCACCACCGAAACGCACGGTGAAAAGACAGTCTGGTGGAATGTTGATGTATTGCAGAGCTTTGATGAAATTTTTGGCGTCAACTTCTATCTGTTCCGGTGATGCGGTAGAGAATCGTAATTGTGCGCCACCGCTACCGGAGATCGCAGTAAATATTCTGTGTCCGGCGTGACGATGAAATGGATGTCCTTTTGCTCCGACAGCGAACGAGTAGAGTGAAGTTACATCGCCTTTCACAAAATCAGTTCCAGCTAATTTTGCAGATGGTTCATCCAGTTCATCGATAAAATCCTGATGAGCGCTTTGTCTGGCTAGTACACTGGCATACAGATGATTGCCAGATCCGTGTCCGAGCTGAGCAATGAGCGAGACTTCGACAGGTAGGCCGCCAGATTGTGATGCAATTCGCGCAGAGGGAAAAGCTCCTGTTATTTTCTTTAATTCCAACATTGTGTTTTTCCTGCAAATAAATAAGTAGGTGACGAATATTGCCGTTCCAGTATGTTGAATATCTATTTTACGCAGCGATTATTAAATTCAATCATCCTCGGAATCACTACCATCGTCTTTCACTTTTTTCGTACGCTCAATATCGAGTTTAGCTTTCATTGCACTGACATTTTGCATAAGTTCGTCTGTACTGTGATCGGGACTGATGCGTATTGCGGGTGGCAAGAGCACGCTCATAAACGCTTCACCAGAAAGTCGGCCCAGTTTTTGTTCATTGCTCATCAGGATCAGGCTGGAACTTAATAACATTAACAACACGGATACGCCCGCGAGGCGTTTGGGATGATGTGGTTTGATCGTGAGCAGGTGAAAGAACAGCATGGTGCATGCGGCCATGATATACAAATGCACAATATAGCGGCTTAGCCAGTCGAGCGAGAAGGCGTAAGCAATCACGCTGAGACCGAGCTCCAACAGCGTCAGCGCCGTTATGCCTGCACCGAAAATAAACAGATGGCGGCCAAAGCGCGGGTGCTGGGCAAATAAGCGATTCGCAATTGCCCAGAGTCCGCTCCACACCAGACCGCCGCCCAGGATATAGGCGATTGCCTGGACATAACTGATTGCCTGCAACGGCTTGGTATCGGTTTGCCAGGTGGAGTAAATCGCAAACAAGGCGATCAGGAACGTACCGATCGTTCCCGGTACAAAACCTTCCCAAGTGTGCCGGGTGCGGTCGGGTGCTTCTGGCGCGACGGTAAAACTCGTGTCGCGTATTCGGATGCTTGTGTGCCCGATACGGATCACGGTGTTGCCATTCAGTGCGATGGTCGACTGACGTTTTCCCCCTAGGATAATGCCATTGAGGCTGCCGGTATCACGTGCACATAATTGCGCCTCGCTGTCGAGTTCGATGATCGCATGGTGTGCCGCGATATGTGCATCGTCCAAAATCACATCATTATCGTAAGCGCGTCCGATGCGGACCGGCAGTGTCTGAATCTGATGGCGCTGTATGACGTCACCATTGCGTGCCAGGATTTCGATGAAATAAGGGGCGCTCATTTTTTGCTCCCGCGTGACAACGCATCGAGGAAGTTGCGTGTCGTCTTCAAGCCGTTTTCGTAGGAGACGCCGGTCACATCAATGCGACTCTGCAAACTGGCCTTGGCTTCATCTGTGCTAGCAGTAAATAGAGTGAAGTTATACAAACCGACAAACTTCCGATAGGCGCGGACACAGAGTACCGCGCGCAACGGCAGAGTTTTGGTCGTTACAAACTGTTCGGTACACGAGGCACTGGTCAATTGGCTGTCTTTGCGGGAGCCCATGTTATTCGCTTTGAACATACGACTTGCCAGAAGCGAGAAACGTAAGGTGTCCAAAGTCTTGGTGGTGACATACTGATGCCCCATAGAGACATGCCCGGTCTGTTGCGAGTCGGAGATAAAAATCGCCGACTCCATTTTGCAGTTGATGCTGTCGACCGTAAATCCCACCTCATCTTTGACGTTGGAGTGCCCCCAGCAGCGCACCTGATCCGATTCTCTGACGGGAACTTGATAGGGTCCCATCGTCTTTTGCGTGAACGGGGAATCTAGCAGCCTGGCGATCATGCCACGCTGATGTTCCAGCAACTGGTCGCCGATCAGGGGATTGAAGTCTTTGGGTGTTTTGCTCTGCTTCGCGACTTTTCTTAATAACTCTTGTCCGTATTTGATCGGCACTAAAAAACTTACCAGCTCGCCGTCCAGGCGCTTGGATACATTGACGCCGGCAACCGCACCATCGACATTGACACTGGGGCCGCCGCTCATACCGGAATTGATGGGGCCAGTGAACATCAGCTGGTCATAAAAACTGCGGGTAATGACGCCGTTATAGGAACCTTCTGAAATCGCAAAGCCCAGATCCAGGGGATTGCCGAGTGAGTAAAGGTATTGCCCTTGCGTCAGCGGCGCCAGCGTATCGGGAATTGTGAAAAAGCCAGTGCCGTTGCGGTTGATCCTGACGACTGCAAGATCATGCAGCACATCGACCGCCAATAATTCGACGGGGCCGCGCTTACCTTCGGTGTCTATGTACTCGCCTACGTACACATCGGGGTCAAGTGCCATTTGTGACACCACATGGTAATTCGTCAGCACCAGATTGCTGGTACCAATCAAAAATCCGGAGCCGACCGAGGACTGGCTGCGCGCATTTTTCAGCAACATGCGGATTTGTAATAAGTCGGCTTTGGCGGAGGAATATAGTTTCTGTGCGGCAGACGAGGGGGGCTGACGCACCTGACTGGCGTCGCTCTCAGTGGCAGCCTGAGCCGGTAGCGATGCTTGAGGTGCCGCAGAAGCCAGTAGCGGGGCTGTCAAACTCGCCAGACTGATCAGGCAGGCACGCCACATTGCCGGTTGTATGAATCGCATGCTATCTTCCGTTGATATATTTTCATTAATATTGCCGCTAGCATAACTTAATTGAGCATTCCTGTATGCGGTACCGATTGAATTACACTCAAATTCAGTGCGGCAATCCGGATTATGCTGCCATACAAATGTTGCTTAACTACCTGATTTGTGCAGGATTTCCACAAAATCTGCCCGGCAGCGGTTTAAATCTTGATTGGCCGAACATCGTCACCATACTAAAACCTAGCATTCACGCTCTCCAATGCTAGAATGTGGCGCTTTGCGATCGTTGGCAGACTCTTTTAATTGGTATTTTTGTCACCATTTGATGACTTGATGTCGATTTATTCTTGCCTTGCAGATAATTATTAAAATTTAAGGAATTTCAACGTGTTTATTTCCAATGCTTATGCGCAGTCTGGGCCAATGGCCAGTGGCGATTTTTCTGGGTTGTTTATTTTCATCCCAATGATCGTTTTGATGTACTTCTTGATGGTTCGTCCTCAAATGAAGCGTCAAAAAGAACAAAAATCCATGATGGAAGCGTTGGCGAAGAACGATGAAGTCATTACCGCTGGCGGTGTCTTGGGCAAAGTGACTAAAGTGACTGACGCTTACGTAACACTTGAAATTGCCAATGGCACTGAAGTTGTAGTGCAGAAAATTGCCGTCACCATGTTGCTGCCTAAGGGCACCATCAAAGCGATCTGATCCTCTGATCCGGCGCAGCTTGCAATCGGGCTGCGTTGCTCATTCAGCCCAGCTTTACTCTTATTCTGAACCGATATGAATCGCTATCCTCTCTGGAAGTATCTTCTCATTGTCATCGCACTGGTCTTTGGTGCGCTGTACACCGCGCCAAACTTCTTTGGTGAATCACCTGCATTACAAATCAGCAGTACCCGTTCTACGGTAAAAATCGACAGCAGCATGGTCGACCGTGTTGATCAGATCTTGAAAAAAGAAGCGATCGCTTCGACTAGCCTGACCTATGAAAACAACGGTGTTGTCGGTACAGTGCGCGCACGTTTCAAGGACACAGACGACCAGTTCAAAGCGAAATCGGTGATCGAAAAAGCATTGAATCCAGATTTGGCGGAAGTTACTTATGGCGTAGCGTTTAACCTGTCGCCAAACACGCCGAAATGGCTGCAAAGCTTGCATGCCTTCCCTATGTATCTGGGTCTTGATTTGCGCGGTGGCGTGCATTTTCTAATGCAGGTTGATACCAAAGCCGTGTTGAACAAGCGCTTGCAAGGTCTGCAATCCTCAGTGCGTACGGTATTGCGTGATAAAGAAGTCCGTCATGCAGGTATCTCTCGTGATGGTGATGTGATCAATGTGAAATTCCGTGATGCAGAAACGATGACGAAGGCAATTAATGTCATCGGCAATCAGATGTCGGATGTGAATTTTGTTGATACCAAAAATGCCGACAACACCGAAATTAATCTCCAGGTCAGTCTGAAACCAGAGGCATTAAAAGCCGCAATGACCGAAGGTGTAAAGCAAAACATCACGGCCCTGTCCAAGCGCGTGAATGAACTCGGTGTAGCAGAACCTATCATCCAGCAGCAAGGCGCAGATCGTATTGTCGTTGAGTTGCCAGGTGTGCAGGATGTCGCTCGTGCGAAAGAAATCATTGGTCGCCAGGCGACACTGGAAGTGCGTCTGGTTGATGAAAGCGTGATTGGTGTCGTCGATGACAGCACCGCGGTGCCTTTCGGTTCTGAGATGTTTAAAGTTGGTCGCGGTGGTCCGGCAATCCTGTACAAAGATCCTGTGATCACGGGAGATTATATTTCCGGTGCATCAGCAAGTTTCGATCAGCATCAGCAACCAGCCGTCAGCATTGATCTGAATGGCGATGGTGGCCGCAAGATGCGTGAAGGTACGCGTGGCAAGATCGGTAAAAAAATGGCGATCGTCTTATTTGAAAAAGGTAAGGGCGAACTATTGACCGTAGCCACGATTCAGGATGAACTCGGTTCCCGCTTCAATATTACCGGTATGGGCTCTACTTCCGCCTCATCGGATCTGGCCTTGTTGTTGCGCGCTGGTTCTTTGGCGGCGCCGATGGATATTATTGAAGAGAGCACAGTTGGTCCTCAGCTTGGTGTTGAGAACATCAAGAAAGGGCTGAACTCAACACTTTATGGCTTCATCGCTATCGGTATTTTCATGGCAGCGTATTATTTGCTGTTCGGTGTGTTCAGCGTCTTGGCGTTATCGGTGAACTTGTTGTTACTGGTTGCTATATTGTCTTTATTGCAGGCCACACTGACACTGCCAGGTATGGCGGCGATTGCGCTGGCTCTAGGGATGGCGATTGATGCGAACGTATTGATTAATGAACGTATCCGCGAAGAGTTACGTGCCGGCAGCACCCCACAGGCAGCGATTGCCACAGGTTTTGATCGCGCATGGGCGACGATTCTCGATTCCAACGTGACGACTTTGATTGTTGGTCTGGCCTTATTGATGTTTGGTTCCGGTCCGATTAAGGCATTTGCGATTGTGCATTGCTTGGGTATTGTGACGTCAATGTTTTCTGCGGTATTTGTCTCACGCGGTGTCGTCAATCTCTGGTACGGACGTAAGAAAAAACTGAACTCGATTGCGATCGGTCAGATCTGGAAACCGACCGAATAGTTAAAGACTCAGCATCGATCAGAATATAAGGACTCATCATGGAATTATTCCGTATCAAAAAAGACATACCGTTCATGCGCAATGCGCTGATTTTCAATGTCATCTCGGCACTCACATTTGTTGCTGCCGTGTTTTTCCTGTTGCACAAAGGCTTGCATTTTTCCGTCGAATTTACTGGTGGTACTGTCATGGAAGTGACGTATCCAAAGGCGGCGAATGTGGATGCGATTCGTAAAACAGTGGATAGCCTTGGTTTCACTGATACGCCGGTGCAGACGTTTGGTAAGGCACAGGATGTTGTTATCCGTTTGCCCTTGCCGAAAGATGGTAATTTTCAGCAACAAACTGATCGTGTTTTGCAAGCATTGAAAACACAAGATCCGGAAGTGAAATTACAACGTACGGAGCTCGTCGGTGCACAGGTCGGCGATGAGCTTGCCCACGACGGCCTGATGGCTTTGTTGATGGTGATCGCAGGTGTCGTCATCTATCTGGCAATCCGCTTTGAATGGAAATTCGCGGTCGCTGCGATCATTGCGAACTTGCATGACGTCGTCATCATTCTGGGATTCTTCGCTTTCTTTCAGTGGGAATTTAATCTGTCGGTATTGGCAGCGGTACTCGCGGTACTCGGTTATTCGGTCAATGAGTCGGTGGTTATTTTTGATCGTATCCGTGAAAACTTCCGCAAACAGCGCAAGATGTCGGTGACAGAGGTGATTGATAATGCGATTACCAGCACGATCTCGCGTACCGTTATTACTCACGGTTGTACTCAGATGATGGTGTTGTCGATGCTGTTTATCGGCGGCCCGACTTTGCATTATTTCGCGATTGCGCTGACCATCGGTATTTGCTTCGGTATTTATTCTTCCGTGTTCGTTGCAGCCGCGATTGCGATGTGGTTAGGCGTTAAACGCGAAGACCTGATCAAGCCGATCAAGGAAAAAGACGAGACCGACGGCGCAGTTGTATAAATCTACGTAAGCCGGATGCGTCAATCACGCAACTGAACCGAGTTGCATGTAACGAAAAGTATTAAAAGTTAAAGCCAGCCTGTATGCTGGCTTTTTCTTTGTTAGCATTACATATTGCGATATTTCTGAGACAAGCGGTTTTGACAAAAATCTTGTTGTTCAACAGAACGAAACCATCAAATCTTTGTCCTAGCCAAGGACGGTAGATTAGCCGCTCATTTGGTTGCGTATGTTGTTGCATGTCTCGGCGCATATTTTGTCGTACATGTGGCCGTTTATACGCAGACCCAAAATCTCATTATTCTCATCAGAACAAGACATCACCGGTATCCCTTCAAGGCAAACAAGTATGAGTAAATTAAAAACGACCGTTATCGTATTGGGCATTGCCGCTATTGCAGCAGGTGGTTACTACAAGTGGAGTGTTGGCAAAGCGGATACCGCTGACAAAGCTGCAAAAGCGGCCGGTGCCGGTAATCGTCCTGTCAGTGTGACGACCGCGATTGCACAACAACGTGACTATCCCGTTCGTCTGAGCGCTAACGGCATTGTGACTGCACTCAATACGGTCGATATTCGTTCCCAAATTACGAGTACCGTTGCTAAGGTACATATCAAAGAGGGGCAGTTTGTGCGTGCGGGCGAGTTATTGTTCACGCTGGATAGCCGTCCTGATGAAGTGAATCTGGCCAAGGCACAAGCGCAACTCGATAAAGATCAGGCGTCGCTGGCCGATTTGCAACGCCAGTTAGCGCGTAGCAAGGACTTGCTCGATAAAAAATTTGTTTCACAAAGTGTGCTTGATACCAGCCAGACCCAGGTTGATGCCCAGCTTGCCGTGATTGCCTCGGATCGCGCTGCTGTGAATGCGGCCAAGGTGGCATTGAGTTACAACCGTATCGTTGCACCTGCCGCCGGACGCACGGGTGTGATCAGCGTTTATCCGGGATCGCTGGTGCAGGCGAATACCACGGCGACGCCCTTGGTCACGATCACTCAGATGGATCCGATTGCCATCAGCTTCCCGCTGCCTCAGCGCAATTTGCAGGACGCCCTGGAGAGCATGCAACAAGCTGGCAACGCGGTGACAGCGCAATTGCCAGATCGTCCTGATCAGTTCAAAGGCCGTATGCAGTTCGTCGATAATGCTGTCGATGCTTCGTCAGGAACGGTGAAGGCTAAAGCGGTCTTTGATAACAAAGGATTGAAATTATGGCCAGGTGCATATGCGAACGTCGACTTAAGCGTACGCACCTTGAAAGATGCGATTGTGATCCCGATGGATGCGATGGTTGTCAGCCCTAAAGGCACCATCGTCTACATCGTCGATGCAGATGGCAAGGCCGCCTTACGTCCCGTCACTTTATTGAATGCCGCAGGTGCGGACGCCGTCGTCAAAGGCATTGATGCAGGGGCGAAAGTTATTGTGGATGGTAAGCAGAATTTGCGGCCAGGTAGCGTAGTTCGTGAACGTACTGCGGATAGCAACGGTGCTGATAAAAATATGAGGAAAGCATCAGCCAGCGCGGTGCCAGTGTCCGCTCCGGCGTTAGTTCCAGCCGCTGCATCAGCATCAGCGAGCGCATCATGAATTTGTCGGAGCTGTTTATCCGTCGTCCGGTAATGACGGTATTGCTGAACCTGTCGATTATCGTTGCCGGTGTGCTGGCATATCGCTATATTCCGATTGCCGCGTTGCCTAGTTACGATACTCCGGTGATCAGCATCAATGCTAACTTGCCTGGTGCCAGTCCTGAGACTATGGCGACTTCGGTGGCGCTGCCGCTGGAAAAACAATTTGCAACGATCCCTGGCTTGTCGGTGATCAGTTCCAGCAATACGCTGGGTTCGACGTCGTTGACGCTGGAGTTCGATCAGAACCGGAAAATTGATGCCGCCGCGGTTGATGTACAAGCCGCCTTGTTGCGCGCCCAGCGCTCGCTGCCGCAAGACATGACGTCGCCGCCGTCCTATCGCAAAGTCAATCCCGCTGATGCGCCGATTCTGTTTTTGGCACTGACTTCACCCTCCTTGAGTTTGTCCGAATTAACGAGTTATGCCGAGCATCTGATTTCACCTAGTTTATCCACTCTGGACGGCGTGGCGCAGGTGAATATTTTTGGTATCAAACGATATGCCGTGCGTGTACGCGTAATGCCGGAAGCGCTGGCAGCACGGAATATCTCACTTGATGAATTGTCTGCCAGTATCCGTGCCTCCAACGCCAATACACCGGTCGGTACGCTGGAGGGCGACAAACAGACTTTGACGTTGCTCGCGAATCGCCAGTTACAGAGCGCAGCTGAATTTGCCGATCTGATCGTTAGTAACAAGGGCGGACAGGTGGTACGTTTGCGCGATGTTGCCAAGATCGAAGACAGTTTTGAGACTGTAAAATCGGCGGCGAACTTCAATGGCGAGAGCTCGATTACATTAGCGATCCAGCGCCAGACGGATGCCAATACGGTGAAAGTGGTCGACGCGATCAAGGCCGCTTTGCCAGGCTATCAGGCCCAGCTGCCTGCCTCGGTCAAAATCAATCAGGTGAATGATCGCTCCGTGTCTATTCGCGATGCTTTGCATGACGTGAATCTGACGCTGTTGCTGACGATATTTCTGGTCGTGATCGTGATTTTCTTATTCTTGCGCCGTATGGTTGCAACGATTATTCCGACCTTGTCTTTGCCGGTATCACTGATCGGTGCGATCAGTTTGCTGTGGGGTTTTGGCTATACCCTGGATAATATTTCTTTGCTGGGCCTGACACTGGCGGTCGGCCTGGTCGTCGACGATGCGATTGTGATGCTGGAAAATATCATGCGCCATGTCGAAGCTGGCGAGCCACCTTTTAAAGCGGCGCTGCAAGGCTCGCGTGAAGTGGGTTTTACGATTATTTCGATTTCGACTTCTCTGATCGCGGTGTTTATTCCGATCTTCTTCATGCCTGGCGTGATTGGTCAGTTGTTTCATGAGTTTGCTGTGATCGTGTCGCTGGCGATTGTGGCGTCGGCGTTTGTGTCGCTGACACTGGTTCCGATGCTGGCGAGTCGTTTTCTGAAAAGCGAGCATGAAATGAAGGAGCCACCGCGTTTGATCGCAGCCTTGCTGCATGTATTTGAAAACAGTTTCAACGCCTCCTTAAACGCCTATGCCCGTGGTCTGGATGTCGCGCTGCGTCATCGCGGCGCCGTCTTGCTGGTGGCTCTGGCGACCTTCGTTGCGACCGCGTATATGTTCACGTCGATCCCGAAAGGCTTCTTCCCAGAAGAGGATATCGGGCAGATCAACGTGTCGACCGAGGCGGCAGAGGATACCTCTTTCCCGGCCATGGTGACCTTGCAGGATAAGGTTGCCAAGATTATTCGTGATGACCCGAATGTCCTGACCGCGACTTCATTTAACGGCGGCAGCGGTTCACAAAACACAGGTCGTATGTTTATCAATCTGAAGCCGCGCGATCAGCGTAAGCCGATGAAGCAGGTCGTCGATGGCTTGCGCAAAAAACTGAGTGAGGTCGCTGGTATTTCTGTTTTTTTGCGACCAACCCAAAACTTGCAGTTAGGCGGGCGTCCGAGTAAGAGTCAGTACCAATACATCTTGCAGAGTGTGGAGGCCGGTGAGCTGAGCGACTGGTCCTTAAAACTGCAGGATAAGTTGAGGAACGATCCGGCATTTAAAGACGTGACGACTGATTCCCAACTCAAGGGCTTGCAAGCCTCGCTGAATATTGATCGTGACCGTGCCAATGCGCTGGGTGTGGCGATGGATAGCGTACGGTCGAGTCTGTATAGCGCATTCGGTGAGCGTCAGGTATCTACCATGTACACCAACGTGGATAGTTATCAGGTGATTATGGAACTGGCACCTGATGCGAAAAAAGATGAGAGCGCGATTAACGCCATTTATGTACGCAGCAATACTGGTGCTTTAGTGCCTTTGTCGAGTTTCGCGACGATTAAGCGCACAGTTGGCCCGACCTCAATTAATCACGTAGGCCAGTTGCAGGCGGTGACAGTATCATTCAACCTTTCGCCGGGATCGGCGCTGGGTGATGCGACTAAAAAGATCGAGCAATACCGTGATGAGATTAAATTACCAGCATCGATCATCACCTCCTATGGCGGCGATGCTGCGGTATTCAAGGATTCTCAGTCAGGTCAGGTCGTACTGATTGTCGCCGCTTTACTAGTGATCTATGTTTTGCTCGGCGTTTTGTACGAGAGCTATATTCATCCGCTGACGATTCTGGCTGGATTGCCTTCGGCGGCAGTGGGCGCGTTGCTGATGTTGCAGATTTTCGGTGAAGATCTGACTTTGATTGCGACGATCGGTATCTTGCTGCTGATCGGTATTGTGAAGAAAAATGCGATCATGATGATTGACTTTGCGCTTGATGCGCAGCGCCATCACGGCATGACACCGCCAGAGGCGATTCGCGAGGCGTGCATCCAGCGCTTCCGGC
The DNA here is from genome assembly GCF_049340165.1 of Undibacterium sp. Xuan67W. NCBI lineage: Bacteria > Pseudomonadati > Pseudomonadota > Betaproteobacteria > Burkholderiales > Oxalobacteraceae > Undibacterium > Undibacterium sp. Xuan67W. Next base: position 19,603 of record NZ_JBMPPN010000016.1, read on the forward strand.
CTATCATGATGACAACACTGGCGGCCTTGGTCGGTGCTTTACCGATTGCTTTTGGTTTAGGCGCTGGTGCTGAATTACGTCAGCCTCTAGGGCTTGCCGTTGTCGGTGGTCTGATCTTCTCGCAGGCGATAACCTTGTTTATTACGCCGGTGATTTATCTGGCACTGGATCGTTTCAGTGGCAAGGGACCTATCGTCGGGGATACGCTGTAGTCTGTCCTCATGCACAGCCGGCCGCTGTCGGCGTCTGGCTGTGGTGTACCTGTAGTGAATAGTCATAAAATCATATACTCCCCCTTTATTTTATAAAAATAACCCTATTCCCGCGCTTTTATAGGGAGGTTTATAAAATACAGGTAGGGGGTATATATTTTTTTAGAGGCGATGGTATTAAGCCGGATCGTCATTGCAACTCAAGTGCGGCATCAATATTGCGACGAGTTTGCGCTTGGGGGGGATGGTTACGCTGTGAGCGGTAGAGGCTGGCGTGGACTGTATGAAGCGCACGTCCAGAGACGGACTATTTCTTTCCGATATGCTGGGTCAGGCTGGTCTTCAGTTTGACTAATTCTTTTTCCAGCGCGACGAAATCCTGTTCGCTATAAGCAGTAAAGCGTCTTTCGCCATTGGCGACGACTTGCGGAAACACATCATCAAAAACGGCTTCTCCTGCCGGACTTAATTTAATAAAAAGTTGACGACGATCTTCGCCATTACGTTCGCGCTGGATCAGGCCTTTTTGCTCAAGACGATCAAGCACGCCGGTCAGCGTTCCTTTGGTAATCAGAGTTTTTTCACCGAGCTCTCTGCAGCTCATCCCTGCGGTGTTGCCGAGTGTGGCGATGATGTCAAACTGGGAATGCGTTAATCCGAACTGGCGAACATTCAACGTCGAACAATGTTCAAACGCCTGCATGCATTCAGCCAGTAGTCGTATGCTGCGCAGAAAACGTTTACCCATAAAATCAATTCGAGAAGAATGTTAGTTGACCGGACTTGTTTCGGTCCGGTCAATGTGCCTGCGATATTGCTATGCTGTCTTGAGATTAATCAGCTTTGATGGCTTCAACCTGGATCGACAGTTTGACTTCTGGTGCGAAGCCATAAGCGATGCCGTAGTTCAGACCAAAGTCTGTGCGCTTGAATTCTGCTGTCGCATCAGCGCCGCAGACTTCTTTTTTCAACATAGGATGCTGAATGCATTTGAATTTGTTGATCGTCAATGTCAAAGGCTTGGTCACGCCCAGCAAAGTGAAATCGCCTTGTACTGATACCGGTGTATCACCGTTGAACTTGATCGATGTACCTTTGTAAGTCGCAGTCGGGAATTGAGCGACATTGAACAGGTCTTTGGACTTGGCATGATCATTCATTTTTTCATGACCGAAATTGATCGATGTTGTGTCGATGGTGATATCGACTGTGCCGGTTTTTGCCGCACGGTCTAACGTGATTTTGCCGCTATTTTTGTCGAACTTGCCGCGCCATACAGACAGGCCGCCGAAATGATCTGCTTCAAAACTTGGGTAGGTGTGGTTAGGATCAATGGTGTAGCTTTGTGCGAATACTGGAGCAGCGCTCAGAAGTAAAGCGGCAGCGATAATTTGACGTAATTTCATGGTGTAGTCCTTGTTGGTTTGGATGTGATTCAATTGGTTTTATTGCGTTACAACGTGAAACTTAATAACTACTTCATCGGCAACCATGCCGGTGTCTTTCCATTCGCCTTCGCCGATGTTGAAAGCAAGGCGTTTAATCGGGAGGCTGCCATCAAATACCTGGCCGCTTCCTTCTTTCTTGACGGTCAGAGGGAAAGTCACATCAAGGACGCGTCCTTTGATCGTGAGTTTGCCGCTGACATCTAATTTGCCGGTAGCGCTTTGCTTCATCGCAGTGGAGACAAAGCTGGCTTTCGGAAATTGTGCTGTGTTGAACCATTCTTTTTTCAAGACTTCCTGGTTGTATTGAGGATCGCCGAGATCAAAACTTGTGAGGTCGATTTCGACACTGGCCTTGGAGGCTTCTGGTTTGACCGCAACGTAATCAATGTTGGCGCTGAATTTTTTAAACTTCGCATCAACCGGTACGTTCATTTGTTTAAAAATGATGGTGACGGCGCTTTTTGCTGTGTCGAGTTTGACCAGTGCGGCATAGGCAGGAATAGCAATGGCAGTCGCCAGCGCAAGAATTACTGCTGCTGTGCCCGATCTTGATCCTGATATTGATCTCGATGTTGCAGTCTTGCGTGTGAATAGTGATTTAATGTTGAACATAATGTTCCTTTTTAATTAGGATAAACGACGTAATCGAATGGAGTTATCGGCCAGGCAGCATGCGTTGCAATAGGCCATCTTTGTCTATGAAATGGTGTTTGAGCGCCGCGACTACATGCAGTATCACGAGTATCAGTAACACATTGGTGAGCAGCTCATGCAGTTCTTTTAATACCGGCTTTAATTCAGGATTGGGACCAATAATCGTAGGTAGTTGTATCAGGCCAAGATACACCACGGGATATCCCGCGGCAGACGTGTAGAAGTAGCCCGATAGCGGTACGGCAAACATCAGCAAATACAGTACGCCATGAGTCAGACTTGCTACTTTTTTCTGCCATTCGGGCATGCTGTTCGGATAGGCGGGTGCCTGGTTCAGCAAGCGTGTCAGCAAGCGCAAGGCAACCAGGCCTAGCACGGTTACGCCCAGCCATTTGTGCCAGGAGTAGTATTGCAATTTGGTTGGACTGATTTTCATATCGGTCATGATGGTGCCCAGCGTAAAGGCAGCAACAATTAAGAGCGCAATCAGCCAGTGAAACGCAATACTTGCTAACGGGTAGCGCTGTGGTGTGGGCATGACGACTCCTGTCAAAATAGGTTGTGATGAAACTAATTAATTAAATAGTGATTGCATATTAATTAGTTCGCATTAGAACTAATATAGCAAAAAAAGTTCAAGTTTGCAGAGACTGCCCAAAACTAGGTTTTAGAATAGTGTGCTTACTTGAACTTTTCCAGGGGAATTTCAGGTTTTCCCCTGCGAATTTCTGCGGTAAAAACACGGCTTGCCTGACTTATTTTATTTAGCCAGGCCAGTCGCGCAATCTTTAAATTGCCTTGGCTAACTTCGCCGCGATGCCGATGTAATTGGCAGGCGTCATCGCCAGCAACAAATCTTTGGCATCTTGTGGAATTGCCAGACCAGAGACAAATTCGCGCAGAGCGTCTTTAGAGATACCTTTGCCGCGCGTCAGTTCTTTTAACTGTTCATACGGGTTTTCTACGCCATAGCGACGCATCACGGTTTGTACCGGTTCTGCTAGCACTTCCCATGTTGAATCGAGATCTGCTGCCAGGCGCTCAGGGTTGGTTTCCAGCTTGTTCAGGCCGCGCAGGCAGCTGTCATAAGCGAGCAAGGTGTAACCGAGCGCGACACCGATATTGCGCAAGACGGTAGAGTCGGTCAGGTCGCGCTGCCAGCGGGAGACCGGCAATTTTTCAGATAAATGTTTGAGCAGGGCGTTAGCCAGACCAAGATTGCCTTCGGAGTTTTCGAAGTCGATCGGGTTAACTTTATGCGGCATCGTCGAGGAACCAATTTCACCTGCCTTGGTTTTTTGTTTGAAATAACCAACTGAAATATACCCCCAGATATCGCGGTTGAGATCGAGCAAGATGGTATTGGCGCGGGCAAAGGCGTCGAACATTTCCGCCATGTAGTCATGCGGTTCAATCTGGATCGTGTATGGGTTGTAGGTCAGACCCAAGCGCTGTTCAATCACGGCTTTGGAGAAGCTTTCCCAGTCATGCTGTGGGTAAGCGGACAAGTGCGCATTGTAGTTGCCGACGGCACCATTCATCTTACCGAGGATTTCTACCTGAGCAATACGCTTTGCGGCACGTTGCAGACGGGCGACGACGTTCGCCATCTCTTTGCCCAAGGTAGTCGGACTGGCTGCCTGACCGTGCGTGCGTGACAGCATGGGAACGTCTGAATTGCTATGAGCGAGTTCGGTCAGGCGAGCGATGAGACTTTCCAGCGCTGGCAGCATGACGCCGTCACGTGCATTTTTCAGCATCATGCCGTGCGAGGTATTGTTGATGTCTTCGGAGGTGCAGGCAAAGTGAATAAACTCCGCGGCTGATTTCAACTCTTCTGTGATCGCCGCGTCAATTGCTAACTGGCGCGCCGGTAAATGTCCATAGCTGTCTGGCAGAGGCAGGCCGACGGATTCTTTCAGCCAGTATTCGACCGCTTTGACGTCATGGTTGGTGACGGCTTCGATCGATTTGATCCGCGCTGCGTCGTCTTCAGAAAAGTTGCTGACGATTTTATCTAGCAAGGCATTTGCGGCGGATGAAAAAGGGGTGATCTCGGCAAAGCCTGCCTGAGATAACGCTTGCAACCAGGACACCTCAACTTTAACGCGGTGATGCATAAAACCAGCTTCGGACAAAGTAGAACGCAATGCATTAACTTTGCTGGCGTAGCGGCCATCGAGCGGGGACAGTGCTGAGAGAGTAGAGAGTGTCATGATGTGCGGGCAGTGATAAGTGGAAAAAAGAGTGGCAAAAAACATAGGATCAGCGCAAAAACTGCTAAAGCGATGAAGCAACCCCTTGCTATACCCGGCGTATTAGCGTCGTTGCCGCACCAGCATCTGACAATTTTGCGGCAATTATGATAAATAGTTAAATTGCGCAAAATACAACAAAATGTGCAAGTTCCCGATATAATCTGTAATAGCGATTCGAATGGTAAAACGAGGTATTTCTGGCAGATTTATTCTGTTTTTTGCGTGGAATGTGTGATTTTACCATTAGCCAGCCTCGCTTACACCTGTTCTGGAGCAAGACCGGAAACGGGTTTTACAGGTGGCGATGCTATAATTCGGACGAATAAATTCACAAAGTGCCTATGAAACTGATCGGTTCCCTCGCAAGTCCTTATGTAAGAAAAGTCCGCGTCGTTATGGCGGAAAAGAAGCTTGACTACAGCTTAGTGTTAGAAGATGTCTGGGTGCCAGACACCATAATCCAGCAGTCCAACCCACTGGGTAAAGTCCCATGCTTGTTAATGGAAGATGGCGGTGCTATGTTCGATTCTCGCGTGATTGTCGAGTATCTGGATACCTTAACCCCGGTTGGTAAGTTGATCCCGGTGAATGGCCGCGAACGCGCAGAAGTCAAATGCTGGGAAGCTCTGGCAGATGGCGTGGCCGATGCTGCTATTTTGATCCGTCTGGAGCGAAATCAACGTCCCGAAGCACAGCAAAGCGCTGCCTGGATAGCGCGCCAGATGAGCAAGGTCACTGAAGGCTTGAAAGCTATGTCCAGCGGTTTGGGCGATACGGCTTTTTGCTCCGGCACGCATTTGACACTGGCTGACGTCAGCGTCGCCTGCACTCTGGACTGGTTATCTTTCCGCTTCCCTGAAATTGAGTGGCGTGGCGACTATCCAAATTTAGCGAAATTGCTCGATAAATTGTCTGAGCGTCCTTCGTTCAAAGACACGGTTCCTCAATAAACATTGCCGGCAATAAGGTGATTTCAGTATTCACTTTGTTTGGTTACTCTACTAATTGCTTTGCTACGTAAGCACGGAGTTTAGACGGATGATAAAAAAGGGATGCAAGCTTATTGGCATGCATCCCTTTTATTTTGAACTCGCTCTTATGGATTAAATCCGTCTATTAAATAATTAATTAAATTAAATTCAAATTAATTCAAATTGATTAATTAAAACAAGCTCGAATGGGTTCTAGTCATTTGAATGAGTTCAAATGATTTCCTTCCGCTACTCGTTATCCAGCATTTGCGCTTGCAAATAGTTTTGCAGACCGATTTTTTCGATTAAGTCGAGCTGCGTTTCTAGCCAGTCGATATGTTCTTCGGTATCGTCGAGTATCAATTGAAACAAATCGCGTGATACGTAGTCACCGGCAGCCTCGCAGGTCGCAATGCCTTCTTTTACGGTTTTTTGCGCAGCACTTTCCAGTTTTAAATCGCAATGCAGCATTTCCGGCGTATCTTCGCCGATCATTAGCTTGTGCAGAGCTTGCAGATTAGGCAGGCCGCCCAGCATCAGGATGCGGTCGATCAGTTTGTCGGCATGCTTCATCTCGCCGATGGATTCCTGATATTCCTTTTTGGCGATTTTTTCAAAGCCCCAATGCTTGTACATACGTGCATGCAGAAAGTATTGATTGATCGCACTTAACTCATTTGTGAGCTGCGCATTGAGTAACTTGATTACTTTTGCGTCACCTTTCATGGGAACCTCGGATATGTTGTGGGAAGACTAATGTTCTAGTATAGATGCGGTGAGAGGATATGGGAGATGAAAACCAAACAAAATTACCTAAGTGCCGTTTTACCGGTTACTCAGGCGCGATGTAAGTTATTAATGAGTGATAAGTCTGATGTGTCTGTCAGCTATTCAACGAAAAACTGATCGTTGCTGTTGCCAGCATCATTAATGGGCGACCGTCTTCAATATGTGGCTTAAACAGGGCACGCAGAATGGCGATTCGGGCTGCTTCATCTAGGCGATTCGAGCCAGACGACTTTTGGATTTCTACTTTTTCTGCACGGCCTTTTTCATTGACGAGTACGCGTAAGGTAACTTTCCCTTCTTCACCCATACGACGTGACAGCGGCGGATAGTCTGCTTGCGGAGGCTGAATGTATTCGACGCCCGTGACCAGCTTTGGCGTCGCGACCTGATGGACCGGAGCCTGTACTGGCGGCGTGTTCTCCGCTAAGGCGGCGATTGGCTGCGTCACTGGCGGTGTACTGCTGACCTGGATATTCGCCGTATTGACGACAGGTACGGCAATTTCGGGTGTCGGGACAAATACCGTTGGTGCATTGTTCAGCTTGGGCAGGCTAACACTTGGCTTCACGACAGGAGGCGGTTCAGAAATCTGTACCATACTGACCATGATTTCCTTAGGAATAATTTGTACAGCTTTAACCAGCAATCCATTGGCCAATGCATAGATCAGTGCGATATGCGTGAGCACGATACCCAGGATCGGTAATAAGCGTGTGGTTGGGCGAGCAGAGAACGCCGGGTAATCAAGACTTAATTTAGCGGGACCTAACATGGCAGGACTCAGAACGATATTCATACTCATGCTGCCAGCGCATTATTTTGAAAATGAGGCGTAGCGGGCTGGCGTTGAAAAGTCATTGGCGTTACCGATGCCATGACTGCGTGATGAGCGCTTTGGCTAGCGTTCTGGCATTCGCGCAGAATGCTGCGTGCACAGCTAGCACATTTTCCGCAGCAGGTTCCGACGTCGAGGTGAGTGCGCAAGTCTGCCATCGTGTTTAAACCCGATGCGACCGCATGACGCAGTTTTTTTTCTGAGATATTATTGCAAACACAGACAATCATGCTATTCCTCTAAATCAATTTAATAAGACCCTGTTCAGGCTGATTTCGCTAATTCACTTCATCCGCTCAATCCGCTTGGTCACGTACTAACGATTACCTGAGACCAGGCGCTCAAACAGACTGACTCGCCCTTGCCTCGACAGACTGTGCTCGACCAAGATTGCCCACTGCTCTGATAATTGCAGGCATGTTGCTTTGAGTACAGGCCCTAACTCAGGCAGTTCGGCTAAAATTTTCAAGTGCCGTTCAATCACGGAAGCGAGTTTTAAACAAGCACCGTCATCTTTATTTTGTCCCGTGCTGACGGTGTAATGCGACATCAGATGCAGGACCGCTGAAACTAATAATTCTGGTTGATTCGCTTTGGCGGGCGTTTCAAAAAACTCCGGATTCGTGCTAAGCATCAAACTCTCCTGGTGGGTGTCTGGCTCGCTTCGCATGAATTCCGCTTTGCTGGCTACAGTATTCAATCAAACACAATTCTGATGATTCCCTGGTTTGCCGGGATTACCGGCTAGGCAGTGAGGATCAATTTATTCAGTTGCGTAACGCGTAGGCGATAAATTTTCCCCTCATGGTCAATCTCAACCTCACGCATTTCACGCATCAGTTCCCGACTTTTCAGGCGCGGTATCTGTTTCCCGTCGATGGCCATTTTGTTAGTCATGCTGATTGATGTCAGTGGGGTAGCGCTGTCTGTGGACGTGCTTGCGGTCTTTTCCTGAGTGGAAAATTCCGTCATCAATTCAGTCATATCTACCTCTTAAATATTAATGAGAACAATTCTTATTTAGATTATTGTGCAAAATCTTTTGCTTTGCAAGCTTTTTTTGATCAAATTATGGGTAGGTACTATGTATCAGCCAGGGTGAAATGGGGGTGCATGACACAGTGCAACTGACCTGAGGAATAAATCTAGGGTGTGGCCGCGCTGCTTATCTTCTCATCTGGCGTTCCAGACGTTTGTTTTGGCAGTTTGTCGGAAAGCGATATAAGGAGTTTTGAGCACGCAGTATGATTGCTACATGGCCTGATGCAGATAATTCAGCGCCATGAATTTATTTGCGGAGAATCTTATGCGTCGTCAATTAATGTGTGTTGCAGCAATCAGTCTGTGCTGTTTAGGCTTGGTAAGTGCGCCAATGGCAAGCTGGGCGGGTTCAGGTGATGCCTCGTCAACGGCCTCAATTAATATCAGTATCAGTAAAGAGCTGCTATCAAAGAATGTGCAGATCGAAAACCGGAAAAGCGATCTGACCTACGCTCTGGTACGCACGGCTGCGGGTGCGGATTCTATTTTTTACTGCACGTCGTCTGAGATCCGGAGTGTGGATAAGCTGAGATCGGGGCGCAGTACAGATTTTTTATGGTTTAAGCAAAATGGTAAAAGTTATTTGATCCAAGACAGTACCTTGGTCGCCAAGGCGAATGAGGCGCTCAAAGAGCTGGATCAGACTAGTCGTCAGATGAATCAACTGGGGCTGGAAATGGGGGCCGATGGCGTCAGCATGGGAGCGCTGGGCGTCAAGATGGCAGCAACTGTATTCCAAAGCGAGACCGCAAAAAAAATGGATGCGCTCGGTAAAAAAATGGATGAAATGGGCAAGCAAATGGACGAGCGCGGCAAGAAGATGGATGCATTGGGTAAGCAACAAGAAGCCAGCGCACTCAGTGCAGAACCGGCCATACGCAGTATTTTGCAAGAGGCAGTCAGCGCTGCTAAAGCGACCGCGATATGACGGGAGCGTTACCTATGCAGGAACTTCACCTGTGCCGAAGAGTAATTTCTACTACCGGTAGTGTCGAGATCGCGGACAAGTAATACTGTATTATCGGATGTAATGCTTGTCCGCGATTTTTTAAGGATTCAGTTGTTTCGGTGTATTACCCATCATCTCGCCCATGCGGACAGGACCGGCAGCTTGCCACGCAGGGTTGAAATCCACCGTGTTTTCTGGAAATAGCAGAACGACGGTCGAGCCTAATAAGAAGCGCCCCATTTCTTCGCCTTTTTTAAGAACGATGGTCTGATTCTTGTAGTGCCATTCCCGGATTTGCTTGGTACGCGGCGGATTGACAATGCCGTGCCAGACTGTCGCCATACTGCCGACGATCGTCGCACCCACCAGTGTCAGTACAAACGGGCCGTTCGCTGACTCAAACACGCAAACAACACGCTCATTACGAGCAAATAAGCCCGGTACACCGCGAGCGGTAGTCGGATTGACAGAGAACAGATCACCGGGAACATAGATCATTCTCGTCAGGCGACCATCACAAGGCATGTGAATACGGTGGTAATCACGCGGACTCAGATAAATGGTTGCAAAACTGCCTTTATGAAAATGGGCTGCCAGCTCCTTATCGCCGCCGACTAAGGCGGTAGCAGAATAATCATGACCTTTCGCCTGAAAGATCTGGCCTTGTGCAATCGGGCCAAACTGGCTGATGGCGCCATCAACTGGGCACACCATATCGGCGCCCGCTAATGGACGGGCATCCGGGCGCAGTGCTCGCGTAAAGAATTCGTTGAAGCTGGCGTAGCTGGCGATGTCCGGATTTGCGGCTTCGTTCATATCGACCTGATATTTGCCGACGAACCAGCGTATGAGTTTAGTCGTCAGATTGCCTGCTTTAGCATCGGCAATCAGGCTGCCAAATTCAGTCAGCGCTTTTTTTGGCATTAAATATTGGGGTAATACAGCGAGGCGATCAGACACGATAAATCAATCCAAATAAAGAAGTGCAAGGATTATAACGGTGACTGCGCGGAATGGGAGCTTAATCCGGGGTTAACCCGGATTTTCCACTAAACCGCTATTACTTCGTGCAAACGCAGACAGCAAGCAATGCTTAGTGGGTTAATGCCAGCGAACGGCTAAAGCGGTAGATGCGCACTCAATACGGTACGTTCAATTCCTTCCGCTAAATGTCATACGTTTGTATTAGATCTGCTGCATGATGCTGCTGTGGAGCATCAATGGGCGTCGATAGTCGTTAATCAAAGGCGCACCATTAACTGGTATATGTTTTGGCTAATTTGTTTTTAGCTAAAATCTATTGGATATTTAAAATTCATAGTGATATGCTTCGATCCAATGTGACTAAACAGACTGTTTTAGCCACTCTTTACACCACCATTCAGGAGAAATTTATGAAAACTGTAGGTCAAAAACTCGACGCGTTCAGCGTACCAGCAGCTAAGCCAGGTTTTAATCATCATGAAGAAAACGGCGTATCCGCTTTCGAAACAATCACTGAAGCCTCTTTCCCGGGTAAATGGAAAATCATTTACTTCTACCCAAAAGATTTCACTTTCGTTTGTCCGACAGAAATCGTTGAATTCGCTAAATTGACAAAAGATTTCGCTGATCGCGACGCTATTTTGATGGGCGGCTCTACTGACAACGAATTCTGCAAATTGGCATGGCGCCGTGAACACAAAGATCTGGACAAGCTGAATCACCACGCGTTCGGTGATGCTACAGGCTCTTTGGTTGATATGTTGGGTGTACGTGATGTGAACGCAGGCGTGGCTTTGCGTGCGACTTTTATCGTTGATCCAGACAATGTCATTCAACACGTTTCGGTGAATAATCTGAACGTCGGCCGTAACCCGACAGAAATCTTGCGTATTCTGGATGGTTTGCAAACAGATGAACTGTGCCCATGCAATCGCACAGTTGGTGGTTCTACACTGTAAATTTGACGCGGACACCGTGTTATGTCCACATCAATGACGAAAACCCGCCTCGGCGGGTTTTAAAATCACGAAATGATAGGTAAATACTATGGAATTCTTAAATTCAATTAAAGACCTTATTCCTGATTATGCGAAAGATATCCGTCTGAATATCGATGGCACGATTGCTCGCTCTAGTCTCGAAGGCAATGATGCCGTCGGCGTTGCGCTGGCTGCGGCATTCGCTGCAAAAAGCAAGGCCATCATCGATGCAATCAAAGGCAGCGGCGCGATCTCGCCTGAAGAAATTCATGCGGCCTTAACGGCATCCGCTTTAATGGGGATGAATAACGTTTGGTATCCGTTCGTTGAAATGGCAGATGATGCCGATCTCAAAACTCAGGCGGCGCAATTACGTATGAACGCGTACGCGACAAACGGTGGTGTTGATAAGCGTCGTTTTGAAATGTATGCGCTTGCCGCATCGATCGTTGGTAAATGCCATTTCTGTGTGAAATCGCATTTTGAATTGTTGAAAAAAGAAGGAATGTCGACCGTGCAGTTGCGTGATGTTGGCCGTATCGCTGCGGTGGTAAATGCGGCAGCACAGGTGATCGCTGCAGAATAATTGTTCTTTGTTTCTTTCTGCAAAAGTATGTAAAAACGGCAGCCAGTGAGGCTGCCGTTTTGCTTGCTACCTCCGAGATTCAACCTTCAACCTTCACATTCAACATGTCAGACGCTGGGTGAATGACTTCTTGCATGTCTTTTACTTATCACCACCACGGCTGCCAATGTTCAGGAAAGGAATCGCGCCACCGGTGGTTGTCGGTAAGCGACCATCCCACTTCTCTATCGCTTTTGCCTGATTCTCGGTCTCGCGCAAACGTAGTAATTCTGGCGTCACCTGCTGACGTTGCAGAGCTAAGGCTTCTGCTTCAGCGCGGGCGCGGGAGATTTTTTGTTTCGCTTCGACTTCGATTCTTTGCAGGTCGCGTTCCGCTTTCATCTTCAATTGGTCTGCTGTTGTCTTCGCCTCGATCGCTTCGTTAAAGGTTTTGCTAAAGTTGAAATTGACGATGGAGAATTCATCGACGACCAGACCGTGGCGGGCCATCCGTTCGCGTAATGCGAGGATGATTTCATCACGGACTTGTGAGCGGCGTGAGATCAGCTCTTCGGCAGTGAAGCGCGCGGTAACGGCTTTCACCGCTTCTTGCACGCTAGGGATAATGATGCGCTCACCTGCCTCATTACCGAGGTCGCGATACACCGATACGACAGCGTCCGGACGGATGTGATAGTTGATCGCAATCTTTGTGTGTACCGTTTGCAAATCTTTGGAAGCAGCATCGCCGTCGCCTTCGCCTTTCTGGATCGCGACAGAGACACGGTGCATGCTTTGTGCTATTGGCCAGACGAAGTGAATACCCTCGCTATACACTTCGTCCGACGGTTTGCCGAAGGTCGTCAATACCCCGCGATAACCTGCCGGGATCGTAGCAAAAGGTGAAAGAGAGAACAGCAGGATGAGAACAATGACCAGCGCAATAATTTTGGGCAGCTTTTGTGCAAGCATGATGGATGTACCTTGTTGTTTGAATGAAAACAAGGCAAGTGTAGTAGCTGGCTAGTGTTTGTGCCAGTGAAATCCTGCGGTAATCGGTGATTGATTTCACCAACACGCTGATGGTGATTTAGTCCGGTATTGCTCGGCGGGGACGACATCAAACACATCGCAACATGGATGTGTCAGCGCGAATCAAGCGGGATGACTAGACAGGATGATCAGAGGGTGATTTTTTTGTCGTATCTTCGACGGGCGTTGATTTGCGTGCGCCTGAATTTGGTTCCTGATACATCCATGGCAGCATGAATTTTGTCATCTCTGACGCAGCGTGCACTGGTGATTTGGCTTGATGCGCGACGGCGCTGCAAATAGCTTCGATCAGACAGAGAGCCGCACCTTCGGAATTCGGTGACAGCTGACGACGGGTTTGCGCGTACAAGGTCAGATTTGCAATCGATGCCAGCGGCGAGCTGGGGGCATCAGTCAGTGCCAGAATCGGCACACCTTTTTCCCGTACCTGCTGCAATAGCGTGATCACATCTTCTGCATAGCGCGGGAAGGTAATGCCAATCACCAGATCACGTTCGGTGTATTTGAATAACTGACGTGCCACATGCGATGGTCCGCCCGATCCAATCGTGGATTGTATAGTCTGGCAATACGGATCCAGCCCATGCGCCATCAGTCCGCCGAGAAAAGCACTCGCGCCATAACCAACGATATAGATGCGTTCGGCATTCGAAATCATTTTGACAGCCTGATTACAGACATCAGCGACCAGAGAGCGACGTGTCGCCTCAAGGTTATTGATATCTTCATTCAGCGAGCCCGCAATGATTTCAGTGCTGGTCGCCGGGCGTTGTAATTCGCTGCGCAATTTATCAATCGGTGCCAACATCGCTTCAAAACCGCAGACCAATTCTGCGCGGAATTGCGGATAGCCTTCAAAGCCCAGTGCGCGGGCAAAGCGGTTTGCAGTTGCAACCGAGATCCCGACGGCATTTGCCAGTTCATCAATCGACATGGTTGCTGAGCGGAAGACATTCGATAACACGTAGTCGGCAGTTTTTCTGTGCGCCTTGGATAGGTGCATATACACCTTGCCGATGCGGGTATTAACCGTACCACCTAGTGCTTGGTTATCGAATCGATTCATGATCGGTGGCAATCTAAAGGAGGTGAGTAAAGATTAATCGGCAGGTTAAATGTAAATATAATTTCATCGTTTTAAATTGTAAAGAAATAAAACGCATCAAAAAAATGCTGAAATTTTACGCAGAGCCGAATTTCAGATTTTTTCTCGTTAAAATTGAATGAAATTAGGTAGCCGCCAAGAATATCGGGTTTCTATCGAGTTTTATTTTGAAATAACATCTCGTTACTCAATTTTGTTAGTAAAAAGATGAAAGAATACAATTTCTCGCCGTGCCATGTAAGAGCTTCCATTTTATATACCCACCCGGGTATATTTTAAAACTCTAATAAATACATGCGGAATGGGTGTATTTTTTATCTAAATATGGGGAGTATGTTTATTTGATCGGATGGAACGATTCTGCCCGAGACAGTGGCCAGTAGGTTGAGAATACCTCCGGCATGCGGCTAAGCTGACTAGGATCTAGCAGTTCTCCAGCGTCCAGATAAGGTAGTAGGCTAGATACCAGTTTGACTTGGTTGCCCGAAACGCGGCGTACCAAATGGTAGGGCTTGAGTTCTGAAGGATGATGTAAGCCAGTTGCGGCGATCAGTTCTGCCAGTGCTTTGAGGGTATTTTGGTGGAAATGCGCAACACGCTCTGCCTTATCGGGAATGAACAGGGCACGTTGACGCAGCGGATCCTGGGTTGCGACACCGGTCGGGCATTTGCCGGTATGGCAGCTTTGTGACTGAATGCAGCCGAGTGCAAACATGAATCCGCGAGCTGAGTTGCACCAGTCAGCACCGAGAGCGATCGTACGAGCGACATCGAATGCGGTAATGATTTTGCCGGAAGCGCCGATTTTTACTTTGTCGCGCAGGTTTGTGCCGACCAGCGTGTTATGTACGAGCAGCAAGGCTTCCTGTAAAGGTACGCCAACGTGATCGGTGAACTCGACCGGAGCCGCACCGGTGCCGCCTTCTCCGCCGTCAACCACGATAAAGTCCGGCGTGATCCCCGTTGCTAGCATGGCTTTGACAATGCCAAAAAATTCCCATGGATGACCGACGGCAAATTTAAAGCCCGTCGGTTTTCCGCCGGACAGTGTGCGTAGTTTATCGATAAATTGCAGCATTTCTACCGGAGTAGAAAATGCCGAGTGCGATGCCGGTGATACGCAATCTGTACCTGCCGGAACGCCGCGAGCCTCAGCGATTTCTATCGTCACTTTGGCTCCAGGTAGCAAGCCGCCGTGGCCTGGTTTGGCGCCTTGTGACAATTTCAGTTCTATCATTTTGACCTGAGCTAAAGAGGCGCTGGCGACGAAGCGCTCTTCAGAAAAACTGCCATCTGCGTTGCGACAGCCAAAATAACCGGAACCGATTTCCCAGACCAGATCGCCACCTGACTCATCGTCGCTCTCAGGCTTGTGATAACGGCTGATGCTGCCTTCGCCCGTGTCATGCATGAAGCGGCCTTTTTGTGCTCCCTGATTCAGTGCCCGAATGGCATTCGCCGACAAGGCGCCAAAGCTCATTGCGGAGATATTAAACACGCTGGCAGAGTAGGGCTGCGGGCGATCCGCGCCGATCGTAATACGGAAATCGTGGTTATCTATTTTGCTAGGGGTAATCGAATGATTGATCCATTCATAGCCCGATTGGTAGACATCAAGCTGCGTACCGAAAGGGCGCTTATCCAATTCTTGCTTGGCACGCTGATACACAATCGAGCGTTGATTCCGGGAGAAAGGATTGGCAGCGGTATCCTCCTCTAAAAAATACTGGCGTATTTCAGGACGGATCGATTCAAAGAAAAAACGAAAATGCGCGATGATGGGATAGTTGCGTAAGATGGAGCGTTTGGTTTGCAGCAGGTCGGCAACGCCGATTGCCGTGATGCCACCAGAAAGTGCTACCAGCCACCAGCCTGCGTGAAATAAATAGGCAATGAACATCGACAACAAAAACACAAAGCTGGCAATGATCAAAGTCAGGTAGCGCGCAACATGCATGGTGTTCTCCGTTGATAAGCGGGTGATGGTATCCCCTGAGTGTACAACGGTGCGCGCGGGTCAAGCTAGTATCAAATACTGGGACTGTCGCTGATGGCTGACATGAGCTTTGGCGGAGTCAGCCTGATAAGCTCGGCAAATGGATGCCGGGCACAATACCGAACGCGGACAAAATAATCACAATCAATAAGATGATGAATAGTACGCGTACGACTTGTGCCACCGGTGAGGGTAGGGGAAGTAAGCCAACCAGCCACCAGATTAGTCCGAATATCACCAGATAAATAATAAGATTGATGAGCATTGTCATAGGATTTCCTTTGTGATTTTGTAATAGCGCGACAATGTGGCTGTTGTCGCTTATGTTGTTTGTGTTATTTGTGTTGTTCCGTACTATTTTTGTCTTTGCATGCCATGTGATGACGCGCAAAAGTTTTTCAGAAATCCTCCGGAGAGGATTTCTTGCCTCTGACAATCTGAGCGGATTTATTTGGGCACGACGATAACGGTGTCGCCGGGTTTGCCGGGCGTTCCTGGCTCACCTTTGGCACCCGCATCACCTTTATTGCCATCGTAGCCAGGCATGCCTTGAGCGCCGCTGGCGCCGGTAGCTCCCGTCGCACCGACAGACGCTGGCGCTCCGGTCTGACCTGCCGCGCCAGTGGAACCTGTTGCACCCGTTGCACCGGCAGGGCCGGGTACTGCGACCGGAACCTGAACCACAACCGGCGGAGCCTGACGTTCACAAGCGGATAAAGTCATAGTGCCAAGCAGGGTCAATAATAAAATCGGATATTTCATGATAAGTACCTCAATGTAAAAATAGTTGAGAAGCAAACATTCCCGCATTGGCGTTGAAAAAAAGCCCGGACAGCGGCGGAGTGATTGACTAAAGAGAGTGTCATCAGATCACCGGATCGTGTGGTGGCGATGCATTAGGTAGGGTATTGATGTATTGCTTAGCCGATCCGGTCATACAAACACACCGCATCATGCCTGCTTCATTTGTGATGATCTGTTTGCTAGCGCACAGATTGCCACTTACCATTTCATGATTAACTGACTCTGGATTGAGCTCAGACCGCATCAGGCGAGATTGCTTAAACGAGGGGTAGATATATTTTTTGGAGAGCAGACTTGGGATGGATTTGTTGTCGCCTGAAAATAGCGCTGATATCTAAATGTATCTGCATATATATATCTAGATATATTCACATATTTAATATACTCGTAAGGAGTATATTTTTTATGCCTGCATAAACGTTGCGGATTAAGGTTGATTTTATAAAAAATAAGGGGAGTATATTTATTGCGCTCCCCCAAAGAAGCTGCTCGGCTCTTGCTATATCGTATCCTTGAAGTCATTTTTTGCACAAGTGTTTGACCGCACTTGCCACTTGCTCCCCTTATCCGGGGGCAAGCTAAAACGCCTGTTCCAGCATTAATTTGACGCTACTCAATCCCGATGTCGTTGTCGTTGATTGGCGAGCCGTCTGTATATCCTTATAGTGGGCAATTTCCAGTTTATTTTTGGGGAACAGATTCGTCAGCGACAATCGCAGTTGCGTTTGTTTTGCCAGACTCCATGCCGCATATAAATCCAGTGTCCGGTTATTGCCTGTCATGCCGCTCAGGGTGGATGAGTTGCGGACATTGCCGCCGCGTTGATAGCTGAGATTGCCGCCGAGCGTGAGTTGATGATCCCATTTGTAATCGAGTGCGAGGTTGGCGCTGAGCGGTGTTTGCTGGTCGAGGCGATTGTCGGGGCCTGGGATTTGATCGACGCTGGACCAGTTGCGATTCAGATTGGCACGCAGATCAATGGCAGGCGCCTTGCTCATGAGGTTTTGTAGCGGCAACTTGATTTCCAGTTCGATGCCGTGCACTTGTGCCTTGCCACTATTGGTCGGGGTACTGGTCCAGACGGTGTTTTGTTGCGTTACTTTATCTAGAATCACGTCATCAATTTTACGTACAAACATACTCACGCTGAACAAACCGCCTTGTCCGAAATACTGTTCAAACGCGGCGTCCAAACCCCATGCGAGTTCCGGGCGCAACTGCGGATTGCCTTGGTTATCAGGATTGATCGCGCTGTTATTGTTATCGACGGTATAGCGACGCGGGATCAGACTTGTGGTCGTCGGTGCTTTATAAGTGCGCGTCAGCGCCAGCCGGAATTGCTGCGTTTGTCTGGCGTTGGCGGCATCATCACTGAGTTTCCACACACTTTGTAGCAAAGGGCTGAAGACGCTGGATTGATTATGTACCTGACTCAGGACATTGCCAGTGGTTGTGGTCTGCAACCCCTCCCAGCGTAAGCCCAGGGCAGCACTTAACTGGCGGCTGATTTCCCATTCATCTTGTACAAATAAGGCAAGGCGCCTGACATTCGACTGATAGGCTTCATTGCTATCCGCAGTACCTTGCCCCTGCGCATCGCTCATGTGCTCAATACGATTTTCGTCGCGACGTATCAGGCTGCCATCCCAGCCTAACACCAAGGCATGATGATCAATATATGGTGCGGTGTATTTGCCGCTGAATGTCGCGGTCTGGTCATCAATGCCGGAAACGACTTCGTGTCGCTCTAACAAAGCCTGTTGCGCGGACATTCCTTTAAAATCAAAATAGGTATGCCGGTGACTGATGTTGAGTCCGACACTCGTTTCTATCCTGGCGCTGTCGGATAATTTACGTCGCCAGTTCAGGTTGCTGCGCAAGGCATTGGTATACGCATCCCAACTGCCGGTATTGTTCGGGAATTCAGACAGCGTACCGGTTGTGCTGATCTCATGCCGCTCTTTGACATTATTGATGCGGCTGCTGCTGAGAAAACTTTGGGAGGTTAGGGTGTCGTCTTCTGAAAACGTCCAGACCAGACGTGGCGCAACGCTCAATTCATCTTTGGTAAAACGTTCTTCCAGATTGGCGTGTCGTTGCAGATTCATCGATGCGATCTGACCGCTACCTGTTTCGTCCTGAGTGGACGGTGTTATCCGCTGCTGATGTTGTAATGTTCCGGCAACGGTATAAGCCAGCGCCCCTCGTCGATCAGCTAATTGCAGTGACATAGTTGGTGAAATCTTGCCATTGCTGCTGGTGACGCCGATTTTGAGATCGTGCTGTGGTTTTTTGACGTTGCTTTTCAGGATAATATTAATCGTCCCGGCAATTGCCTGCGTACTGAATTCTGCCGTCGCACTGCGCAAGACTTCAATACGCTCAATCAAATCGGGCGCGATACTATCGACTAAAAAGCCTTGCGGCGTCGCTTCGCCGTTCAGCAAAATTTGGGTATAGCCATTTCCCAGCCCCCGCATCTGTAAAGCACCTGTGCTGCTGAAACCTAAACCAGGCACCCGTTTGAGCACATCACTGAGATTATTGTCGCCATAGCGCGCGATGTCTTCCTGATTGACGATGGCCTTGCTGGCGGTTGCCTGCTTGCGTTCGTCCAGTACGCTATGCGCACCGCGCACCTCGACGCTATGTAAAGGTTCCTTATTGGTATTGGCAGCGCCGTTCTCGTCCGCTGCAGTTGCGCTTAATACGCTGGACGATGTTAGCGCACACAGCGCTAAACGGGAAAAGGTAAGCAGGGATGAAGTAGAAGATGACAAACAGGATGGCAGACAGGATGGCATACGAGCAAGCTGATTTTTTTGAGATGCGGCACTATAGCGAAAAAGTCCCGGTGCGTGTCAAAAGAAACAAGCATGCCAGCTCGCCATGAGCTGCATAACCCATGCATTTAACTCGCTGCCTAGCTCGCCGTCGCACCACTGATAATCCCGCCACCCAGACACACATCGCCAGCATATAAAACCGCCGATTGACCTGGCGTTACCGCCCATTGGGCGACGTCGAAATGTAAGGCGAAGCTGTCGCTTTGTGTTTGTAGCGCGCAGGCGATGTCTGCCTGGCGGTAGCGAGTTTTTGCCGAAAGCTGGATCTGGTCTGGCACACGTCCGGTAATCCAGCTATTTTGCTCGGCCTCTAATGCGGAGGACAGCAACCATGGATGATCATGACCTTGCACGACGTACAGCGTATTGCTGGCGATATCTTTTTTAGCGACATACCAGGCATCGCTGCTGCCATCGGCATTTTGGTGTGATTTTATGCCGCCGATACCTATCCCTTTACGCTGACCCAAAGTGTAAAAACTCAAGCCGACATGTTGGCCGACGATCTCGCCTTCAGGTGTTTTCATGTCACCGGGTTGATACGACAGATAACGGTTTAAAAATTCACGGAAAGGACGTTCGCCGATAAAGCAGATACCGGTAGAATCTTTTTTCTTGGCATTCGGCAGTTGCAGTTGTTCTGCAATTTTGCGCACGTCAGTTTTTTGGATTTCACCTAATGGGAAGAGTGTCTTGCATAATTGCGCCTGATTAAGGCGATGCAGGAAATAGCTTTGATCTTTGCTAGCGTCGAGGGCTTTGAGTAACTGGAATTCACCGTTGACCTCACGAACGCGTGCGTAATGACCAGTGGCAATGTAATCGGCGCCGAGCTTCATCGCATGGTCGAGAAAGGCTTTGAACTTAATTTCTGCGTTGCACAGCACGTCCGGATTCGGGGTGCGACCTGCCTGATATTCGCGCAGGAACTCGGCGAATACGCGGTCTTTATACTCCGCCGCAAAATTCACTGCTTCGATATCGACGCCGACCACGTCAGCCACGCTGACGGCATCAATCCAGTCTTCGCGGGACGAGCAATATTCTGAGTCATCGTCATCTTCCCAGTTCTTCATGAAGAGACCGATGACTTCATAACCCTGTTCTTTGAGCAGCCATGCGGAGACGGATGAGTCAACGCCACCGGACATGCCTATTACTACGCGTCTCTTTGCCATGCTGTACTTCTCTTTCTTATTTCTTATTCGTGGTCTTGCTTAATTATGCTCAGAATTGGATTTCGTGATGCTGATGTCTAATGCAGACGGATGCGTATAGAGCAGCGACAGCGGCGCACGTTGACCTGCCAGGTAGTCGTTCACACATTGCATCACCAGAGGGCTGCGATGGCGTTCCTGTGATGCGAGTAATTCTGCATGACTCATCCAGACAGTACGCAAAATTCCATGATCCAGCGCGCGCTGATGCAGTTGACCCAACTCGCCGCTAAAAGCAAAGCGCAAGTAGGTCACCTGTTCGCCAGTTTTTGGCGACACATAGCGTGACAGATACGTCCCGATTAACTCTGTCGGCGTAAAATCGTGCGCGGTTTCTTCCAGCGTTTCACGGATCACAGCTTGTTGTAGGGTTTCGTCGGGATCAAGATGACCGGCTGGCTGGTTGATCCTTACGCCGTCTTCGGTCTCTTCTTCTATCATTAAAAATCGGTCGTCACGCGCAATAATGGCAGCAACTGTGACCGAGGGTTTCCAAATTGTGGACATAGCTTCTTTCAATAAGTCCGGTATTTTACTTTGCCATCAAATATTGTGTGGCAAAGCAGCAAATCTGATGCCGAATTAGCTAATGCGAATTTTATCTATGGGCAGTTTTCATGATGAATTAATAGCAAACAGTTTTGCCGGAAAAGACGTATTAAATTTGGCTGTTTTATGGATAAAGCCTTATTTCAAGCGGGTTTTCATGCTAGTGTAGCAAACGCAATTTGCCCGCTATTGGTGCAAATACAAGGCAGTCTTTGCTAGAAAAAGCAGAAAATAGAACGGTTGTGCTAAAAAACATTTTGCGTGTAATATCGTTGTCGAATATCAAGTGTAAGATTCGGGTAAGGATTCCGGCGGCTGGAGCAAGCACCGAGAGGGTCTGGAATTGCCTGAGTCTTGCATAGTCTGATAAAAATTATTGAGGGTCGAGTCTTGAGCCCGTGCGACTAATTTAAAACAAGCAACCAAGGAGCAAACCTATGAGAATCGGCATCCCCGCCGAGTCACGGCCGGGCGAGACGCGTGTAGCGGCGACCCCAGAGACCATTAAAAAATATGTGACGGCCAAACATCAGGTCATCGTGCAATCCGGTGCCGGTATTGCAGCCAGTATCACGGACGAAGCTTATCAGGCAGCAGGTGCGCAGATCGGTACTGCGGCTGAAGCGTTTGGTGCCGAACTGGTGCTGAAAGTCAGGGCGCCAAGTGCAGATGAACGTGCCATGATCAAACCCGGTACGGTGCTGGTCGGCATGCTCAATCCGTTTGATACAGAGAATATTGCAGCGATGGCCGCACACGGCATTTCTGCATTTGCACTGGAGGCTGCACCGCGCATTACCCGTGCGCAGTCGCTGGACGTGCTCTCTTCACAAGCAAATATCGCTGGCTACAAAGCAGTCATGCTGGCTGCGAATACCTATCAGCGCTTTATGCCCATGCTGATGACCGCTGCGGGAACCGTCAAAGCCGCTCGCGTCCTGATCATGGGCGTTGGCGTTGCGGGTTTGCAGGCAATCGCGACGGCAAAACGTCTGGGAGCCGTGATTGAGGCATCGGATGTACGCCCGCCGGTGAAAGAGCAAGTTGAATCTCTGGGGGCAAAGTTTATCGACGTCCCTTACGAGACGGATGAAGAGCGCGAAATCGCTAAAGGCGCCGGCGGCTATGCCCGTTCGATGCCCGCCGCATGGATGGAACGTCAGGCGGCTCTGGTGCATGAGCGCGCCAAGCAAGCCGATATCATCATCACGACGGCGCTGATCCCTGGCCGCAAGGCACCGGTTTTGATTTCCGAAGACACGGTCAAAGCAATGAAGCCCGGTTCCGTGATTGTCGATATGGCGGTCGAGCAAGGCGGCAATTGTCCATTGTCCGAACTGAATAAAACCGTCACCAAATACGGCGTGCATATTATCGGTGAACCTAATCTGGCCACGCTGGTTGCTGCTGATGCATCTGCCTTATATGCCCGCAACGTACTGGATTTTTTAAAACTGATCATCGATAAAGACGCCGCTCTGGCGATCAATAAAGACGATGAAATCGTCGTCGCGACTCTGGTGTGCGCAGGCGGTGAAGTTTTAAGAAAATAAGACCAGATATTCGTCAGCGGCCTTTATGTGACGTAGTGCAGCTAAAGAAATTTAGCCAGAATTTTTTAGTAAATGTAATTGAAAGAAGAACGACCATGCAAAGAAATATGCTCCGCGCCAAAATTCATCGCGCATCTGTGACCCAGTGCGATCTCCACTACGAAGGTTCGTGTGGGATTGATGAAAATCTGCTCGATGCTGCCGATATCAAGGAGCACGAACGGATTGAGCTTTATAACGTTAACAACGGCGAACGCTTCTCTACCTATGTCATTAAAGGCAAACGTGGTAGCGGAGAAATCTCGTTGAACGGCGCAGCAGCGCGTCGGGTACAACTCGGTGATTTGATGATCATCTGCACTTATGCTCCGATGAGCGATGACGAGGCGAGTAACTTTAAGCCGAAAGTCGTTTTCGTCGATGGCAAGAATCAAATTACCAGTCTTAAAGAATATTAATCCCGACGGTTTACTTTGCATGTCTCACCCAAATAAAGAAAAGAGAGGACATCATGGAAGTTAGTCACACCCTCACCAACCTGATCATTTTTGTACTGGCGATTTATGTCGGTTACCACGTGGTCTGGACGGTTACACCGGCATTGCACACACCGTTAATGGCTGTGACCAATGCCATCTCCGCCATCATTATTGTTGGCGCGATGCTGGCTGCCGGAATGACCGAAGGCCTGCTGGCACAAGTCATGGGCACTGCGGCAGTTGCACTGGCGGCGGTCAATGTATTCGGCGGCTTTCTGGTCACCCAGCGCATGCTGGAAATGTTCAAGAAAAAAGAGCCCAAGGCCAATGCAAACAGCGCTAAGGAGCACAAATAATGAGTATGAATCTGGTTACGATGTTGTACCTGATCGCCTCGGTGTGTTTCATTCAGGCGCTCAAGGGCCTGTCGCATCCTTCGACGGCACGACGTGGTAATGCTTTCGGCATGATTGGTATGGCAATTGCGGTTGCCACCACGGTTGCGCTGATCGTTAAGCTAAAAAATGAATCAGCTGGCTCTGGCCTCGGTTATGGACTGGTCATTATTGGTGTCGTCGTCGGTGGTGGCATTGGCGCAACCTTGGCAAAGCGTGTTGAGATGACCAAGATGCCTGAGCTGGTCGCTGCGATGCATTCGCTGATCGGTTTGGCAGCAGTGTGTATTGCGGTGTCGGTAGTGGCTGAACCATGGATTTTTAATATCACCACGCGCGACGCGGCAATTCCTTTTGGTAACCGTCTGGAATTGTTTATCGGTACGTTTGTCGGTGCGATTACGTTCTCGGGTTCGGTGATTGCGTTCGGTAAATTGTCCGGTAAATACAAATTCCGTTTGTTTCAGGGCGCACCAGTCAGTTTTCAGGGCCAGCATTTTCTGAACCTGATACTGGCCATTGCTATGCTTGGTCTGGGGCTGATTTTTTGTTTCGCGCCAGGTAATGCGCCGGCATGGTTGCCATTTGTCTTGATGACAGCCATTGCTTTTATCCTTGGCGTATTGATCATTATCCCTATCGGTGGCGCGGATATGCCGGTCGTCGTGTCGATGCTGAATAGTTATTCGGGCTGGGCGGCAGCGGGTATCGGTTTTTCGCTGAATAATTCGATGCTGATTATCGCGGGCTCTCTGGTGGGTTCCTCGGGAGCGATCCTGTCTTACATTATGTGTAAGGCGATGAACCGGTCTTTCTTTAATGTCTTGCTGGGTGGTTTCGGCGGTGCGCCGACTGAAGCGGCAGCGGCTGGGCAGGCGCAGCGTAACGTGAAGTCCGGTTCTGCCGACGACGTCGCTTTCTTATTGGGTAATGCGGAGACGGTCATCATCGTTCCGGGCTATGGTTTGGCGGTGGCACGTGCTCAACATGCGCTGAAAGAATTAACTGAAAAACTCACACACAAAGGGATCACCGTCAAATATGCAATCCATCCCGTGGCAGGGCGTATGCCTGGTCACATGAACGTCTTACTGGCAGAAGCCGAAGTACCGTATGACCAGGTTTTTGAGATGGAAGATATCAACAGCGAATTTGGTCAGGCCGATGTGGTGCTGGTATTGGGCGCGAATGACGTGGTCAATCCAGCGGCCAAAGATCCCAAATCACCGATCGCCGGCATGCCGATTCTCGAAGCTTACAAAGCGAAAACTGTCATCGTCAACAAGCGCTCCATGGCCTCGGGTTATGCTGGTCTGGACAATGAATTGTTCTACATGGATAAAACCATGATGGTGTTCGGCGATGCGAAAAAAGTGATCGAAGATATGGTGAAAGCGGTTGAATAGCGACTAGATTTAGGCCATACAAAAACCACCCTCAACATCAGGGTGGTTTTTTATTGCGTCCGGCATACAGACATCAAGAGATCTGTATGCAGTTACTTAATCATTAAATCTGACAGGTTGCATAAACCACGCAATCAGGCTTAAGAGCAGCATCAATCCCGCGATCCAGCACAGGCCGCGCCAGGGTTTTCCGCCTGTCCTGAGGATATCAAAATTTTCAATAAATACTGTTTCGCAAGCGCCGTTGCCGGTGTCTGTGCGGGTGATGCTGGTGCCGCGCTTAAATGCAAAACCGTGATGATGTGAGTACTCCGCAAGCTGGCCGCGAAAATGAATCTGGTCGCCTACTTGCACGCTGCGGATGAGCTTTGCGAGTTGCGGGTTATCGGTAAGCAGATGATTGTTTGAAATTGCCGTTTGATCGAAAGCCGCAAACGCCTCATTCGAATTCGTACTGAAATTGCAGGTGAACTGACCACTGGAAAAATTGATATCTGCGTATGAACCGCTGCGGACGTTATTACCCCAGACGACGCAGACATCAACAATATTCAGGCTATCATTCCACTCGCGATGCAAGTAATCCCACCAGGTATTGGCATCATGTTTGCTGACGACCAAACCTGTTAAATCATATTGATAGAGCGGCTGAACCTGGTAAGTGATGCCATGTGATTCTACGGAAAACACTGCTTGTTTCAGCGGCGTTTGAATAGGCTCTTCAAGCAATGACGAAGAGAGTTCCGTCGCCGGTGGCAAATCATGCATGCGCCATAGCGAAACGCCTAACAAAACAAGGCTGGCAATCACCAGCCATTTCAGCAGGCTGCGTATCATGAATGTCCGGACAGTATCTGTGACAGAGGATGTGAGAAGGAAGCTGAGAGCGGATCTGGTCTGAGTTTATTCAGCCATGACTTGTTTATAGACAGGCCCCCATTGCGGATGGCCTACTTCACTTTTAGTGAGCTCAAATCCCGGATCCGCCATACGTGCTGAGCGGAATGCCTGTTTGCATGCGTCAATCCGTGCGCTGGTGCAAAAAATAAACGCCAGATATTTGTGCGCAAGCGCGGCATCTTTTTTAACGGTAAAGCCAGAGCCGAGTGCCAGCGTCAGCGATTTTTCTGCTTCGGCATATTGAGCATCTTCGTAAGAACGGATGCCGGATAGCAGGGCTTTTTCGCCAGGGCGGGCGGATAGGTCGGACAATCCGACTTGTGCTTCCGGCGCGGCGCAGCCAGCCAGAACGAGCGCTAAT
This sequence comes from Undibacterium sp. Xuan67W, assembly GCF_049340165.1. Lineage (NCBI taxonomy): Bacteria > Pseudomonadati > Pseudomonadota > Betaproteobacteria > Burkholderiales > Oxalobacteraceae > Undibacterium > Undibacterium sp. Xuan67W. The sequence goes on from NZ_JBMPPN010000016.1 coordinate 45,953, forward strand.
CCGAGCGCACTCACTATGCCAGTCAAGGCGTTTGACCCTTGACTTATTTGCTTGCCAGATAGTTTTTCGGATGAATCCAGACTGGGTGTATCCGTGCGGTTATCAGGTGTTGTTGTATACAGTAATGACTGCTTAAAATCTGTGGCCAACTTTATTCTCCTTATCTGCACTGACTTCGATGTTGACGGTATAGCTATCGTCGCCATTGCGGAACTCAATTTTATGCTTACCCACCGCAAGATTTAATTTGGTGAGTGGAGGTGCTACCCCTTTGGCTTCTCCGTCCACATACACCTCACCCCATGGGGAGACGGCAAGTTGTACTGCGCCGAGCACGACTGGTACTGGCGGTAGCGCAACCGTAGCTGCGGATGCCTTGGGTTTTTGCTGAGACTTAGCCGTTGCCGGATCCGTTTTATTGATTTTTTCAGGTGTTGTGGTCGCTGCCAGTGGTAAATTGACGATTTCTTCAGAGTCTTCTTTGACCGAACTGCTGGCTGGGACGGCAGAGGTTTTTTCTGCGGGCGGCGCTGCGGTCGACGGGTTACTCACCTCGGTCTGCACGATAACGGGAGCCAGCGTTTGCGGAGCCGGGTGCATCCAGGACCAGGCGCCTACCGCGACCACCACGAATAATCCGGCAGCGATCAGCAGGTGATTGATACCCCATTTTTTCTGATCACTTTTTCTGCGCCGGTCACCTGTTGCATCGGCGGCGATATCTTTTTCTGTCGAGGGCTGCTGAATTTTGGCGATGATGCGCTCGGCTCTTTCTTTGGATAAAAAACGGTTTAAATCGTTCGCCATGTCCGAGGCGCGGGCGTAACGGTCAGCCGGTTTTTTAGCCAATGCTTTGGCAGCAATCCGTGCCAGACGCAAAGGAACGTCGGTGCGTATTTCTTGTGGCGGGATCGCCGGATCATGTGCAATCGCATGCAAAATCTGCTTAATGCTATCGCCCTTAAACGGCAACTGACCGCACAGCAGTTGGTACAGAACAACGCCTAGAGAAAAAATATCCGTGCGCGCATCTACTAATTCTCCGCGCGTCTGCTCCGGTGACATGTAGTTGGGTGTGCCGAGTAAACGTTGTTCAGATAAATGATCTTGCCCCAGTGTTGCATCGCCATCGGACAACTGACGAGAGGCGCTGGCAATGCCGAAATCCAGGACCTTCGGTGTTGCTGTACCGGTGATAAATATATTGGCAGGTTTGATATCGCGATGGATTACACCATGCTCATGCGCGTAATCCAGCGCGTTGGCGGTACGGGCGATCATGTCAGCAATCTGTTTGTAGCTGAATTGATGGCCTCCCATCATTAAATCGCGTAGCTCTTTGCCTTCCAGGTACTCCATGACGATGTACAGCAAATCGCCCTCTTTATCGGCGTCATAGACCGTCACGATATTTGGGTGATTCAGGCGACCTGCAGCACGTGCCTCCTGAATGAAGTGTTTTTCAAATAATTGACGTTGATTTGAAGGTAATTGCGGATTCAGAATCTTGATCGCGACTTTGCGGCCGATCAATGGATCGCGAAACAGATACACAATACCAACTGAGCCTTGCCCTATTTCACTCTCATATACGAAGCGGCCAATACGCCCTTTGGGGACTGGATTGGTATGCGGCAGGTGGGTGCGTAGCGTGTCGGCGGTCATGCCTTAGCATAACGCTAAAACAATTTTACTTCCAGCGATGAAGCGAAATATGCCGGGGATTTGTGGCTTAATTTGTAAGCTTCTGAAACTTTTTGCGATCTGCGTGTCATCAATCAAAACTTCATGCTACAACAGGCGAAGAGGAATAAAAAAAACCGCATGCAGTAACATGCGGCTAACTCTGCTAATTCGTAACATTTTCGTGATCATTCTGCGAAAATTTGCAGGGCTGCGGGGCTTTGCTACATCCGCTTTAGCATTACATCCTGACTAGTGTAGATTTACCAAACAGACTTTCGATCAGATCAACGGCTAACACCGCAGTCTGGTTACGGATATCAAGAGCAGGATTCAGTTCCACCAGATCGAGTGAGGCGAGGTGGGCGCTGTCGGCAATCATTTCCATGCATAATTGCGCTTCACGATAAGTCGGACCGCCCAACACTGCAGTTCCTACACCGGGGGCGATATCAGGATCGAGACAATCCATATCGAAACTCACATGCAGATGCGTGTTGTCATCGATACCTTCGAGTGCGCTATTCATGACGCTGCGCATGCCATGTTCATCGATGTAACGCATATCGAATACCTGCATGCCCATTTCGTGAATGAATTTTTTCTCGCCTGCATCCACACTGCGTATGCCGATCATGCGAATCTGGTCAGGTGACATTGCCGGTGAGTGGCCAGCATAATGAATTAATTGCTCAGGACCATGGCCCATCAGGCAGGCGACAGGCATCCCATGGATGTTGCCGGTCGGGCTAATCGTCGACAAGTTGCTGTCGGCGTGAGCGTCAAACCACAGGACACGGAGTTTTTTACCGTTCTTCTTGCAGTGTTTGGCAATCGCGCTGATCGAGCCGATTGCCAGACAATGGTCGCCGCCCAGCATCATGGGCATGTGACCATCGTTAAGCGCCTGATCGACGGCATCAAATACGGCCTGATTCCAGTCAATCGCTTCTTTCAAATGACGCAAACCATTTACCGGTTGCTGCCATGGATTGGCAGGGCCATGCAAATTGCCGCGATCAACGACGCGCAATTGCCTGGCCTCCAGTGCTTCTACTAAACCAGCGACGCGCAACGCGTCGGGACCCATGCCTGCACCTTTGACACTTGCCCCAACATCGGTTGGAGCTCCAATTAAGGAAATGGTTTTCATTCGGTTATTTATTAAAATTTAAGCGATTATCGGTACTGCTGTTTCTGTTGCAATGATGCCGGACACGGTGGTCGATTTTTCATCCACGGCCATACCAAACAAATCTTTAGGATTGAGTAACTCGGGTACCAGATCCAGGATGGGCGAACTCTTTTGCATCACGTATTTTTCTAGATAACGCATTGCGGAAAAATCTTCTAAAGCAAAGCCAACGGAATCAAATACGGTGACCTGTTTTTCGTTGTGACGTCCTGCAACTCGACCTTCTAATATTTGCCATAATTCAGTGACAGCAAAATCTGCCGGCATCTGTTGCAGCTCACCTTCGATGCGGCTTTGTGGCTCGTATTCGACAACAACGTTGGCGTTTTTCAGAATATCGGCATGCAATTCGGTCTTGCCGGGGCAATCACCGCCAACACCGTTGATATGCACGCCATCGCCTATCATGTCCGGCAGCAAAATTAGCGCATTGGTTTTATCCGCCGTTACTGTCGTGACGATATCTGCACCTTTGACAGCCTCTGCTGTAGACCCAGCGCGAATGATACGCAAATTTGGATACGCGCGCAGGTTATTGATCAATTTATCGGTGGCAGCCGGATCGACGTCATACACACGCAATTCTTGTATGCCAAGGATGCAATGGAAGGCGATTGCCTGGAATTCGCTTTGCGCGCCATTGCCGATCAGGGCCATGCTGCGGCTGTCTGGTCGCGCCATGTATTTAGCGGCGAGTACCGAGGTGGCAGCAGTCCGGATGGCGGTAGTCAATGTTAATTCCGACAAGAGCTTGGGATAACCTGTATCCACATCTGCCAATACACCGAATGCTGTCACTGTCAGCAAGCCTTCTTGTGTATTTTTTGGATGTCCGTTGACGTATTTGAATGAATATTGAGTACCGTCAGAGATGGGCATTAATTCGATTACACCAACATCTGAGTGGCTGGCAACGCGTGCGCATTTGTCGAATTGATTCCAGCGTAAATAATCTTCCTTGATCATGTCAGCTAAGCGTGCAATCGCTGTTTCTACGCTGACTTTTTTCAGGTGGCTTTGCATTTCCTGTGTGCCGATGAAGGTCACCATGATGTTCTCCGTTGATTTTTGGGGGTAGTGCCAGAACGGATTCAAGAGAATTTGTACGCCTGAATCGCTAGATGTTCTGCTATAAATTGTAGCGAATCGGCCGGAAATTAGATTTCTAAATGGAATATATAAAACAGATTTAATGAAATATAATTTCTAATTAGATTGGTTTAATGATTTTAGTTTCTAAATTTAATTAAATCATAAAATTATTAAATTTTTGAGGATGATATGGATAACTATGATCGCAGTATTTTGAAGCATCTCCAGGATGATGGTCGCATGAGTAATCTGCAACTGGCAGAGCATATCCATTTATCACCGCCGCAAACGCTGCGGCGGGTCCGTACGCTTGAGGAGAAGAAGGTGATCCGCGGCTATGTTGCGCAAGTGTCGGCCGAGGCGATTGGTCTTGGCGTTACAGCTTTTGTGAATTTGTCGCTGGACAGGGAGCAGTTTCGTAATGTGCGCGAGGTGGAGCGCAATATCATGGCCTTCCCGGACATTATCGAGTGCCATACGATTACCGGCGATTTCGATTACATCCTGAAGGTAGTCGCACCTGATCTGAAAAGTTTGTCGCAGTTCTTGACGGATCGCTTGATGCAGGTACCGGGTGTAGCGTCGTTGCGTTCGATGATTTGTATGGAAGAAATCAAGCCAGTGAGTAGTTTACCTATCGTTTGAATCGCTATGTTTTGATGCTTATTATATCTATATACTGCTATGAGTATATTTTTAATCCCCTTTAAACACTTGAGGATTGAAGTGAATTTTTTAATATACTCCCTCAATTTGACTAATAATTTTAATGTTAGTTCGGGTTGTTGAAGCTGCAGGATGGTCAGTTCCTCCGCTAACCGGATTTGCGGGTGCCATAGTTGTTGCCACTGGCAGGTTTTGCCTGATTTTGGCTAGATTTTTCTCTAGCGCCAGCCAAACATCATCTGCTCTGCCAGGATTTTTTTTGCTGGTTTGATGATGTCCAGAAGACCCAAACCCAGGCCCAACATCGATTGCGTCAGTGCGCCATCCGGGGCGCTGGCGAAGATTCTCGCCATGGTATCGGTGAGCCTGATCGTGGTCTGGCGGTCAGTTCGCCGTTGCTGAAGGAATAACTGCAACTGAGCGCTAAGCAGATCACCGGACGCCGCTTGCAGCATTGTTAGAGACATACAATTTGCTAAAAGCGGAGCCAGTATGCTGGCATCACGCAAGCCTAGATTCAATCCCTGACCCGCGACGGGATGCAAGGTTTGCGCTGCATTGCCGATTGTTACCGTGCGCCTGGTAGCATGCGCTTGGGCATTGAGGCCCAACGGATAGGAATGACGCACTGAGATGGTCAGGATGGTGCCGAGGCGCTCGCCAAATGCGTGTTGCAGAGCCTGTTTAAACGCGACATCATCCAATGCTAAAAGCTGTTCTGCCACCAATGGACGCACGCACCATACCAAGGCATAGCCATCTTCTTGCGGCAGTAACGCCAGCGGCCCCTGTCCGGTAAAACGTTCAAATGCGCGCTGAGCGACGGGCTGGCTGACCGTAATGTGAGAAATGATGGCGGTTTGCTGGTAATCGTGATGCTGCGTTTTTTGTCTCTGATCGGCAAAGCTGCCCCCCTCCGCCTGCACCACTACACCTGCAGTAATGGCGCTGCCATCCTGCAAGCGCAACGTGACGCTATCTTCGGTTTCTTCTAACGCGCTTACTTTGACTGGGCGCTGGATGTAAATGGCGCTTTGTGCGAGAGCACGCTGCAATGGCATCATGATGTCACCATAGCGGGCGACATAGCCCAGCGCCGGGATCTGGTAATCCTTGCAGTCGATCAGACTGCGGCCCAGGTGACCTCGCCGGGAGACGTGGATTTGCTGGATGCTGGTCGCCTTGACTGGCCATGCGCTAGCAATGCTGAGTATCTGCTGACTGCCATAGGATAAGGCAATCGAACGCACATCCTGCTCAGCCTGACTACTGGTTTTGGCATCAAACAAAACGATGCTCTCGGGTGCGACGCCTTGTTTGCATAGTAGCAGGGCAAGTGCTTGCCCGACAGGGCCTGCGCCACAGATGGCGATATGGAAATCGACCGGGTTTGCTGCACTCGTCGTATCTGTTTTGTCTGCTAAGTTCATCGCTTCATTACGTTTTCAATGTCGGCGACGGTTTTTGGTGTGTCCCGGCTCAGATTCAGATGCCCGTCTGCTGTGATCAGTATATCGTCTTCTATGCGGATGCCTATGTTCCAGAATTGTTCTGGCACATCTTCGGCGGGGCGGACGTAGATGCCGGGTTCTATCGTAATGACCATGCCGGCTTCTAACTGGCGATACGGTTTTTCATCGCCCACTTTTTTTGCTTCGCGATAAGAGCCTGCATCATGGACATCTAGTCCTAGCCAATGACCTGTTCCGTGCATATAAAACTGGCGGAAAGCCCCGCTGGCAATCGCCTCATCGAGATTGCCGACTTTGTTTTTATCAAGCAGTCCGGTATCGAGCATGCCCTGGGTCAGCACACGCACTGCGGCGTGATGACCGTCCATATAGCGTGAGCCGGGACGGGCGCAATCCAGTGCCGCTTGCTGGGAGGCGAGGACGATGTCATACAGGGTTTTTTGTGCTTCGCTGAACTTACCGTTGGCAGGGAAGGTGCGTGTGATGTCAGATGCATAGCTATCGTATTCGCAGCCTGCATCGATCAATATCAAATCCCCATCGTTGATTTGGGCATTATTACTACTGTAATGCAGGATGCAGGCATTAGCACCGGTTGCCACGATGGATCCATACGCAGGCGCTTGCGAGCCCTGGCGGCGGAACTCATGCAGTAGTTCGGCTTCGAGTTCATATTCGTAGCGACCGGGCAATGCGATCTGCATCGCTCTGGTGTGGGCGAGACCCGAGATACTGGCGGCTTTTTGCATTGAGGCGATTTCGGACGTATCTTTGCGCAGACGCATTTCATCTAGCAGTTCGCGTATGTCGACAGTCGTCGCCGGGGCGCTGATGCCACTGCGTGATCTGGCACGCACTGCCTCCATCCAGCCGTGCAGGCGGGCATCGAGTTGCCGATCGCGGCCAGTACCATAGAACAGTGTGTGCGCATCGCCGAGTAAATCCGGCATTGTGCTGTCGAGCGCATCGATTGCAAACGCGCTGTCGAAGCCAAAGTGTTCATTTGCCGCTGCCGGACCAAAGCGAAAGCCGTCCCAGATTTCGCGCTCAGGATTTTTTTCGCGACAGAACAGGATACTGCGCTGCTCGCTGGCATTTGCAATCAATACAATGAGTGCTTCCGGCTCAGTAAAGCCCGACAAATAGTAGAAGTAACTATCATGTCGGAACGGGAAAAAATTATCGCTGTTACGCGTCATCTCGTACGCGGTAGGGATAATGGCAATACCGCCACCTTGTGCCTGCATCTGTGTCAGTACTTGCTGGCGACGTGTTTGAAAATGAGTGAAGTCAGCGAAATCACTAAAACAAGTAGAAGAACTCATAGGCAGATCTCCATCGATTCGGCTAAATACGGGCTTGTGGGTTGAGCGGAGCATTCAATGCCGCGAGTTGTTCTGGCGTACCGAGGTTGTGCCAGTCGCCACGATACAGTTCGCCGCCGAGCTGTCCCTTATCCGCGATTTCGCGCAAGAGAGGTCCTAGTTTGGCATGACTGCCGGGTTTGATACCGGCAAAAATCTCTGGCCGGTAGACGCCGATATTTCCGAATGTGTATCGTGTCGAACCTTTGGTACTGTCATTCGACAAGCCCATCAGGTTCATCGCAAAATCGCCTTCGGGATGAAAGGCAGGATTTTTGACCACATATAGCCAGGCGACATCGCGCTGGTCCAGCGGATGCGGATTGCCCCACATATCATTGTCTTCCAGCGTGTTTTTACATTCCTCGAAGTTGAAATGGGGAATATAGATATCCGATGACACCACCAGAAACGGCTCGTCGCCGAGCAGGTGCAGCGCTTGCGCAATACCGCCTGCCGTCTCAAGCGCCGTTGCCTCGGCTGAGTACGTGACGTGTGCACCAAACTTGCTGCCGTCGCCGATGGCATCAACAATCATCTGACCCAGATGGGCATGGTTGATGACAATCTCGGTAATCCCGGCTTTTACCAGATTCAGGATATGCCAGACGATCAGTGGACGACCCCGCACTTTGAGTAAAGGTTTAGGGCAGGTGTCGGTCAGTGGTCGCATGCGCTCGCCGCGACCTGCTGCTAATAACATGGCTTTCATAGGCGTGTAATCTATTCTGGTAACAAGTGATGTAGCTTCGGGCAGATTGCTGCGATACAAATTCGACTGTGATTGCGCAAAATCGCTCTGGTGGCATTACCGCGCGTCGTGGCTGGCCGCATTGCCTTTGCCTCTGTCATTGCGTTTGCGGTAACAATTTCACGTCAGTACTGTCCGGTTACTTTGATCTGCTGGATTTAAAACGTATAACCGAATGTCGGCGCAGTCTCCTGAATTTCGTCGAGCAGACGCAGCAAAGGGATTAACACATGGTAGCGGTTAGCGGTTTTGCGGACATAGTCCATCACCAGCGGCATATCGGCCAGATAATTGTCCTTGCCATCGCGGTGCGACAGGCGCGCAAAGATACCCAATACTTTCAGGTGACGTTGCAATCCCATGAACTCAAAGTCACGGTAGAAACTGTCGACATCGGTATTGACCGGCAATCCGGCGCGGCGGGCTTTTTCCCAGTAACGAATGGCCCAGTCCAGCACCATTTCTTCATCCCACTGCACGTAGGCATCGCGTAATAGCGAGACCAGATCATAGGTCAGCGGTCCGTACAGTGCACCCTGGAAATCCAGTATCCCCGGGTTGCCTTTGTCCAGCACCATCAGATTGCGTGAGTGGTAGTCGCGATGTACATAGACTTGCGGCTGCGCCATGATGTTAGCCAGCAGCGCGTCAAATACTTTGTGCAGGCTCTCTGTCTGTGCTGCGCTCAGGGTCACACCCAAATGTTTCGCGATGTACCATTCCGGAAAAATCATCAGCTCGCGCAGCATGAACTCTCTGTCGTACTCGGGCAATACGTCCGGCCGGCTTTGAGTTTGCAGCAAAATCAGGCTGTCGACGGCATCCATGTAAAGCTTATGTGCGGTGTCGTGGTTCAGCGCATTGAAATATGTTGTGGTCCCCAGATCTGTCAGAAGCAGCAGGCCTTGTTCTGCATCCTGAGCAAGAATGTCTGGAACAGACAAGTTCATTTTAGTCAATAATTCTGCAATGCTGATAAAAGGACGCACGTCTTCGGCTGGCTGTGGCGCATCCATGACGATATACGTTTTACCATCCTGACCGTCAATGCGGAAATAACGGCGGAAACTGGCATCAGCGGAAGCCGGGCGCAGGCTGTCAACGTTCAGGCTGGGATTATTAATAGTGGCAAGCCAGGTATGAATATCGGACATGCGTTGGTTTTCAGAGCTTGTAGACATGGTGGAATTGGGTAAATTTTAGATAATTATTGATTGCAGTTTGAATACGAAGCGAATACAAAGTGAGTATGAACGGCGTTAGCTCTGCTGACTTTCGTCAGATCAGCAGATCTTGGCAGCACAATGTGCGGAGGTTTCTGCCATTTCCCCTATAATAGGCGATTGATTTCGGGTGCGACACGATTACAGCGGTGCATTACTGCTAAGTAGTAGCAAAGAGTTTGCGATGATATTGTTGCAAACTTGACTGCTTGTGTTCATCCGTATAAACGCCAAACAAGCTCCTTAGAACTCACATTACATGCGCCGGAAACCCGTATTATCTCACCCACAGCATTTGTTTCCTACTATCTCTGCGATTGCTGTGTCGGCACTGTTTCCGCTCCACGCTATTGCACAGGCCGTTATTCAAACGCCAGCAACGAGCGCGCCAACGAACTCCGCCAGTACAAGCTCCGCCTCAGCACCTGCGGCGGTGGCTAATTCGGACAAGCAGGCCAGCAGCAAACCGTCCGAGGTTGTGATCAAAGGGGATAAAGAGCAACCCACGGTATTGCGTGCAGAAAAAATATCGGGACGCCCTGAACGATATGTCGACTTTGACGATGATGTCGAGGTCACTCGTGGCGATACCAAGCTCAACGCGGATAAAGCGACCTATACCAACCTCGACGATGAAGTTAAAGCGACGGGCAAGGTGCGCATGCAAAAAGGCGGTGATAACTACACCGGCGAGGCGATGCGATTGCAGCTCGATTCCGGTATCGGATTTGTGCTGAAGCCTAAATACAAATTAACCAGAAGTAATGCTCAGGGTAAAGCAGAGCGCATCGAGTTTGAGAATGAAGAGCAATCGACGGTAATTAACGGCACCTACAGCACGTGTAGCAGTGATGATCCTGACTGGTACTTGCAGTCAGACACCCTGAAGCTTGATACCGGGTTAGATCGTGGTATCGCGGGTAAAACGATCGTGTATTTCAAAGGCGTACCGATTCTGGCTACCCCGTCGCTAACGTTCCCTTTGTCTGGCGCGCGTCATTCTGGCTTGTTGCCACCGATCTGGGGCGGATCATCCAAAGGTGGCCCGGAACTGACTTTGCCATACTATTTCAATATTGCACCAAACCGGGATTTGACTCTGTACCCCAAGCTGATTACCCGGCGCGGTTTGCAACTGGGTGCCGAGGCGCGTTACCTAGATGATGATTTTTCCGGTACTACCACGATAGAGGGCCTGGCGAATGATCGTCAGACAGGTACCAATCGTTATGCGCTGGCATCGGTGCATCAACAAAAACTGTTGCCGCAACTCGACTTCGCCTGGAATGTGAACACGGCGTCTGACGATGACTATGCCAGTGATTTTTCGAGTTCGATTACCAAAACGGCACAGCGTTTATTGCTGCGGGATGTGAGCCTGACTTACTCTGGCTGGCTTGGTTATGCGGCTTTACGGGCATCGAATTATCAGGTCTTGCAGGATTTGACGGCGCCGATTACGCGCCCCTATGACCGTTTGCCACAATTGAATTTGCATGCAGAACAGCATGATGTGCTGGGATTTGACTGGTCGGTTGATACGATCGTTACGCGCTTCTGGCATCCGACTCTGGTACGTGGTGATCGTGCCGTGATTAATCCGCAGATCTCCTATCCTATTGTCCAGCCTGGTTTCTTCATCGTGCCTAAGCTCTCGATCAATGCCACCAATTACCACCTGACCAATCCCGGCGTCGGTCAGGACACCGATTTTCATCGGACCCTGCCAACCTTCTCGGTCGATAGTGGGCTGGTATTCGAGCGCCAGTCGAGTTTGCTGGGTAAACCGGTGACGCAGACGCTGGAGCCGCGCCTGTTTTACGTCAATACGCCCTATCGCGATCAAAGCCAGTTTCCGAATTTTGACAGCGCTGCTGCCGATTTCAACTTTGCCCAGATTTTTAGCGAAAACCGCTTTACCGGACAAGATCGCATCGGTGACGCGAATCAGATTACTGCCGCATTGATTTCACGTTTTATTGAGGGTAATGGCGAAGAGCGTTTCAAAGTAGCGATTGGCCAGCGTTTCTACTTCAATACCCAGAAGGTCGCACTCGACAGCACCAGCAATAGCCAGAGCCGTTCGGATTTATTATTGGCCGCCTCGGGCAAAATCTCCGACAAGATCAGTGCAGATACAGCTTTGCAGATAAGTCAGACAGACCGGCATTCGGTGCGGTCGAATTACGGCATACGCTGGCAACCTGCTCAGCAAACGGTATTGAATCTCGAATACCGCTATCAGCGCGATAGCCTGGAGCAACTTGATTTATCTACCCAACTGCCAATCGCGAATCGCTGGTTTGTAGTGGGTAGAAGTAATTATTCTCTGCCAGATAAAAAGCTGGTTGATGGTCTCGCGGGTTTTGAATACAAAGATCCTTGTAATTGCTGGTCGTTCCGCATGGTGGCTCAGCGCTTTTCCACGACGACGCTGGCGAGTACAACGGCGTTTTTTATTCAGTTGGAATTGAACGGACTGGCCAAATTGGGATCGAACCCGATAGAGGTCCTGAAAAAGAATATTTCAGGTTATCAGCCGATAAATTAGCGTATATTTCAGCTTTTGCTTAATTCGCTTAATGTTTTTTAAGCGCGAGGCAGCGGTAAGTAGTGGCAGGCGGCGCACAAGACGTGCGATTTCCTGTCCGTTTTAATATGAATTTGGATCACTATGCGACACAACTTGCACATGACACAACGTACTCTTTTCTCTGCTCTGGCTGTTTCAGTCACGATGGTCGCCGCCGCTCCGGTGTGGGCGCAAAAAGTGGCACCAGCGATTTCTCCGATCGCGCCGATTCTGCCGGTGAATCAAGCGAACAATCCGAATGAAAAAGGACAACTGGTCAATAAGATCGTTGTCGTTGTGAATGAAGACGTGATTACCAGCCAGGAGTTGAGCGAGCGTCTGCGTTCAGTCGAGAAGCGACTCGCCGCGCAAGGTACCGCCTTGCCAAACCGTACAGATCTCCAAAAGCAATTGCTTGAGCGCATGATCGTTGATCGCGCTCAATTGCAACTGGCAAAAGAGAACGGTATGCGTGTCGATGACATCATGTTAGACCGCGCCATGGTGCGTCTGGCTGAACAAAACAAAATGTCGATACAGGAATTTCGCAATCAGGTCGAACGTGAAGGCACGTCCTATGCGCGTTTCCGCGAAGAGGTCCGTGACGACATCATGATGCAGCGCATACGCGAACGCGAAGTCGATAGCAAAATCCAGGTATCCGAATCAGAGGTCGATAACTATCTCGCGATAGAAGCCGCACCGGGCAAAGTTCCGCAAGAATTGAGCTTGTCGCATATTCTAGTTCTGATCCCGGAAAACGCTTCTGCTGAGCAAATCAATCAGCGTCGTTTGCGCGCCGAAGAAGTAGCGAAAAAACTGCGTGCAGGTGAAGATTTTGCCAAACTCGCTGTGACTTATTCTGATGCCACTGAAGGCATCAAAGGCGGCGATATCGGCTGGCGTGAGCAGGATCGTTTGCCGCAATTGTTTATCGATTTCCTGAATAAAATCAAAGTCGGCGAAGTCACGGAAATCGTACGTAGTCCAAATGGCTTCCACATCCTGAAACTGACCGGCAAACGTGATATCGCGAAAACCAAAGCCGACGGTACCGTCGTTCAGCAAACGCATGTACGCCATATCTTGATCAAGCCTAGCCAGATCGTGACTGCGGCTGAAGCGCGCCGCAAGCTGGTCGAATTGAAACAGCGTCTCGACAATAAGGCCGCTACATTTGAAGAACTGGCGAAGTTGTTTTCGAACGATGCAACGGCGTCTAAGGGCGGTGATCTAGGCTGGATTTATCCTGGCGATACCGTGGCGGAATTTGAACAGGCGATGAATAAACTTGCGATCAATGAGGTCAGTGAACCGGTTGAATCCTCGTTTGGCCTGCACCTGATTCAGGTCACCGAGCGTAAAGCCGATGATGTTTCCAAAGAGCGTCAGCGTCTGGTTGCCCGCCAGGCCGTGCGTGATCGTAAAGCGGATGAGGCCTTGCAAGACTGGTTGCGTCAATTGCGTGATCGTGCTTATGTCGAGTTCCGCCTGGACGATAATTGAGTAAGAAAATTGCCATCACGGTGGGAGAGCCCGCCGGCATAGGCCCGGAAATCTCACTCCGCGCTGCATGGCAATTACGGCACGAAATCCGTCCTGTCCTGATCGGAGATGCGGCCTATCTGGCAATGCTGGCTGGCGAGATTGATCCTGATATGAAACTAATGGGCGTTTCTCTGGAAGCGCTGCGTTACAGCGGCTTGCCCGGCTGCGGCGCGGATCAGATCACGGTGATTGATTGTCCGCTGGCCGCACATGTGATCGCGGGTCAGTTAGATGCGCGCAACGGCCGCTCGGTTTTGCATACCTTGGATGTGGCCATTGAAAGTGTGCAGCAAGGCTGGTGTGATGCCATTGTTACCGCTCCCTTGCAAAAAAGCACGATCAATGATGCAGGTGTACCGTTCAGCGGACATACCGAATATTTCGCAGAAAAAACCGAGACTGCTCAGGTCGTCATGATGCTGGCCTGCGAAGCGTCTGCCCACTTACCGCAGCCTCTGCGGGTGGCACTGGCAACAACCCATCTGCCTCTCAAAGATGTCGCTGCAGCGATCGAGCCGACCCATTTACTGACTACCATCCAGATTATTCATCGCGATCTACACACTAAATTTGGGTTGCCGCAGCCGAAAATACTGGTCACTGGCCTGAATCCGCATGCGGGTGAAAATGGGTATCTCGGGCGAGAAGAAATTGACGTGATCATCCCGGTGATCCAGCAGGCGCAAAGTCTGGGAATGGATGTCCGGGGACCATATCCGGCGGATACTTTGTTTCAGCAAAAATATCTGCAAGAAGCAGACTGCGTGCTGGCGATGTATCACGATCAGGGCCTGCCTGTATTGAAGCATGCAAGTTTCGGCATGGGGGTGAATATCACTCTCGGTTTGCCTCTGATACGCACTTCGGTCGATCATGGCACTGCGCTGGATCTGGCTGCAGAGGGCGTAGGACATGCCGATGTCGGTAGTATGCTAGTTGCAATTCGCGTTGCAGCCGCTATGGCGAATTTGGGCGTGACCTGAAGTATCTTTGATACAGAGTATTTCCTTGGATGCATCATTTGCAACATTGACTAAGGATTCCGCGCTTATCGCACATTCAATAGCTCGCGTATGTTTTACAATCGCGGCAATCAACTTTTCGACACAACATGAAACACATACCCCGTAAACGCTTCGGTCAGAATTTTTTGACGGACCAGCTTGTCCTTGGTGACATCACTAGCGCGATCAATCCCCAGCCTGGCCAGACCATGGTCGAGATTGGTCCCGGCCTGGCAGCGATGACAAAATTACTGCTTGATGGTTTAAGCGAGTTGCACGTCGTTGAACTTGACCGCGATCTTGTTGCCCGTCTGAAGAAAACCTTCGATCCTGCTAAATTGATCATCCATGAAGGCGATGCCTTGCAGTTTGATTTTTCAACGATTCCGGTTCCGGCCGGGAAAAAGTTACGTGTTGTCGGTAATCTTCCGTACAACATTTCCAGCCCCTTATTATTTCATCTGGCCGAGATTGCCCCGCTGGTGGAAGATCAGCATTTCATGCTGCAAAAAGAAGTGGTTGAGCGCATGGTTGCAGAGCCCGGTAGCAAAGCCTATGGTCGTTTATCGGTGATGCTGCAATGGCGCTATCACATGGACTTATTATTTGTTGTGCCGCCAACGGCGTTCGATCCGCCGCCTAAAGTGGACTCAGCGATTGTGCGTATGATTCCTAAAGCGGCGCCTCTGGAATGCAATGTCAAAATGCTGGAACAGGTTGTGACCAAAGCGTTTTCTCAACGGCGTAAAGTGGTGCGCAACTGCGTTGCGGGTATGTTTGCCGAACAACAATTAATTGACACAGGTGTCAATCCACAAATGCGCCCCGAGACGATCTCTCTGGAGCACTACGTGGCGCTGGCACGTTTGCTAGAGAAGCAAACATCTGGCGTATAAGGGCTCAGTAACTTGCCGTGTCTCGATAATGTCTGCTTCCAAATCTGGTTCCAATTAACGCATCCCGTTTAACGCATCTCGTATAAGTTAGGTCAATATGGATATCACCCGTACTTCAGAATGGCAGACATTACTGGGCCATAAGGCCAGGCTCGATGCGCTGCATTTGCGTGATTTATTTGCCTTTGATCCGGCACGCTTCCAGCATTTTTCTGCCGGGCTGGATGGCTTGCTGGTTGATTATTCTAAGCAGAGAATTGATGCAGAAGCGTTGCAAAGCCTGATCGAGCTAGCCCGGCTTGCCAAGGTTGAGAACTGGCGTGACCGTATGTTTGCCGGTGAAAAAATCAATTTCAGCGAAGATCGTGCGGTCTTGCATACGGCACTTCGTCATACGACTTTTACCCCATTTCCTTCCGCTGAAAACGATGTAATGCCCCTGGTGCGCGGTGTACGCAAGCAGATGCGCGATATCGTTGAGCGTGTGCGCAGCGGCCTGTGGCGCGGCTTTAAAGGTGATGCGATTCAGAACGTGGTGAATATTGGTATTGGTGGCTCGGATCTCGGACCTAAACTGGCAACCCGCGCGCTGTCTGCGCTTCAGCATCCTGGCCTGACTTTTTATTATGTGTCGAATCTGGACAGTGCCCATCTCGCGCCGCTGCTCGAAAAGCTTGATCCGCGGACGACCTTGTTTATCGTGGCCTCCAAAACCTTCACCACGCAGGAAACCAGCATCAACGCCCATACTGCACGGACCTGGCTGATGGCGGCAGCGATGGAGGAATGGGCTGTTGCCAAGCACTTTATTGCGGTCACATCTAGCCCGGATAAAGCGCATGAGTTCGGTATTCCCGATGCCAATATTTTACAAATCTGGGACTGGGTCGGCGGGCGTTATTCTCTGTGGTCGGCGGTTGGATTATCAGTTGCGCTGGCGATCGGCATGAATGGGTTTGAGCGCCTCTTGGAGGGGGCTGAGACCATGGATCAGCATTTCTGCAGTGCGCCGCTGGAGCATAATTTGCCGGTGTTGCTGGCTTTGATTTCGATCTGGAATACCAATTTCCTGGGGGCTGAAACTACCGCGATCTTGCCGTATAACGAATCAATCCGTCATTTGCCTGCGTTCTTGCAGCAATTGGAGATGGAGTCGAATGGCAAAACGGTTGGCCGTGATGGCGAGCCGCTGACCTGCCGTGCCAACCCGATTGTCTGGGGTGAAATCGGCGTCAATGGTCAACATGCTTTTTTCCAATTGTTGCATCAGGGTGGCTGGCTGATCCCTTGTGACTTCGTAGTGGCGGCGTCTAGCGATTATCCCTTGCCTGGGCATCAGGCACCTTTGCTGGCAAATTGTCTGGCGCAAAGTGCTGCGTTGGCATTCGGTAAAACCGAAGAGCAGGCGCGGGTGGAATTATCTGCGGCAGGACTGAGTGAGGCAAAAATTGCCGCCTTGTTGCCGCATAAAGTATTTGCAGGCAATCAACCGTCGACAACGATCCTGATGCCAAATCTTGATCCTTTTCAGCTCGGTATGTTGCTTGCCTTATATGAGCATAAAGTGTTTGTACAGGGCGTGATCTGGGGAATAAATTCCTTTGATCAGTGGGGTGTCGAGCTGGGTAAACAACTGGCGAATCGCTTACTGCCAGCGATCAAGGGTGATCAGGCTTATGACGCACAACTCGATACGTCGACCAGTGGCCTGATCGCGTATTTCCGCCGTCACGGGCATGTCTGATTTATTGTTGTGGTCATCAGTGTTGACCACAACAATGAAACATAGTGACAAGCCATCACAACATCGCCTAACTTAAAACGTAAAAAAATTTAACAACATTTGACACAATCTAGGTGTTTCCTTCGGGAAAATATCCATATAATTTACCTGTAGAAATTATTGGTTTATAGAAATATTTTCCTAATTGGAGTTATTATGTTGGACGGAATTATCGGTGTATTAACCGTTGCTTTAATCGCTGGTCTTGTTGGTCTGGTCAAAGTCATGAATAAAATCGCAGAGCAGCAGTCTGAGCAAGTTTCCGATCACCAACCCTAAATTGCAAATTTAATTATTGACTTTGAGCGCCGAAAAATGAGAGCCGCAACTTCTATTCATTTTAATTATCTGATGCTTGCCTTACTCTTCCTTGTTGTTACTTTGAAGGGTATCGAAAGCGGGCATGCTTCCTATGATGATTCTTACGGCATGATGTTCCTGGCATTGCTGGATCACTGGTTCTTATATTTTGTCCTGCCGGTGGCGACAGGATATGCCATTGCCAACAAGCAGGCAGAGATCAAAACCGAAGAACAACATTCTAAAGAGTCTCAACACGCTTCAGTCGACAAATCATCACACAGTATGCGTGAATCTCATTCGTAAATGGTGTTTTGATCCGGTCAAAATAATGTATGAATAATAAAAAAGGAGCCAGATGGCTCCTTTTTTATTATTCATACAGTGCGTATATAGCGCGATAGCTTCGCTTGCAGATAGTGTCGTCGATCACAGACTGGTGGCCTGATCGGCTGTTTTTCGTTCGATCAGCTCAATCTTATAACCATCAGGATCCTGCACAAATGCAATCACGGTTTTGCCGCCTTTGACAGGACCGGCTTCGCGCGTGACATTGCCGCCATTGGCTTTGACATCGGCGCAAGCCTGATAAGCATCAGGTACGGCAATCGCGATATGGCCGTAGGCGCTGCCCAGATCGTAGCTATCCACGCCATAGTTATAGGTCAACTCTAGTTCGGCGTGTTCCGGATTGCTGCCGTAGCCTAAAAATGCCAGCGTATATTTGTACTCGGGATTGTCAGACTGACGCAGCAGTGTCATGCCTAAAATTTTGGTATAGAAGTCGATGGAAGCTTGCAAATTTCCAACGCGTAGCATGGTGTGCAAAATACGCATGATGAGTTTGTCCTTGTTTGATTGATAAATATACTGGATATGAGTATATGGGTAAATAAACTAAATGCCTATGTAGACATTGCGGAATCAGCCATGTAAATCAGATACTCCCCTAAAATACAGGAATGTCATGAATAGCGTGATGCCGTAAAGCGTGTTTGGCCTGCTCAAAGTCGGGGAACACCGATTGTACCGTCGCCCAGAATTGCGGGCCATGGTTCATCTCGCGTAAATGCGCCAGCTCATGCGCAACCACATAGTCGATCAATGCCGGAGAAAAATGAATCAGGCGCCAGTTTAAGCGTATCTTGCCTTGCGAGGTACACGAACCCCAGCGCGTGGTCGCAGCTGACAGAGACATTGAGTGATAGCTGACATCAAGTTTTTCTGCATAGACCGGTAACCGTTCTAAAAATACCCGGCGCGCTTCCTGCTGCATCCAGGCTTGTACGCGATCTTTCAATTGTTGTTCACCTGCGTCTGCCGGCAGACTGATCCTGAGCTCATCGCTGGCATTATCCAGTGTGATCCCCATCGCCTGGTTCGCCAGAATACGTAGGGTCAATTGCTTGCCTAGGTAAGGTAATTTGCCGCCGTCCACCCATTGCATTTGCGGTTGTAGCTGGCGCGCGTCGCGTTCGCGGCGTTCATTGAGCTTGGTCACTATCCAGCGTTGCTTCTCATGAATCGCCTGCTCAATATCGGCAATCGTGACCCAGCGCGGCGCAGTAATTCTCAGTCCGTCCTCGTTGATCAGAAAGCCGATGGTGCGGCGCTTTGAACGCAGCAGCGTGTATTCCAGCCATTGCTCGGCCAGGCGAACCTGACGCTTATTAGGCGCTTTAGCGGGAGGGGGAGAGGGCGGGGATTCTAGCTTGAGTGATGGTGTTTTTTTAAACCGTGGCGCGCGATCAGCATAAGGTGAACCGGATGATGCAGAACCAGACGATTCCGCATCGTCTGTACGATGATCCGAAAATAAGTCCAGTTGCATCAGAAACTGCAAAGGCTTGGTCAATAATGACAAACATGATTTCAATGCTTCAACTCTCCTGATTGACCAAGAGAGTCTTGATCAGTTTTTTTTGTATACCTGCGGCGAGATGACGCGCATTTCGCCTTCTACCCAGGCCTCAACTTTTTGCATCAATTCCGATGAACTCAAACCATCCGGTACGATCGGCTTGCCGATTGATACGGTGATCAGCCCAGGCGTCTTGATGAAAGAATTTTTGCCCCAGCATTCGCCGGAATTCATAGCGATAGGAACGACGGCTGTGTTGGTCTCTGTTGCCAGGCGAGTGCCGCCGAGTTTATAGTTGCCTTTTTCACCAACACGAATTCGCGTACCTTCAGGGAACATAATAACCCATTGTCCGTCGGCAAGCCGGCGGCGTCCATGCTCTACGACCTGGGCGAAGGCATCTTTGCCTTTGCTGCGATCAATCGGGATCATGCGCATCAGAGAAATGCCCCAGCCGAAGAAGGGAATATAGGTAATCTCTTTTTTAAATACATACACCAAAGGACGTGGCATGCAGGTCATATAAAAAATGGTTTCCCATGCGGACTGATGCTTGGACAATAAAATCACTGGCTGGTCAGGCAGATTTTCCAGGCCTTTGATTTCATAGCGGATGCCGCATACGACCTTCGCCAGCCAGATCACAAAAACATTCCAGCGCGCCGTCCAGTAATAACGTTTGTTGTAAGGCAAAGGTGCGAATAGCAGACAGGCCATTGCCCAGATTATCGTCGCAACAGCCATCAAGCTGACAAATAATACAGAGCGTAAAAAATAGGTAAAACGAAGCATCGTATCTCCAACAAGATAACCGGGAAGTGATTATCGTCAATAAAGGAAGTGCTGATTATGAAAAATAAAATCTACAAAAAAGCAGCATAAAGACCGTGAAAATTGTTTTTGGATCAAGGAATTAGAGCCATTAATTGATACTAAGCCGCTACTTAATCGTTACTAAACCGCTACAAAAAATTCTGCCGGTGTGTTCTTTAGCAGGATGTCTACCATCGACGCCAGATCCGGATAAATTTGTGTTCCGGGAGGCAGGCCGCCCTTGTCGAAGGTTTTTTTACCTTTGCCGGTCAATACCAGATGAGGCACACAGCCCTCGACAAATCCCGCCTGTAAATCTCGCAGCGAATCACCGACGCTATGCACACCTTTCAGGCTAATATCGTAGCGCTGCGCGATCTCCCGCAGCATGCCCGGCTTTGGTTTACGGCAATCGCAATTATCATCGGCGATATGCGGACAAAAAAATACAGCATCGATTTCAGCACCGACATGCTGTGCGGCCGTATGCATTTTTTGATGAATTGCATTCAGCGTCGACATTTCAAATAACTTACGACCGACACCGGATTGATTGGTAGCAACGACCACCAGATAACCTGCCTGATTAAGCTTCGCAATTGCTTGCAAGGAACCAGGGATAGGATGCCACTCGTCCGGTGATTTGATAAAAGCATCGGAGTCATGATTGATTACGCCATCGCGATCAAGGATGATCAGCTTCATCGGTTTTTCCATGAGCATTCCTTTTCTGATTAGATTAATCTAGGCTAGTTCTGGTTTTACTCACGCTCATCCGCGAGCGAGTGAGCGTGAGGGGAGTGCGTCTGTTATGCAATAGTTGCCAGCATCAGCGACTGCGATCGACTGTAATCGATCACAATTATTACGCAGCCAGTTTAGAAATATCTGCTACCTGATTTAACATGCCATGCAATTCGTTCAGCAAAGCCAGACGATTATTTCGCAAAGCCAGGTCGTCAGCATTCACCATCACATCGTTGAAGAAGCTATCAACTTCAGCACGTAATGCCGCCAGAGTTTTTAGTGCTGCTGCGAAATCACCTTTGGCAAATGCGGCATCGACTTCTGGCTTTACCTTGGCCATCGCATTGTACAAAGCTTGCTCTGCAGCTTCCTGCAACAAGCTGACTTGCACGGCACCTGGCGTAGCTTCTGATTTTTTCAGAATATTCGTGATGCGCTTATTGGCGGCAGCGAGTGAAGCTGACTCTGGTAGGGCGGCGAACGCTTGTACTGCTTGCAGGCGCTCTACGATGTTGTCCAGTGTGTCAGGATTTTGTGCAACGACAGCTTCGACTTCATTCTGAGAAAAGCCTTTCTCGCGCAACTGACCACGCAGACGGTCATACATGAAACTTAGTACTTCCGCACTAGGATCTTTAAAATTGGCATTGCCAGCAAATTGTGCAAGGGTATCTGCCAGCAGTGTACTGAGTGACAGCGGTAAACGTTTTTCAACCAGCATACGCAACACGCCCAGAGCATGACGACGCAGCGCAAACGGATCGCGGTCGCCGGTCGGTTGTAAACCTATGCCCCAGATACCGACCAGTGTTTCCAGTTTATCAGCCAGCGCGACGGCGGTACCGGTTGCTGTCGCAGGCAATGCGTCACCGGCAAAACGGGGCTGATAGTGCTCAGACGCCGCAGCGGCAACTTCGGCATGCTCGCCATCATGCAGCGCGTAATACGTGCCCATGATGCCTTGTAATTCAGGGAACTCACCGACCATATCTGTCAGCAAATCTGCTTTTGCCAGCAAGGCACCACGTTTCGCCAGCGCGGCATCGGTACCCATTGACAGGGCAATTTGGCCTGCCAGTGACTGTACGCGTTCAGTACGTTCTTTTTGGCTACCGAGTTTATTGTGATACACAACATTTGCTAGCATCGGCAAGCGCGCTTCCAGAGTTTTTTTCTTGTCTTGCTCGAAGAAGAATTTTGCATCCGACAAGCGTGGGCGTACCACGCGCTCATTGCCTTGAATGATGTGTTCCGGTGTTGCTGTTTCCAGATTCGAGACGATCAAAAAGCGCGAGCGCAATTTGCCATTGGCGTCCGTCAGGGCAAAATACTTCTGATTGGTTTGCATGGTCAGGATAAGACATTCTTGCGGCACAGCCAGGAATTCATCTTCGAACTTGCATTCGTAAATCACAGGCCATTCGACCAGTGCAGTGACTTCATCGAGCAGAGATTCGGGCATCAATACCTGATCGTTGCCTGCTTTTGCTAACAAGGCAGCACGAATTTTTTCCTTGCGCTCGGCGACACTGGCGATGACTTTACCTTGACTTGCCAGATTGGCGGCATAGTCGTTTGCATGCGTGATACTGATCTGACCCGTCGTCAAAAAGCGATGACCCAAAGTCACGCGATCACTCTTTAAGCCAAGCAGGGAAAGCGGCACAATATCGGCACCGTGCAGAACGATGATGCGATGTACAGGGCGCACAAAATGCACGGTTTCACCATCAGGACGCTGATAGCTCATGACTTTAGGGATCGGTAATTTACTAATCGCTTCTTCCAATGTCGTTTGCAAACTACCTGCTAAGGCAGAACCTGCTGCCGTGTAGCTGTAGAAAAAACTCTCAGCCTTGCCATCGACAGCGCGTTCGAGCTGACTGACTTGCAGATCGGGGAACCCAAGTGCCGCCAGTTTTTTTGCCAGCGGTGCGGTGGCGTTACCTGCTGCATCGAGTGCGACAGATACCGGTAAAACTTTTTCGCGCAATACTTTATCTGGCGACGTAGCACGCACATTCGTGATACTCACAGCCAGACGGCGTGGTGATGCGTAGCTGGTGGCAACAGAGTCGCTCTCTAAGAAATCACGTGCTTTCAATCCATTCACGATGCCAGCGGCAAATGCTTCGCCAAGTTTAGCGAGTGCCTTCGGTGGCAGTTCTTCTGTAAATAATTCAACTAAGAGTGTGTTGTTCATTTTTTCTATCTCTATAGATTCTAACTTTGTCCGATACGACCAAACTCGCTTATGCAGGGGGCGCAGTGCGCACTAGTTCATCGGTTTATAACTACAGGTTTGCGAGGTGGTGCGCATGGCGCACCCTACGTATATTCCCTAGCTATTTGCGTTTAATCTGCCAATACAGGGACTGGTTTATGCTGATCATCTGCGGCACACATAGGGAAGCCTAACTTTTCACGAGAAGCGTAGTAGGCTGCTGCAACTGCACGCGATAAATTACGGATACGGCCGATATACGCGGCGCGTTCCGTCACAGAAATCGCTCCGCGAGCATCGAGCAAATTGAAAGTGTGTCCGGCTTTCAGAATCATTTCGTAAGCAGGCAAAGCCAAAGATTTTTCGGTGACATCCAGCAGGCGCTTGGCTTCGGCTTCGTAATTGGTAAATAGTGAAAACAGAAAATCGGTATTCGAATATTCAAAATTAAAAGTCGATTGTTCCACCTCGTTTTGATGGAAGACATCGCCGTAGGACAGGCGCACAGTTTTACCGTTTTCTTCGCGCTCAGTCCAGACTAAATCATAGACGTTTTCTACGCCTTGCAAATACATCGCGAGACGTTCTATGCCATAGGTGATTTCGCCGAGAATCGGTTTGCAATCCAGACCGCCAACTTGCTGAAAGTACGTGAATTGCGTGACTTCCATGCCGTTGAGCCAGACTTCCCAACCCAGTCCCCATGCGCCCAGCGTCGGGTTTTCCCAATCGTCTTCAACAAAGCGAATATCGTTTTGCTGCAAATCCAGACCCAGAGCTTTTAAGGAACCGAGGTAGAGGTCGAGAATATTGTCCGGTGCGGGTTTTAAGACGACCTGATACTGGTAATAGTGTTGCAGGCGATTGGGATTCTCGCCATAACGACCATCCTTAGGGCGGCGTGACGGCTGTACATAGGCAGCACGCCATGGCTCTGGCCCGATCGCGCGCAAGAAGGTGCCGGTATGCGAAGTGCCCGCACCGACTTCCATGTCATAGGGTTGTAGCAAGGCGCAGCCCTGTTTGTCCCAGTAGTCTTGCAGTGTGAGGATGATTTGTTGAAATGTCAGCATGTTGGTGTTCCGCTCTGGATGATGGCGTTGGATGACGCAGAGTAAAGTTTGCACAGCCTTAGATTTTAGCGGGTTTTAGGCGACAGGGGCGAATTTGCTTCAGTCTAGCCTGCCTGATCGGTGTCGATAAAAACAAAAGAGGTGACAATCGTATTGGGATGTCACCTCTTATGATCCTGATACCCTGATTAGGTATTGCCTAAATGCAGCAGGCGCCAGTCTGATTTACATCATTTTCGGGCATACGCCGTATTCATTTTCTGCACGATGGCTTTCTGAGGCCAAAAATACGATCAGGATGATCCAGCCAATAACAGGGATGAACGCAATTAACATCCACCATGCGCTGCGCCCGGTATCGTGTAGGCGTCTTGCCGTAACGGCTAAACCAGGGATAAACGTAGCTAATGAGTAAAGGCCACCAAGCAAGCCCGTATTCGAGCCAAAACTTGCCGTGCCTGTGATGCGGTCAACAATCGCCAGTCCCATTGAAATCAATATCGTAAACAAGAAGAAAAACCAATATTCCTTACGACGTGAGCGACCGGTAAATACCGCATATTTTTGTAACACCAAGATATACCAGTCAAAGGCATTGCCCGTGTCATCTGCTATGGTGGACGCCGTTGATGTTGCTGAGCTTGTGGCTTGCGCCGCGCCACAGTGCGGGCAGGTGACAGCGGTTTCGTGGATTTCTTTACCGCAGCCTCGACAAAATACCATGTTCATTTGATCTCCCTTGAGTTCTTCAATGTGCTGCTGATTGTATCGCTTGTAAAAGTTGTGTAAGCCACATGAGCCAAGTAAGCCGCATGAATCATTTTATTGACATCGTGGTGACTTTGGCCTGCGACGTTACAGTTGATTCACATCAGGTCCACAGATTAATTTTCTTGCCGTCACTGTCCGTGAAGCTACCGACAACGATCATAATAAAATCAATCAGTACCCAGATGCCGAGCCCGCCTAGTGTCAAAATTTGCAGAATGCCCGTTCCGACTTTTCCGACATAAAAACGGTGCACTCCCAGAAAGCCAAAGAAAAAGCAGAACAGTGCAGCAGGTAATATCCGCTTGTCTGTGGTTGTCTGATTTTGTGGCGCTAATTGCTGAGCGCCGCAATGAGGGCAGCTCATCGCTGTCTCATGTATTTCTTTTCCGCAACCGCGGCAAAAGACCATACCCATGTTCTCTCCTGGTCTGGTAATAGTGGCTAAAGAGTCTTGATGCACAATCCTTAGTGTGTATTTTTAAAAAGAGTGCACATAACATTCGTTATATTGCTAATTAATCTTTCTATGCTAACAATTCTACGAGAGAACTTGTAACATTGAAACAGCCATGTCGCACTATCCGTTGCTTTTTTCTACCGAATTCGCTGTAACCCATGGTCGCAAGGATTTTCCGCTGGAGTTATAGCGCTATGTCCTTATCCAAAGTTGAACTTGTGATATCGCTTTGGGTCTGAAATACGTCTTTCAGAAAATTCGAGAGCGTGAGTATTAATGTGATGCGATAAATTACTGCTTTGAACTTGATGAATGTGATGAATGAATACTGTAAATAACGAATGTTTTACATTGAGGTAAAAAATGCGTCTAAACCCTGTCCCAAAAATGTTATCCCGTATCTGTCTGTTGAGCGCCTGTGCATTCAGCCCGCTATTTGCGCATGCCGATGGCTTGAGCGATCTGAGGGCCGCGCTCGCCAGATTACAAGGTCCCGCCGCAGTCAAGGCAACGCTGGAGGCTAAAACCTGGAGCAAGCAGGGCGAGGGAAAAGACGCGGAGGAAAAAAATGGTGTCGCGAATGTTTTTATCGAAGAAGGGCAGCGCGGTCTGCACATTCATTACAGTAAGGAATTGCTGACAAAACTCGACACCGAAGAGCTCGCCAAAGAAAAAGATGCCAAGGTCAAAACACCGACACTGTCCGCCCTGAAAGAAATCAATTCCAGCGAAGTACGTCCGCTGATCTATGCGGCAGGCAGCTTATCGCGTGCAGTCGAAAAAGCGAATTTTAAAAATGAAAAAGCCGATACTTTCAACGGCAAACCGGCACGCCTGCTGAGCTTTGATCTGTCGATCGACAAGATCAGCGAAAAAGACCGTAAATATGTCAAAAAATACGAAGGCAAACTCGACATCTGGGTCGCCCCAGACGGCACGCCACTCGCCAGTCGCCAGCATGAAACGGTATCCGGCCGCGCCTTCGTCGTGATCAGTTTTGAATCGACGAATGATGACGAGCAAGTCTATGCGCAGGTCGGTGACCGTCTGATCACCACGCGCAAAGAAAGCAAGAGTAGCGGATCTGGTGCTGGAGAGAAGGGCGAGTCACGGATTATCAAAACCCTGCAATTGCAGTCCTGAGTTCGGGTCAAATCAGGGGTATTCATGTCAACATGACAGAATGTCCATTTGCCATGGTGTTTTTTTGTGGCGTATGGATTAAAAACTAGATGGCATTTCATGATCAAATAATAGTATGCCTACCTTCAAAAATTTACTTACGTTTTTTGAGCTAACGCTGGCCTTTGTATTTATCACCAATGCTCAGGCACAGTCCGTTGCCTTTACCTTCGATGACGGCCCCAGCGTTGCCAGCACGCCGCTGCTGTCGGCTCAGGCACGTAATCAGGCGATGCTTGATGCGCTAGCCAAACATCAGGTCAAGGCGGCACTATTTATCACGGCCGCGAATGGGGCAACTCAGCCCGCTGGATATGCGCTCGCCAAGGCTTGGGGCGATGCCGGACACGCGATCGGCAATCACACCATGACCCATCCCGATCTGCATATTGACAAGCTCAGTCTTGCGCAATATCAGCAAGAGATACTCGATTGTGACCGCATCATCAGCACGCTACCCGGTTACCAGAAATGGTTTCGTTTCACCTATCTGCGAGAAGGCAATACACCGGAAAAGCGCGATGGTATGCGCGGATTTTTAAAACAGCACGGCTACCGTAATGCCTATGTCAGCCTCGACACCAGTGATTGGCGGCTCGATGAAAAACTCACCGAGGTTCTGACAAAAAATCCGCAAGCAGATATCAGCCCAATCAAGCGCACCTACCTCAGCCACATACGCCAGCGTGCCATTGCCTACCGCGCTCTGTCGCAGCAATTGCAAGGCCGCGATATTCCCCAAATCATCCTGCTTCATCACAACCTGATTAACGCCCTATGGCTCGATGATGTGATTACACAATTTAAAGACATGGACTGGAATATCGTCACGCCCGCGAGTGCATTCGCAGATCCGGTCTATCAACTGCTACCAGATCGTCCGGCTCCGGGTCAAAGTCTGCAGCTATCCATGGCACGGTCGCTAGGAGTAGCGAAGTTCGACGGCTGGACGCGACTGGTCGATGATGGCGATGCCGAGATTGAGGCATTGAAAGTTCAGGGTTTGTAGGTGGACGGAGAGACAGATTCCTCTGATCGCAGCGACTTCTTCTTTCAGTATCACCGCATTTCTGATGTGGCTTAGATAGTCGCTTAAAGTTTGACGAGATACATATACTCCCCCTATTTTTTAAATAAATAGCCGTGATCCGCATTATTCGTGTGGGAATTTTAAAATACAGGTAGGTAGTATGTGTTTTTTGGAGTAAGTGAATCTGTTTTAAATAATAGGATTGCTACTGACTAGTATGCTTGGTCACGACTAATTCAATGTCAATTCATTGTCGCCAATAAGTTATCTGCAGGAGATCATATGCAAGCCCATCTCAGAATCGCCCGTCCAGTGAGTGATCTGCAACGAGCGAAAGCAATGTACCAAGCGGGATTGCAGCTCAGCGTCATCGGGACATTTGAAGACCATCAGGGATTCGACGGCGTCATGCTCGGTCGTGCCGGTATGCACTACCACTTCGAATTCACGCATTGCAAATCACATCCGGTTTACCCGCAACCGACAGCAGAAGACCTGGTCGTGTTTTATCTGCCCGATCACCAGGAATGGGAAGCAAGTTGCCTGCAAATGGTATCGGCAGGTTTCAAGCAAGTGGCAGCATTCAACCCGTATTGGAATGTGAACGGAAAAACCTTTACTGATCACGACGGATATCGTGTGGTGCTGCAAAATGTCGGTTGGGAGAATGCTCCCAGCAACCACGAAATTTAGCGACGTGGTGCGCTGTATGTTTTGCATCCTTAAAGATAAATACGATGATGTTTCACCATCTAAAATTAATCAGCCAAGGCACACTCATCTTTATGCCTATATGCGTACAAACGAACAGAGCATGACCGTACTCCGTGCTACATTGGCTTTTATACTTTGGTTTTATCAACTGTGTGATTAGACGATGAAAGGCGGAAATTGCGATTTTCTCTGCTGACAATGAATAATCGTTGCCACGTATAATTGTGAAGGCTATTGATTTTTTACCGAAAAATCTCCGCATTCTAGTGACCCATCCGTCACCGCATTTCATTCCATTTCGATAAAGGTAAGTCCATGATCAGTTCGATCGCATCTTATTCCAGCATCTATGTTCTGATCAATCTAGCGGTCGCGCTGGCGATTGGTGTTTTTATGTACCGGCAACAGTATATTGAGGCGACTTTTACGGTACGGGTGTTGACTGGGCTCGGGCTGGGTGTGGGTTTGGGGGCAGCGATGCATTTGTTGTATGGCGGCGATGTTGCCACGGTGGCTGTGATCACGACGACGAATGCTTACCTCGATATCGTTGGTAGCGGCTACGTCAAGCTGTTGCAGATGATTGTGATGCCGCTGATTATGGTGTCGATTGTTGGTGCCATTCTTAAGCTGAAAGGTGCCAGCTCCGTCGGTAAAATTAGTGCGCTGACCATCGGCACACTGCTGGCAACCACCATGGTGGCAGCAGGCATTGGTATTTTGATGGCGAAATTATTTGGCCTGACTGCGATTGGATTAAGTTCCACCGCAGCTGAAGTAGCGCGTGGCGAGTATCTGCAAGGTACGCTGGCCAGTGCCAAGGCGGTGACGTTGCCGAGTTTGCTACTGAGCTTTATTCCGACTAATCCGTTTCTAGACTTAACCGGTGCGCGTAAAACCTCTACGATTGCGGTGGTAATTTTTTCGATTTTTATCGGCTTGTCTGCAACAGGTATTGCGGGGGCTAAGCCCTTGCTATTCGCGTCATTTACCCAGTTTGTCAGCGTCGCGCAGGCGATCATCATGCGCATGGTCACGCTGGTACTTCGCCTGACTCCGTATGGCGTGTTTGCGTTGATGACGATGGTGGTTGCAGAGTCGAGTTATGCCGATATACTGAAGTTAATCAACTTCGTTGTTGCATCGTATAGCGCACTGCTGCTGATGTTTGCCGTTCATCTGTGCCTGATCGCAGGTGCTGGCCTGAATCCTGTCCGTTTCGCTAAAAAGATTTTTCCTGTACTGGCATTCGCTTTTACTTCGCGCACCAGCATGGGAGCGATCCCCATGAATGTACAAACTCAGACGCAGCGCCTTGGTACACCTGAAGGCATCGCCAATTTTGCGGCGTCGTTTGGTGCCACCATTGGTCAGAACGGTTGTGCCGGAATTTATCCCGCGATGCTGGCGATCATGATTGCGCCGACCGTCGGGATCGATCCATTTACTTTTAACTTCATCGCCCAATTAATCGCGATTGTCACTGTCGGTTCGATTGGTGTTGCTGGCGTCGGTGGCGGCGCGACCTTCGCCGCGCTGATCGTACTCTCGACGATGAATTTGCCCGTGGCATTAGCGGGCTTGCTGATCTCGGTGGAGCCCTTGATCGATATGGGACGTACCGCTCTGAATGTCAGCGGCGCCATCACTGCCGGTACTATTACTAGCAGAGTATTGGGCGAGACCAATATGGATGTTTTTAATAGCGAGGCAGAGTTAAATCTGGATGGCGCAGAGAAGCCGGTTTGAGCCCATATAGATTTAGATTTTCTGACATTCGATTCGGTTGATGGACAGCGTTAAAAGCGATATTATGAAAACGAGGCCGCCTGACATAATTTTCAGGCGGCTTTGTCGTTTTTACTGAGCTGAACTTGAATTAAAAATCAGAATCCAATCAATAAAAATAAAGGTAATCGTATGCAAATAAAAAAATGGCTAATCTTTTGCGCTGGAGTTGCTGTGTTTTTCAGCGGAATATCTTATTCTTTCGCGCAATCGACAAGTCAATCCGGATCGCCGCAGTCTCCAAATAGCGTGATGCAGAGTCAGCCGAATCAGCAGACTTCGCCGAAAACGCAACTGTCAGAAAAAATTCATGTGCTGCTTCAAGAGAAATGTGATCAGGATCAATTTTCAGGTGCAATAGTCATTGCGAAAGGAGACCAGCTCATCACCGACGGCGTGTGTGGTCAGGCGAATAAGCGCTACCACGTTGCCAATACGATGGAGACCAAATTTAATATCGCATCGATAGGGAAAATGTTTACGGCCGTCGCTATCGCACAACTGGCCGAGGCGGGTAAGCTTTCTTATGACGATAAATTAAGCCGCTATGTGGATACGAGTTGGTATCCAAAAAGTATCCTTGATCAGGTCACGATACGTCAGTTGATGTCGCATCGTGCGGGTTTTGGCGATATGCTTTCTGAGCATATTGTTTATGCTCCCTATATCAAACTGATCTTTCTGAGAGAACTAGCAGATTACAAGTCTCTGTTAAGAAACGACAAACTGAAATTCGAACCAGATAGTAATTTTTTATATAGTAATACGGGATTCTTTTTATTGGGACTAGTAATCGAGAAAGCGTCAGGAAAAAACTTTTTTACCTATATTCGCGAGCATATCTATCAACCCGCTGGCATGGTGAATTCTGATAGCTATTTCAGGGACGAGCCGGTTGAGAATATCGCCACGGGTTATTTTTCTACGCCGCAAGCACCGAACTTTTCAAAAGAAAATAATTTTTATATTCCTCTCCGGGGTTCGCCGTTTGGCG
Organism: Undibacterium sp. Xuan67W; assembly: GCF_049340165.1. Taxonomy (NCBI): domain Bacteria; kingdom Pseudomonadati; phylum Pseudomonadota; class Betaproteobacteria; order Burkholderiales; family Oxalobacteraceae; genus Undibacterium; species Undibacterium sp. Xuan67W. The sequence continues at coordinate 77,156 of NZ_JBMPPN010000016.1, forward strand.
TGGGGTATTCGACTGTCCATGATTTGTGGCAGTTCACATCTGCATTACGAGCAGGGAAGTTGATTAAAAATGAATCGCTTCAATTGCTTTGGACTGACAACAGCAAGGGCCAAAATGTTGGTGGGCGACCGTTCGGTTTAGGTTTTCAGGTCTGGAGCAGCGGTATGGGGAAGGTGGCTGGGCACACGGGTAGTTTACAAGGTGTTTCGGGTGAGGTGGCGATGTATGTCGATAGTGGATACACCGTTATTGTGCTGTCTAATTATGATTCCACTGGGTATCTGGCTTCACAGTTGGAGGCGTTGCTGGTAGATGCAGAAGCTAAATGAAATTCGCTACTCCTCACCTGAATACTTACTTGAGCCAGATAGATGAGCCATGACCAGTCATCACCCATCTCTGGCTGGTATCCGATTTATCGCCAAAAACGTCCTACAAATGCTGTGCATCAATAGGACATTATTTTATTTTTTAAAAGGAAAGTTGTATGCAATTCAGTGAGATCCTAGCTGCTCTGCCCACCATCGATCACGTCGCAGCGCTGGAGTTGTTTGATGGCGATACGCTGGTCACTCGCTTGGAGAATAAGCCTGGCACAGCCGGTAGTGTGCGCGTCTATCATGCATTGCTGAAGAAGTTTGGCAAAATCAATGTGACGGCCGCTACCGAGGGGCTGGCCATGTATGCAGAGCACACGGCGGATGCCAGAGCTTTTCCGGGTAAGCACCCGAATATCGATCGACTGCTGACCTTGATCGCCAGCGCATCTGACGATGCAGACAGCCAGAATCTGACGGTGACGCTGATCACTCGTTGATCCGTCTGCGTGGCGTATGCCGACGCTACGCGATGGCGTTCTCATTTGCCGGATCCTCCTCCCGACTTCGCCAGCGAATAAAAAGCCGCCTGAAATAGTATTCAGGCGGCTTTTTTGATAGTAGTGCTCTGATGAATCAGAGAGTTTCTTTGGTTTGCTTAGTGTTTAAACTTTGCCTCAGCAATTCGGTCCGCTACCACACTGGTTGGCAAGCCTTCTGCATCAGCGCGGATAAAGACTTCAGTCAGTGTCTCACCGATACGGCGTACATGCGCGTCCATACCGTCTTCCGGCGTATTCAGGTATTCGTAGCAGACTTTGATAATGCCACCCGCATTGATGACGAAATCCGGCGCGTACAAGATACCTTTTTGACGGCAGGCTTCACCGATATCGGCAGTGGCTAACTGGTTGTTCGCGGCACCTGCAACGATTCTGGCTTTCAGACGTGACAATGTGTCTGGATTCAAGGTCGCACCGAGCGCGCAAGGAGCGTAGATGTCAGCTTGCACGTCGTAGATCGCGTCGATACCGACAACTGTCGCGCCGAGTTCTTCCTGTGCACGTTTGAGTGCCGCCTGATCGATATCCGCGACAACGAGTTTAGCGCCAGCCTCATGCAGGCGACGTGCGTAGTCGTAGCCGACATGACCCAGACCTTGCAAAGCGACGGTCAGACCGTCGAAGCCGTCGCGTTTCAGCAGATGCTTTACTGCAGCCTGCGCGCCGACAAAGCAGCCAAGCGCGGTGAACGGTGATGGATCACCACGGTCACCGAGACCGGCGACGAATTTGGTTTTGTTGGCGACATTGGCCATGTCTGCCGGGCTGGTGCCGACGTCTTCTGCGGTGACATAACGGCCACCGAGGCGCTCCAGTGCTTCGCCAAGGGCTTCAAATAAGGCAGGTGTTTTGTCCGTTTTCGGGTTGCCGATAATGACACTTTTACCGCCGCCGATTGGCAGGCCTGCTACAGCGTTTTTGTAGGTCATGCCGCGCGAGAGGCGCAGTACGTCACGTACGGCTTCGGCTTCGCTGGCGTAATTCCACATGCGGCATCCACCCATGGCTGGGCCAAGGCGGGTATTGTGGACAGCGATGATGGCTTTGAGGCCGGATTTGGCTTCTGAGGCAAAAACGACTTGTTCGTGGTCGTCAAAATTGATTTCGTTAAATACAAAAGCGGTCATGCTTATGGCTCCGCGCGGTGGTGATCATGCGTCCCGATAAGGCGAATGATGACGTGCCGCAAAAAAGTTATGTGAAAAAATAGTCTCTCAGTACAACAAGGTCTTGCTAGTCATGGGCTGCGGTGTGGTGCTGCCAATAACGGGGCGGTGATTGTGTCACGCGGGTGCGAGTATAGGCGATAGGGGGAGGAAATTCAAATTGAGGATAGGGAGTAGAGTAATTTAAACAAGATAAGCGGCATATTGTTTTTTTGTTTTATATTGCCCAATTCCGGTCAGAGCACATATCCCAATCTGCTAAACTGACAATAGTTTAATCGTCATGCGGATGCATGTTCCGGTCAGAGCACATATCCCAATCTGCTAAACTTCACATAAACGGAATGAAAATGTCCATCGGGTTCCGGTCAGAACACATATCCCAATCTGCTAAACTCGAAGTCGCTTGGGTATCTGGTACGACGTAGTTCCGGTCAGAGCACATATCCCAATCTGCTAAACTTGCGTAATTGTTGTGACTCACCGTAAGGCTGTTCCGGTCAGAGCACATATCCCAATCTGCTAAACTAGCCTCGATTTACAGACGAGACATGTTGTAGTTCCGGTCAGAGCACATATCCCAATCTGCTAAACTCAACGATGTTTGAAATCGCCGCCGAAGAGCGTTCCGGTCAGAGCACATATCCCAATCTGCTAAACTTGACCAACGCGTCGCGTGTCGGTTCGTCAAGTTCCGGTCAGAGCACATATCCCAATCTGCTAAACTGGATGCAATAACAATTGTCATGGTCACAGTGTTCCGGTCAGAGCACATATCCCAATCTGCTAAACTACTGATCGAAAAATACCAGACCATTTTTTTGTTCCGGTCAGAGCACATATCCCAATCTGCTAAACTTGGTAACAAGCTTGATGAAAAAGTGAATCAGTTCCGGTCAGAGCACATATCCCAATCTGCTAAACTCACATACATGGTTGACATGACATTCACGCCGTTCCGGTCAGAGCACATATCCCAATCTGCTAAACTCGCACCAGGCACCTACCGCCTGGCTGTAGAGTTCCGGTCAGAGCACATATCCCAATCTGCTAAACTCGTAACACCATAAACCCCTGATTATTCAGGGGTTTATGCTTTTTTGAGGCGGGGAAAACGGGATTTTTCATCAGAATAAGTCGAATTGATCTGGGGATTTATTAGGGGCTTGTTTCGCTTTTCCACGAAAAGTGATGATACGTTCGTATTGTTTGTCCGTAAATTGTAGGATATTCACCTTGCCGCCGCTGGGTAAGTTTTGCTCGACTCGTTTGCAATACGTATCTACTTGAGTTTGGCTAGTACAAAAGCGCATGTATACAGAAAATTGCGACATTTCAAATCCCATATCGAGTAAGGAGTTGCGAAATTCGCTTGCTGCTTTGCGTTCAGATTTTTCTATCACAGGTAAATCAAACATCACTACAATCCACATGACGCGATATCCGGTAAGCATGGCGCATTACTCTTCTTGCAGAGCTGAAGCCAAATTGAGGGGTAAGCCAGGTAAAGGTAAATCCAGTTTATCTTTTTCACCAATAAATATTTGAGCCAACGATGTCGCAAGTTTTTGCGTACAGACAATAACAGGTGTGACCCCGACATTTGTTTGCATATCGTCATACATGGTGCGAACTAATGCGCGCTTACTTTCCGGTGTGATAGAACTCTCACCTTGCTTATGCAACTGCCAAACTTTGAGATCAATCATTGGGCGAAATGGCTCCATCAAATCATCGACTAGGCGCATTGCGTTACCTTGATTACTATGATGTAGCCCCATCGTCGGATGCAGACCTGCAGCGACAACAGCACGTGCTGTTGTCGCACGCAACACGGTGTAGCCGTAATTAAGCATCGAGTTTAATCCGCCAGATTGTTGATCACGCCTAAAGTCGTCGCCAAATAGAAGACTCCAATACCGTCGTGCTCCTTGTGCCTCAAAATTGTCTGGATCACCAGAGCGTACTTTGCGTACCAAGGACGATAAAGGAATGCTGGCAACGTTAGCTGCCTCTAACGCTGCCGCTTGTTGTTGGAGTTTTGATTTAACAATATCGGCCCAAAGGCGTTTGATAGTGGGTTGAGATGCCGCTAGCTGCGCATCAAAACGTTTTGCCTGTTGAAAATTGCCTTCGATTGGTAGTAGCATGCCGGCTGCATTGTGATTCGCAGAGCACAGCACAAAAGGTGCGCAGCGTTCCGCTAAGGCGATGAGTAGATTATTGGTATAACTCAAGCCATGTGAGTTAGCGATGACCGCAGCGATATCGTCTAATGGTATCTGCCCTAGTTCTTTGCGCAGACCTTCAGTATCCTGCACCACCATAAAACCGCGTGATAGGAATAAATGGCGGCGATCATCAGCTATTTCTACTATGCGGCCTATCATGGAGTTTACTCCTTAAAGCCGGGGTCACGTAGCTCACCTAGTGGAGATATTTTTACCATTCTTCCTTTTGCTTTTTGTAGTGAACCTGCATACTTAGATATGTAACCAAAAGCATCTTCTTTACTCCGGTTTCTAGCATCGACATTGGCCTCATTAATACCTGCCATAAAAATTTGTCCATTAGTACTAATAGTTGCAACTCTAGTCGATTGCTGAATGCCGTCTACTTCTAGCCTAACAAAGTCATCTATCATTAACCGCATTACCAACGGTTTTCCGGAAAGACTTTGAGTCAAGTCACGCAATCGTTTAATTCCTGAACTACGTACAAGCTGGTAAGCGTCAAATGTTGATACAACCTCTCCTTCCCACTTACCTTTTTCGTTGCGGACAATCTCAATACAATAGTTACTGTCACCTTTATATCCTTTGTAGGGCTTAGGTTCACCATTATGTTTTAGTCCGTGCCGATCAATTGCTTTGCCATCAGTAAATTCAATGACCTTTAGATTATCTTCAACGCGAGTACGTTTGCCATCAACTATCTTATGCACGCTAACTTTGCCATTGCCGAGCAAACTGTAAGCAGTATCATTATGCATCGCACCCTCGTGGCTATGATCTGGTTTGTGGCTCACCCAAATTCTTTGTATCGCACGCTCTACATGTTCTCGATATGTATCCCAAGGTAAAGGCATATTCTCGACAAGTCGATTAAGTTGTTTTTCTCTTGCGCTGGCACTTGCTTGCGCAAACCGTTGCATTAAACCTTGATCTGTAACGCCGATGACACAAGCATCAACTGCATGATGTCGATGGTCGTTACGATTTTTTTCACCATTGAGCCCAAGTACATCATTCAAGCCAAATTTGGCTCGCAACATTGCTGTCATTTGTCCCGGGATAACGCGTGTTTTTGGACAAATCAATTGAACGTATTCACGTGCTATTTTGCTTAGATAGCGAGTGTCATTAAGTGCTCTGGCTAAAAAACCTGCATCGTCCTTAAGCCATCTTTGATAGCCATCCTCCGCAAAGCGGTATCGCTTAGCTTTAGGCATTTGCTCCGCTCTCGCGAGTATTTCGGCATAGGAAAATCCAGCTACCGTTTGCTTTCCAAACGCATCCCAAGGAGTATTGTTACCCTTAATTCGGTTCGCTTTGCGAAGTGCCACCGTCTTATTGTTGAGACTATCATCTAGCGTAATAGAGAATGGCAATATATGCTCAATTTCTACTTCGTTGCTGAGCAACATGTGCGCGCTGATTTGAATCCCGGAGTATGGGCAATGACGATCTGCTGGGTCAAAGCTGAGTTCTTCCCATAAAATCATTTTTTGTACATCCGCCGCTTTTACCCGCTCTTCGCTGATTTGTAGAATATTTGCCACATCGGTACGCAAGCGTGCATTGCGTTTTTGATTCTCTGCTTGACGCTTATTCACGTCGTCCCGCTGATCTTTACTTTGCTTAAGATCGCGTGCGAGTTCTACGATAATTTCACTAGGGTGCCCATAGCGTTTAATTAGCGCATTTACGACTAATCTGACTTGGTTCAGTCCGATATGAACAGTTGGGTTTGCTATACGTCCATAACGTTTTTCATCTGTGTCATTTGGGTTGCCTGTACCAAATCCGACATGGCGCTGTAGCGGCTGCCCATAATAAGGCAACTCTAATAAAATCTCACCTGTAGCCGATGCACTAATATTGCTATGGTGTGCAAAGCCTGCTGCTAACACCGCTTTGTCGTAAGTTATAACGTCTTTTCGCAATTCTGGAAGTATGCGATTTAGCGCTTGCAAACTAAGACTTCCGTATCCTTCTGGTAAGCCAACGTTGGCAATGACTTCCGCGCGCTCTTCGTCGATATTTGTTTCAACTATCAGCCAGCGCATTAATTTTGCGAGATTTTCCTCTGTTACTAATTGATGCACTACAGCGTCTTGTTTGCTTTCGTCGAATGTAAACCACACTTTTCCAAAGTGATCGGATTTACTGAGAATCGCGCTTGTAGTGTTGCCTTTAAGTTCCTGACGTTTTGCATCTTCGATATTAAATGTAATGGAGCCTAAATCGAGTAATTTCGTTATTTGAGTAAATGAGCGTTTGCTGTTCTCTTCGAGCGCTGCGACAATAATGTCTCGTTGCTGAATAGTTAAAGATTCTTCTTTTAGACCAGCACGTAATATTCTGAGGTTATTTACTTCTTGGTAGATACGGAAGCGCTGGGTACTAGGTAGTGCGAGTGGCGCTCGCATCTCGTCTGGCATCAGCGTACAACGCCCGGGTATGACAGGTTTGAGTGGACGTTGAAATAACAGCGCATCTTTCAAATCTACTTTGGCTGTTTCGTTAAAAAATGTCGGGTTGAATATGGCTTGTTTTTGCCATAATGCTTCAAATTCAGCCTCAATCATTGCTCTGTCGATATATAGATCGTAGCTTTTATCGATGCGAGTTTTTCCGTCATCCCTAGTGACTTTATTTTCACGGAAACGCGCACGTACAGTTCTTCCAGAACTATCTCTTTTATGTAGCCATTCGCCTACTGTGCGACAGTTTTCTTCGATAAGCTCCGACCGTAACTTATTAATTGCAGTTTTTAGTGCTCCGCTGTCGTTATCTTTTTTATCGGTTTTACGGTTACTTTTAAAACCACGTCTCTGGTTAATATGAAAGAGTGCACGAGCGAATTCTTGGGGCGTCAGCATTTCATCCAAGCCCTTGGCGCGTAGCGTGTAGGGATTGAGTAGTTCTAGTTCTTTACGTGATTGTGCGTCAACAGGAAAAAAATTATGTTCAATAAGTGATTTAGTCATTCGCGTTTTTCGTTTTAATAAACGATCGCGACGACGACGCATAGCACGTGCTTCCCGACGAGTTACCGCTAACGATGACCCATCTTTTGGATTGCGCCCATCAGAAAAAATTCTCACGCCCGCTTTAATGACGGCTGTTGGGAACGGTGGATTTTCATTGTTTAGTCTAATCATCGCCCAGCCTAGTGAGGTAGATCCAAGGTCTAATGCCAGCCGATAAGCCATTTTTCCGAGCATGTTTAATCCTATGTTTTTTTAATAACACTTTGACTTTACCGTAATACATCTCTATTATTCAAGCATTATCAGATTGGGATATGTGCTTTGAACGCTAACAAGCTGAAAAATGCACCAAATGAAAAGGCCGCTATATGCGGTCTTTTGCTTTTCTTATTCCACTTGATTCTTCAATTTCACATCCTTGATATGCCATGTATCATTGACTGATGAACTCAACTTTAACCAACCAGCAAGAATCCCCCAGCGCAGTACCCGACAAAGACGTGTCGGGTGCTGCACCCCCGTCCTTGCCAGCTTATCAGGGTGTGAGTGCAGCCCATATTCATATAGTCACAAATGCTGAATTGGCCGAGAAGGCGCAGCAGACTTTGCTGGCAGCGGATGTGCTGGGATTTGATACAGAGTCGCGACCGACTTTTGTCAAAGGGCAGAATTCGGGCGGGCCGCATTTGATTCAACTTGCCACGGACGATCAGGTGTTTCTGTTTCCGGTCATCGATTCTGCCTATCTGGCACCGGCTAAGGCGGCGCTGGAGGCATCGCATATATTAAAGGTGGGTTTTGGTCTGGGTGATGATCAGAGCCGTTTGCGTGCGCGTTTGGGGATGCATCCTGCACAGATTCTTGATCTGGCGAGAGCCATGCGCGAGCGTAAAGGCAGCGATATGGGGGCGAAAACTGCCGCAGCACGGTTTTTGGGAATGACCTTACAAAAATCTAAAAAGACGTCAACCTCGAACTGGTCGCTGGCGCCATTGACGGAGCGGCAGATCCGCTATGCGGCGGATGATGCGCACGTCGCTTTATTGACTTACCGCCGTTGGCTGGCACAGAAAAAATAAATTATTTGAATAGGTTGTCCTAACAGGTGTGCTGCGCGACGGATGCCGTCAGTTGCTAGTGCCCGCCATTCTGTAAACTTATTGTTCGCTTTCGTCATTTGTTCGTCATTTCATGCGGCTAATGCGCATGGATGTGTATCCCGAATTAGCCGCGCGAGTTCCTCTAAAAACAATGCCTGTGTTTTGACACAAAATCCGCCTGAGTAAGGATTCATAAATCCATGCGTGGTATTCGCAATCAATTCGGCAGGTTGACCCTGCTGGCGCAATTGTTGGGTGAGTGCAAGCGGATCAAAGGCAGCTTCGCGTGCTGCAAAGATCAGCCTTGCGGGACACCGTGGTTGCAGATGGGTGTAATCGCGGATGCGTGAACCATAGAACAGCACCATCTGATCGATGTGATGCGCGTTCTCCGTTGCAGCCAGCAGCCAGAGCGCACTGGCACCAGCGCTAAAGCCGATGGTGACGCAAGGGGTGTTGCGATATTCTGCCTGTTGCTTTTGTATAACACGGTCAAGTTTGTCTCTATAGCGTGCAAGCCCGCCCTGGGCGATGAAGGCTTGATAGGCGATTTGTTCGGAGCGATAGTGGATGCCGCTGTGATCCTGATCGTCATGTGGTGAGACGATCAGACAGGGATGGTCCAAACTGCGAATCAGGCTGGCGACAGCCGGGGTGTTTCCAAATACATCGGTGGCGATAATGACGGTCATAGATAAAGCGAGGACCACCAGCGGCAACGCGGGCAGTCAATTCATCAATTGCAAGCTAAAACAAGAAAGAGGGCGGAGACTACTGGAGTTAGACGCAAACTTCAAGTGATTCCTGAGGTTTGATCTGCAAACTTGCTGGTAGGCGGCTTGTCTTGGCGAAAAGCTGCTAAGTAGGTGATTTGCGCGGGTGATCCAAATGAATTACCTATATTTGTGATCTACATTATGTGATTGACATCATGCAACAAGCTGGCGATACTCTGCCGCGTGAAGATTGTAAGAACTTGTTACAGGATTATTCCTTAAAAATATGTATCAAGCTTATTTATCAAGCGGATTTATTTCGCTCGCGTTTCAATTGTTTTATTAAATTGCTTTGTTCAAATGTACCTATTTCGGGAGATCGTCTATGTTGCGTCGTACTTTACTTGCACTCGCCATTGCAACCACACTTGTTGCATGTAGCAAGGGTGCACAAGGTGATAAAAGCGACAAAAACAATGCCTCCGCCAGCAAGAAAGCCAGCGCTTCGGAAGAGGTGACTTTGCAGGTCACGGCCGAAGATCTGATTACCGTGCAAAATAATTCGCTGGCTTCTGGTCCGGTCATTACCGGTTCTGTACAGCCTGAGCGCCGCGCAGATCTGCGTGCGGAAATTTCCTCGATTGTTTTGCAGGTACTCAAAGAAAATGGTGATGTCGTCAAACGTGGTGACCTGCTGGTGCGCCTGGACGACACCTCAATTCGCGACAGTCTGACCTCTGCAGAGGAGGCAGTACGTGCTGCCGGGCAATCGTTTGATCAGGCGGAACGTCAATTCCAGCGCTTAAAAACCTTGCGCGCCTCTGGCATGACGTCGACCCAGCAATTAGAAGATGCCGAGATCCGTCGTAATAACTCCCAAAGTGATCTGGTCGCCGCCAAAGCACGTTCTGCGCAAGCCCGTCAGACATTGCAACGCACCGAGGTCCGCGCACCGTTCGACGGCATCATCAGTGAACGTAAGGTATCTGCAGGCGATACTGCGCAAATCGGCAAAGAGCTGGTCAAAGTGATTGACCCTACCAGCATGCGCCTGCAAGGCCTGGTGTCCGCAGACCGTGTAAAGGATGTCAAGTCAGGTATGCCGGTCAGTTTCCGTGTCAATGGCTATGGCGAGCAGGATTTTATCGGTAAGGTGCGTCGTGTTGATCCTGCCGCGAATGCAACTACACGTCAGGTTGAGGTGCTGGTGGATTTCGTTGACAGCAATCAGCCTAAAGTATCCGGCCTGTATGCCGAGGGTCGTATAGAGGCAGGTAGTACCCAAAACCTGATGATTAAGAGCGGTGCGCTGGTCCGTGACGGTGACAAGGCTTATGCCTGGCGTGTTAAGGATGGTCTGCTCAGAAAAGTGAGCATCACTTTGGGCGAGCGCGATCCGCGCCGCGGTGATTATGTCGTCAGTACTGGCTTGTCGGATGGCGACAAGGTTGTACGCAATCCGGTATCGACTCTCAAAGACGGCCAGAAAGTAATGTTGGTTGAGTCGGCCGGTGCAGCCGGTGTCGCGAAAGCGGCCGCCGTCATGAGTGCGCCTGCCAGCTCAGCAACGGGGAAATAATTATGTTCCTATCCGATTTTAGTATTAAGCGTCCGATTGCGACGATCGTCATTATTATTGCGATGATGTGCCTGGGCTTACTGGCACTGAAAAAACTCCGTGTGAATCAGATTCCTGATGTGGAGCAGCCGGTGATGGTGATTAATATCCCCTATCCGGGTGCCTCACCCGATACGGTAGAACGCGAGATTATCAACCGCGTAGAAAAATCGCTGCAAAGCATTACGGGTGTGTATCAGATCCGTGCGACGGCCAGCGAAGGCAATGCCAGCATCGTGATCATCTTCAACTTCAAAAAAAATATGATCGAGGCTTCGGATGAAATTCGAAACTCAATCGCCTCAGTACGTTATAAATTGCCGGCAGAAATGCGTGAACCGATTTTGCAGCGGATTGATCCGGCAGCTCAACCGATTATGCAACTGGCCTTGTCATCAAAAACTATGTCACATGCGGAAATTTCACGCAAGGCGGAAGACGAGCTGTCCGATAAGTTTCGTGCGGTCGATGGTGTGGCGGTAGTCAGTGTCAATGGTTCTTTGCGTCGTGAACTGAGCGTACTGCTGAATGCGCAAAAATTACGTGAATACAATGTCTCCGTCACCGAAGTCGTGAATGCCCTGCGCAACCAGAATACGACGGCACCTGTCGGTAAAGTACGTGGCATTCTGGATCAGCAAAGTATTCGACTGGTGGGGCGGATTGAGTCGCCTGCTGAGTTTGAGCAAATTGTTATCAAGCGCCGCGGCACGGAAGTCATCCGTCTGGCACAGGTCGCTAAGATTGCTGATGGTTTCGCAGAACTGAATAGTTTTAGTATGCGTAACGGCAATCCTAACGTCGGTATTTCGATTACTCGCTCACGCGACGCGAGTACGGTATCGGTAGCAAACAAGATCCGTACTTTGGTGGATGAAATCAATAAAACACTGCCCGAAGGAACCAAGCTCGAAGTCACACAGGATGGTGGCAAGGATGCCGAGAGCAGCCTGAATAATGTGATCGAGTCGCTGATGTTCGGTGCGGTACTGACGATTTTTGTTGTGTATGTATTCCTAAATTCCTGGCGCTCGACACTGATTACGGCGCTGAGTTTGCCGACGTCAGTGATCGCCGCATTTATCTCTGTCTGGCTCTGTGGCTTTACGCTGAACTTCATGACTTTGCTTGGTCTGTCGCTGGCGATTGGTGTGCTGATCGATGATGCCATCGTGGTGCGCGAGAATATTGTGCGTCATATGGAAATGGGCTCGGATCGCCGCACTGCGGCCAGTAACGGTACGCGCGAAATTGGTCTGGCAGTTGCTGCGACCACGTTCTCTATTATTGCTGTATTTATTCCTGTTGCGTTTATGCCGGGCGGTGCGGGTGAATGGTTCCGTCCATTCGCTTTGACGGTTGCCAGTTCGGTCCTGGTCAGCCTGTTTATTTCATTCACGCTGGATCCCATGTTGTCGGCATATTGGGGGGATCCGGTCGGACATCATCTGGAGAAAAAAACGGGCATCAGTTTGTTGCTGTCCAGGTTTAATCACTGGTTTGATCATCAGGCAGATCGCTACAGTAAAGTGATCGCCTGGGCGTTGCATCACCGCATCTGGATGGCGATTATTGCGGTGGTCAGCCTGATCGGTGCGCTGACGCTACATGTGATGTTTGGCGGTTCGAGTTTCTTGCCGGCTGCTGACAACGGCACCATCATTATCGATATCCGCACACCCTCAAGTTCCAGCCTGGATTACGCACGGCTGAAGGTAGAAAAAGCGGCAGAGATTGCCCGTACCTTGCCAGAGACCGTGGCAACGAATAGTAATGTGAATGCCAGCGGTGGTCGGGTCTACGTGGACTTGGGTAAGAGTACCAAGCGCCAGCGCTCCGCTGAAAAAATTGCCGTCGATCTGCGTAAAAAAGTCGCTGGTGTCATTGGCGCTGAATATGTTGTGCTGGACGACTTGAATAATGGCGCACGTAAGCCAGTGCAGATTCAGTTTTCCGGCCCTGATTCGCGTAAATTAATGGCGATCACCACGGCGTATATGGAGAAATTACGCGCCGTTCCCGGTGCGGTTGATGTCGGATTATCCGAACAGGATCCGATTGATGAACTACAGATTGAGCTGGATCGCGGTCTGGCGAATTCGCTGGGTATTTCAGTCGGTGACGCGGCGCAATCTCTGCGCGTCGCATTTGCCGGTGTTGAGGTCGGCGACTGGGTGGATCCTACCGGGGAAGCACGTGACGTTGCAGTGCGCCTGCAGCCGGAAGACCGGGTCAATGCTGAGAATATCGAGCATTTACCCATCGCAGTCAGCGGTACCGATAAGATGGTTCCTCTGGATCAGATCGCAAAAATCACGATGGGCAAAGGCCCGGCGCAGATTCAGCACTCTGATGGTAAGCGCATGATTGCTGTGTCTGCCAACGCACAGGGCCGCTCGCCTGGCGAAGTCACGGCAGATGCCATGAAGATTGCGAACGCGATTGATTTTCCTACCGGCTACGGGATTGAGCTTGGCGGTGCTGCGCGTGATCAGAAGGAATTGTTCACCGAGATGGGTATTGCCCTGATCTCAGGTATTGGCCTGATGTACCTGATCCTGGTTATGCAGTTCGGTTCTTTTACAGCACCGATTGCAGTAATGCTGTCCTTGCCTTTGAGTCTGATCGGTGTGGTTCTAGCGTTGCTGCTGACGCGTGGCACCTTGAATCTGATGAGTTTCATCGGGGTCATTATGCTGATGGGATTAGTCGCTAAAAATGCGATTCTGTTGCTTGATTGTGCCCGCAAACGTGAAACGGAAGGCTTTGGCCGCGAAGAGGCGCTGATGTATGCCGGTCGTATGCGTCTGCGTCCGATTTTGATGACGACGTTCGCCCTGATTGCTGGCATGATGCCGGTCGCGATCGGCCTGGGTGAGGGCGGTGAGTTCTATCGTCCGCTGGCAGTCGCTATCATCGGTGGTACGATTACTTCGACTTTGCTGACTTTGCTGGTAGTACCGACTTTTTATGACAGTATAGAAATCGCCAGAGACCGGATGTTCGCTAAGTTCCTGGCACGCGATGCCCGCTGGAATACTTTATTTGCGTTCGTGACGACCTTGATTGAAGCTTTATTGACGATCACTTTGCTGCGCTTTATGTATCGCCGCATTGTACGTCTGGGATCGTTTATATTCAGACGTGGTCGCCGCGCCGCATAGTGAGTAATTTCATGTGAAATTGAAAAAGCCGCTCAGATCATCTGAGCGGCTTTTTACCTTGTATCGTTGCAGGTAGATTTACTATTGATGAACGTAACTTAGAGAGTTTTCAGGATTTTTCTCTGGTCGGAAATACCTTACTACGTTGCAGATGCCTGAACCATTCTTTCAACATTTGCTCCTCATATTTGTAATCACTGCTGCTTAAGTTCGCTTTCGATAAATAATACATATCGCGGATATCTTCTTTGCCGGAAGCGACGACTTCTTGCTGAGGATTTTTGAGCGTGTAGGACAGAGACATTTTTGGCCAGTCGATGTCTTTCAGTACGCGGATGTCACGCATGGTTCTGGCATAGTTGTACTCGATCCTGCCCGCGAGGTCGATATCGGTGACTTGTACTTCTAGGATGTATCCGTCGGGAAGTGTCTTCGCCAGATCTGAAAAATATAAACTAAATTCTTTGCTTACCCGGATTTGTGCATCTTCCAGACTGTCATTCACATTGCGGATATCGGTGAACTTTTCTGGTTGAACGAAATCGACTTGAGCTTCGCCTGCAAAGACGGGGAGGGTGATCGCGCAAAAAAGCGCAGTGATCAGTGAACGTCGCATCATATTGACTCCTTGCTTGTGAACCAGCTACACCACCATTTTAGTCGGTTTTGTCATTTGTAAAAGAGGTCTTACAAACTGACGCGAAATCGCTTTGCGCCGCTCTTTTTTGTTACATAAGGACACAAAGCGATTCACTCAACAATAGATATCAGCGCACTGAGTCTGCTTTGATGATTTCAGTGAGTACACCTCCTTCGCTGGCGCTGGGTGGACGCACGTGTAACAGATGGGCCAGCGTCGGGGCGATATCCACGACTTCCGCATATTGCCCGTAAGCACCTGGCTTGATCCAGTTTTTGCCCATCATAATCAGCGGTACATTGGTGTCATATGCATATGGTGAGCCGTGGGAGGTACCTGTCGTGCCGCTACCAAAATACCAGAAAGGCTTCGTCACGACCATGATATCGCCGGATAGTTGCTGGTTCCAGCCACGTTGCATTAACTTGCCCTGACGCGTGTCTGGAAGCGCACCTGATTCAAGCTGGGTACGGGTATAAGTGCGTGCTACGCCAGGGTATGCTGACAAGAAGCGCGCCACGGTATTTTCTACGTCGTCGCGTTTGAGTCCCTTTTGCTCTATTGCCGGATAGTCGAGCATGACCGCGGGGGATGACCATTTAGCAGCCAGATTAGCGATACCGAATTTTTGTGCGAGATGCGTATTGACATCATCCATCAATGTTTTGGTGTTCAGGCGCTGTGCATCGATTTTGCGGCGTTGTGAAAATTCCGGCACATTCGGGAAACCGTGATCTGCCGTCAGCACTACCAGAGTTTTATCGAGGCCAACGCGTTTTTCCAGGTCGTCAAAGAACTTTGCAAGCAAGCGGTCAAGACGTTGCAGATGATCATGCGACATGCGACTCTCCGGACCAAAACTATGATTGATGTAATCGTGGCTGGACAAGCTGATACCAATTACGTCAGTGACTCCGGCCGGATTATGACCAAGCTGCTCACCATCAATCGCAGCACGTGCGAAGTCGAGGGTCAGTTCATCTAGGTAAGGGCCGGTAAAAATCCGGCCATAATATTCCGAATCAGGTTTGCCGGATTTGCTGTCATACACGAACGGGAAGCCTGTTTGGTTATCGAGCTTGCCCATCCCTGGTGAACCATCCGGCGCATCACCCTGATAGGCTTTTTCCGGTAACAATAATTCCCATTTTTTGCCATAAAACTTATCTTGGGGCTTGGCGGCATTAAAGCTGTTATACCAGCCGGGATAATCTTGCATGTAGTAAGTGCTGCTTGCAAAATGGCCAGATTTACTCATGTACATATAGGCCGTACCGGATTTACCTGCCAGCAGAATAGCCCCGCGGTCTTTGCCAGAGACTGTCACCACTTTGGACTGACCGCCATTGCTATAACGGAGTTCGTCGCCGACGGTACTCACGCGCAGATTAGCTGGCGATGTGCCATCACTGGGTTTGGTGCTCTCGTTGAGGTAGGTGTGCGCTGTGTCCTGTGTGCAGTACATCGATGTCATCGTGCTGCGGTCTATCCACTCATTGCCGATGATGCCGTGCTGATACGGATAGGCACCGGTCAGTACTGCCGCATGGCCAACCGCTGTGACGGTGACACCATGCGCCTGATGACTGTCGCTAAACCACGCACCCTGATCTAGCAAACGACGGAAGCCGCCCTGACCGAACTGATCGCGATAACGCTGCACCTGTTCTTGCGGTAAGCCATCGACGACCAGCACGACAAGCAATTTTGGTGTGGCCGGTGCGGTATTGGCGGACAGTGGTGCTGCACTAGCTGAGAAAGATAATGCTGTGCTGGCGGCGATACAGGTCGCGATCAGACCCGACAGGAGGCGGCGACGCACTGCGAAGTCAGAATTTTTCGGATTAAATGGAGTCATCATGGTTTAAGGGAAGAAGGGGGAAGGCAAAGCAATCAATACGGCGGAAGTAGAAAACCTAAGCGAGTGAATACAGATCAATATCACTACAAATACCACTACATTGTGAATCATTTCCTTATGCAGTTTCATCATGTGCCATAGATAACCGAAATTCGCTATGGCACGATGGTCAGCAACTATCCTTAAGGTTTGCCACCGGCAGGATTGTTCAAATGCTTGGCGAAGAAGGCTTCTATCGTATGAAACACATGCTTCTGCTTCGCCGCACCGGCAATTCCGTGCTTACCTCCCGGGTAGGTCATCAGGTCGAATAGCACGCCGCGGGTCGTCAGATCATCAATCAGTTTGGTGGTATTAGTGAACAGCACATTGTCATCCGCCATGCCATGCATGAGCAACAGCGGTGATTTTAAACCGTCGAGATGGGCAAACACGCCGCTCTGACGATAGCCTTCGGCATTGTCTTTCGGCTGATTGATGAATTGCTCGACATAGTGCGTGTCGTATAGCGCCCAATCAGTGACCGGCGCAACGGAGACCCCTGCCGCGATCTTGTCAGAGGCGGCCGACAATAAGCGCAAGCTCATGAAGCCACCGTAACTCCAGCCAAATACGCCGATACGTTTCGCATCGACAAAGCCTTGCTGACTTAACCAGTTGATGCCTACAAGCTGATCGGCGACTTCATGTTTCCCCAGAGTGTTATAGATGGTATTCGTGAATTGCCGTTCACGACGGGCTGAGCCGCGATTGTCGAGTTTGAAGACGATATACCCTTGCTGTGCCATGTATTGCTCAAACAGGCTGCCCCAATGTCTTTGTACCGTCTGCGCGCCGGGACCACCATACACTTGCAGGAATACCGGATAACGCTTGGCTGGATTAAAGTTCAGTGGTTTCTTGATGGAGTAATACAGGGTCTGGCCGTCTTCCGCCTTCAAGCTGCCGTATTCAGTCGGGACATGCGCTTCCTTGAAGCGGGCATAAGGATGGCTTGTATTGAGTTCGTTATGTTCTATCCAGGTGATTAATGTATCGTCTGGTTTGCGCAAGCTGACTTGCGGCGGCGTATTGTCGTCCGACCAGGTGTCGATAAAAATTTCGGCCTTGGCTGAGAAACGGGTTTCGTGCCAGCCGTCGTTTTTGGTGACGCGTTGCGGCTGATTAGCCGTGCTGCCATCGAGCTTGAGTGCATATACCTGTTTGTCGGATACGGCATCACGGTTGGAGGCGACATAGACCGTCTGTGATTGCTCGTCAACGGCCAGCAGGCCGTCAATTCCCCATTCTCCCTGGCTGATGGCGCGCACCAGCTTGCCTTGCAGGTCATACAGATACAAATGCTTGCGGCCGCTACGTTCGGACATCCATAAAAATTGTTGCGTCTTTTTCAGAAAGTAAGGTTTGTCCAGAATGCTGACCCAGGTGCTTGCTGTTTCGGTAATCAGGTTGCGTTGCGCCAGACTTTGCTTATCGACGGCGATCAGGTCTAGCTGTTTCTGGTTGCGGCTCTGACGCTGAAATACCAGAGTGCTGGCGTCTGCACTCCAGTCCGCTCTGACGAGGTAAATATCTTTCTCTTTGCCCAGATCGATGGCTTGTATCACACCGTTCTCAGGACTCACCAGCGCAAGGCTGACCAGCACATTGGATGCGCCAGCATATGGGTAGCGCTGTTCAACGACTTCAGTCCGGTTTGCATAAATTTCAAAACGACGGGCGACGGGTACCGGACTTTCGTCAAAACGTTTAAACGCAATACGTGAGTCATCTGGTGCCCACCAGTAGCCACTGGTCTGTGCCATTTCTTCCTGCGCGACGAATTCTGCTTCGGCATTATGAATCGTGCCGCCGCCATCTTTGGTCAGCTGGCGCTCAGTCCCGCTGCTGAGTTCGAACACAAATAAATTCTGGTCGCGGACATAAGAGACATAGCGACCTCTCGGCGAAATTTGCGCTGACATGACCTGGCCAGAAGCGATCTTGCGCGCTTTGTCTGTATTCGACAGGTCGATCAGATACAGATCGCCCGCCAGTGGTACCAGGAGTTGTTTGCCGTCAGGTGACCAGCTGTAATCGACGATGCCGCGCAGATTGGCGATACGTTCGCGTTCACGACGAGCTTTTTCCTGATCAGAAATATTTTCTTCGGCTTGCAGAATTTTGCTATCGACCAGCCTGCGCATGCTTTGATCTTTGACATTGAATTCCCACAGATCAAGCTGGAACTGGTCACTGTCGCGACCGCGTAAAAATGTCACGCGGCTGCCGTCGGGAGATACCTGAAGTTTGCGCGGCGCGCTGCCGGACAGATTCGCATTGTCGTAAATGCGGTCGATGGTGAGACGTTCTGCAGATGTGGAAAATGACATAGCGGCCAGTAGAGTAAACAACAATATTCGCATAAAAATACCAGAAGGTTTAAGTATTACATCACCGCCAGTCACACTTATGATGAGACTGAGCCGGAGGGTAGTTTTGGGGTGTTCGGAGGATATCCAGAGAGCAACACGATACCAAATTATGGCTAGTTTCGGTGAATCCTTATGTAGCCCCCTTAGGTGATGAACGCCTAGATAAAAACTGAGCAAGAAACAATATAAAAAATCTTTTCGACGGATAGAAAGTTTTTGACGCTATTCGAGTAGAATTTATTTGAATTTGTTCCCTGTTACGCCCTAAATTAACGCATAAAACGCAAACCTGGCAATAACCTCAGCATCAGATTTTGTTCTCCAGAGCACAATTAAAATAAGGAAATGAGGTCGGCATGCTTACAGATGGATTTTCACGTTATCTGATCGACATCATGCCAGTATCGATGGTGGTATTGACTGATAACCAGATCACGTACGCCAACAATGCTGCGGCTATTTTATTGGAAGCCGATAACGCCAGCGTCCTGATTGGGCGTCCAGTCAGTGATTTTGTGCATCCGCTCGATATTACCCGTTCAAATAACCGCCTGCATCGTCAGAGTAAAGAATGGTCTAACGCGCCCCAGCAATTTCGTTTGCGTAGCGTCAAAGGTAATTTGCGCATGCTTTTAGTCGCTAGTCTGACTATCGAATTCGAGACTAAAAGCGCCATTTTGTTAGTCGGCATGGACATGACTGCACAAAGTGAAATCTCGGAGCAGCTTCGTATCAGTGAGCAAAATTTCCGTCGGCTCTTTGACAATATGCAAGACGTGTATTACCGCACCGATGCCAAAGGCGTCGTGCTGATGGTTGGCCCCGGTGTCCGCACGGTGCTGGGATATGAGCCAGAAGAGATCGTCGGCAAAACAGCCGAGTCGTATTATCCGAACGTAACAGACCGTGACGCCCTCAAACAGGCAATCGCCAGAGACGGCAAGGTCAGCGATTTTGGCGGGCAGATGGTGCGCAAGGACGGTCGCATCATCGACATTTCTATCAGCAGCCAGGCAATTTATGATGAGCAGGGGGCATTTGCTGGCGTAGAAGGTATATATCGCGACGTGACTCAGCGCAAAATGCTGGAGCGTGAGTTGCAGCGCTTGGCTACGATCGACACACTGACCGGCATTCAGAACCGGCGCGCATTTTTAGAAAATGCCGAACAGTTATTTAAAAGCAGTCAGCGCTATACCACCGGCATTACTTTACTGATGTTGGATCTGGATTTTTTTAAAGCGATTAATGACCGCTACGGTCATTTGGGCGGTGATAACGTACTGGTCAAATTTGCACAGACGGTAGGACAAGAGCTGCGCGAATCGGACTTATTTGGGCGCTTGGGCGGTGAAGAGTTTTGTATTCTGTTGCAGCAGGCACCTCGTGAAGATGCGATGACTGCTGCCGGACGCATCCGTGAGCGTGTACAGGAGCTGGTGTTTAACGCGCCGAACGGTGAGCTGTTTTCTTTGACCGTCAGCATTGGTGTCTCGACCAACCGTGAAGATGACGAGCGTTTAGGTAAATTACTGGAGCGCGCTGATGCAGCCTTGTATGAGGCAAAGCATAGCGGTAGAAACCGGGTAGTCTGGAAAGATTAAGTATTTTGTATTCATCATGGCAAAGACTGTAAGGTATGCATCTACTAACCGACTCATCAAGGATGATGCGATTTCTTATTGCTGCGTTTTTGAAAAATTAATACAGATCCCGCATAGTACATGCGCCTTTCAGGCCAAAAGAGGTCTGGAGCGCCCATAGAATATAGGTGTGTCTTTATGAGTGCTTCTAAAAGCTTCATACTTGAGATTCAGCATATGTAAATGTTGCTTTCACTGGTAAATCATCTTTTTATTGGGAGAATTCCATGCCGTTTGCCGTCAAACTCAAGCAGCCTCGGTTTACGATGTTAACTTCAGCGTACGCAGCGGTCTTGTTCTGCGGGAGCGTATTTGGCGTCAGCGTACAGGCCGCTGACAGCGCGGCCAGGCAACTCCATCAACTAAATGAGAACTCGGTGGCGACGATTGAGCTTCCCCTGCTGGCAGGCTGGTACGAAGGGCAACTAGTACACTACATCTCAACCGATATGTCGGATCAAGTGATGTCGCAGCAAACTGGTACCAATTACGTGTCACGCCTGTCGTATGTATTGCGTGCACCACTGCCGGGGCAACCAACAGCGGTAGACCGCGTGTATAAATTTACCAATTTCAATCAGGGTAGTGTATTCCCGTCGGCACCGCAAAAAATCGGCTACCAAAATACCAGCGAGGCTTATACGCCTTTATGGGTGGTCTATCTGGTGACCTGGCAAGCAGGTACAACGCCACGGACTTTACGTTCGGAAGAGGAAGTTCTGAACGCCGCTGACAAGCATGAAATCCAGCTCACTCCGACAACGGTTGTTGTAAATTGCCCTATTATTTATTCTGCCAAAGACGGCATATTGGGTGGCGCAACAATCCATGTGAAGCAGAAAAAAACAAACGAACGCAGGTGAGCACGCAGATGAATTCACCCGCTTATCGCAGAATCAGGTCGCTCCTTTACTTACGCTCTCGCCATCTTCCGGACGCAAGCTCCAGAAGGTAATAGACGACAGCATCGTCATCACACCCAGTGTGATGAATGCATGATGCAAGGCGCCGGTCACTGCGAGCTGATCCGACTGCGGCAGGCCGCTCAGGTACCAGCCAGTGACAAGTGAGCCGCAAGCCAGTCCAAAGCTCATCGACAATTGTTGTAGCGTGCTGGCGATAGTACTCGCCATGCTGGAATCCTCTGTTTTGACATCGGCAAATGCCATCGAATTCATACTTGAAAATTGCAGAGAATTAAAAAATCCCTGCGTCAATCCCAGTAATACGATCAGTGCCAGCGGCGTGCCCGGTGAAACCGTCGAAAACAAACAAATCGTTATCCCTATCATCAGGGTATTCACAATCAACACCTGCCGGTAGCCAAAGCGTCTCAGCACTTTACTGGCAATCAGTTTCATCCCCATCGCAGCAAATGCCGCGGGCATCATCAATAACCCCGATTGCCATGCCGGTAACCCGGTAATCCCCCCATTTTTAGCGCGAGCTATGAGTAGAGGCTATGCGGCAAGTGCGAGTTTCTGTTTCGGGGTGATGCCGCCGATGCCCGTGTTGGGCCGGTCGTGATTGTAAGTCCATAAC